>DASYPZ010000230.1:0-31449 GCA_036006105.1 Gemmatimonadales bacterium | reverse complement strand
TAGCCGCCGAACCAGCCGAACAGCTTCTGGGCGCCATGGGCCGCCATGGCGAGGCCGAAGACCAGGCGGGCGAGCAGCAGCCCTACGGTCAGGGTGGCGAGAGATGAAAAGTCAGACATGGTATATCTCCAGAATAAAGGTTCTAACTGTTACTGTTATAACACCTATTGGTCCGCACCAAAACCGTCAACGCTGCGACGTCCGCACCGCATCCAGCGCCTCGACCAGGTCCTTGAGCTCGCCGGCGCTCAGCGTCCCGGTGTGCCGCTCTTCGATGGTGCGCAGCGTCGGCTCGGCATCGATCAGAATCTTGAGCCCCTTCGGTGTGACCCGGGCGGTCACATGGCGCCGGTCATCCGGATCCCGCTCCCGGGTCATCAGGCCCAGGTCTTCCATGCGGTCCAGCAGCCGCGAAACGTCCGGCACCTTGGACACCAGTCGCTCGCCGATTTCCCGGCCGCAGAGCCCATCCTTGCCGGCCCCCCTGAGGATCCGCAGCACGTTGTACTGCGTGGGCGTGATCCCGAAGGCCCGGAGGCCGTCCTGGAAGACATGGTCCAGGATGGCCGCCGTCCGCATGATGCTCACCAGTGCCTCCTCGCTCTTTCGGGCGAAGGGGCGGGCCTGCTTCAGCTCGGATTCCAGGCGGCTCGGCATGGCATCAAATTACATGTCATAACATGTATTGTCAAGGGGCGACCGGTTAACCACCCGCCGTTCGGCCCTCAGGTCACCGGTTCGGCCCGGGTCGAGAACGCCGACCGGAGCAGCCCGACGGCGGTATAGAGCACCACCACAATCACCAGCCAGCGAACCGCGACCAGCGACATCGATTTCACGATCAGCGCGGCGATCAGCACCGCCGGGATGCCGCCGACCGCAAGCCCGAGCGCCGGGCGGGCCCGGTAGGCCTGTTCTTTCGAAAACTTGACCCCGGCCACCGGCATGAGAAAGGCGCAGCTGGCCATCATGATGGGAAACGCGGCCCGCGGTTCCATCCCGAGCAGGCTGATCATGATGAGGCAGGGACCATAGAGCCCGATCCCCAGCGTCATCAGGGCTCCCAGAATGAAGTTGCCGACCAGGCCGAAGACGAGCCGTGCGCCTGACAGTCCGGTCGCGGTTCCGCCCCCGGCCACGATGCCGAGATTCGCCATGAGGAACAAGCCGGCGGCGGCCACCAGGGCCAGACCCATGCCGATCTGGATGTTCCGCTTCGGCCACTTGGCGACCACGCCCGCTCCCAGCCACGCCCCGACGATCGACGCCAGGATCAGCAGCGTGAGCGTGATGAAATCCACCTGGACGATGGCGATGAAAATGAACGACTGTACGATGGTGGGGAGAGTGTGCCCCAGGGTCAGGGTTCCGGGAATCTTCTCGTCGGGCACCAGCTTGAAGAAGCGGAACAGCGCCGTGGTCGGCGCGTAGGACCCGATCCCGAGCGTATCGAAGAAGTTGGTCACGAACCCGATGCCGGACTCGAGGAGTGACGGCACCGCGGCACCGTTCCCCTGGGCCCGCCCGGCGGCAAGTGCCCGGCCCCAGGACACCAGGTACACCAGGGCCACCACGCCGAGGGCGAGGAAGAGCAGCAGCTTCGGGTTGGTCATGGAATCCTCAGGCGGACCTGCTCGCCGGCATCTCGCCGGTATGGGGATCGGTCGCGTCGACCCGCACGACGATGGCCGTGATGTTGTCCAGGCCGCCCCGGCGATTGGCGTCGGCGATCATCTTGTTGACCGCTCCTTCGGGGTTGTCCTCGGCGCCCATGATGGTGGCGATCTGGTTGTCCTCGAGCATGCCGGTCAACCCATCCGATGCCAGCAGGACCACGTCCCCCTGCTCCAAATTTCCGAAATAGACATCGGGCGCCACATCCTCGTTGGCGCCCACGCAGCGGGTGATCACGTTGCTGTACGGATGGGTCCGGGCCTGTTCGGGGGTCAGCAGCCCGGCGTCCACCTGCTCCTGGACGTAGCTGTGATCCTTGGTGAGCTGGAGCAGCTCTCCTTCACGGAGCAGGTAGGCCCGGCTGTCTCCCACCTGTCCGATGAGGTACCGGCGGGAAAAGAGCACCATGACGGTGGTGGTGGTTCCCATGCCGCGCTTGTCGTGCTCGGCGAGGGTCCGGTCGAAAATCGCGGCGTTGGCCTTCCGGATGGCGCTCCGCATACGCGCCGCGGCCTCTCCGTCCGACAGCCCGCGAAGGCTTCCCAGTTCCTTGGCCACGATGTGCACCGCCATCTCGCTGGCCACCTCGCCGGCGGCGTGGCCGCCCATGCCATCCGCCACGATGAACAGCCCCTTGGCGCAATCAAGGAGGAAACTGTCTTCGTTCCCCGACCGGACGACACCCACGTCCGTATTGCCCGCGCAGGAAATCCGCATGGCTCAGCCGAGGCAGAGAGAGGCGAGGAGCAGGACCATTGGGGTTCCAGGCCTGTTGGTGTGACGGTAACGTGGCATGGCTCCCACTCGGCCTCGGGTCCGGGGAAACGTCATTGTAGTCGGCCTGACCCCAGTCCACCACGGGGTCGGGGCGCGGGCTCGTCGCCCATTTTCATGCCCGCCCCCGAACCAGGGGGGCGCGGGATACCGTCGGGGCGGTCCGAACCCCGTCGATTACAGCGTCCACCCGGCAATCAGCTTCGGGAATTGTGAGAATGTCGGCTGGGCCACGAGATACCACGTCCGGTTTCTCTACCCACCATCCTGCATTCCGCTGCGACTTTCCACGGCGGCACGGTCCGCTCAAACGTAGGCTCCGGTCGCCCGGGTGGCAAGGAAACCGGTCAGGCACCGGGCGGCTCCTCGATTGCCAGTCCGGAGGTGTCGGTTTCGACCCCCTTGAGGCCCTGGCGCACCCAATGGGAAAAGACCACGGTCCCGAACACGATGGTGAAATAGCTGATGATCAGACGCCAGATCAGGGTGTAGAGCGCCGTGAGGGGGCGCGGCACGTAGATCGACATGACGGCGGCGGACAGCAGCTCGGCGATTCCCGAGCCGCCCGGAGTCGGGGCAAAGAAGTACAGGAGAAAGGTGATGAGGGTCTGGAGGAGCAGCACATCGACAAAGTGGACCTCGATGCCGATGGCCCGCAGCGCCACATATCCCGACAACAGCTTGTTGGCGTGGGACGGACCCGAGATGATGGTCGCCCAGAGCAGGGCGAGCCAACCCCGCGGGGTGTTGAAGGCCGTCATGGCGTCCCGGGCCTCGTCGATGCCTTTCTCGAGATGGCTGAGTCGCCCCGCGACCCGGGCGCTCCGGCGGCCGACGAACCCGATGATCCGGCGGAGCACCGCGTGGAGCGCCCGGGGCCAGATGACCAGGACAATCAGGACGCCGAAGAGAAAGACGAAGATGCCGAGGCTGGCCAGGAAGAGATCATAGAGGGAGATCCCCAGTACCGCCCCGTGCTGACCGAGCGACTTCCCCGCCCCGAAAAAAATCGCGATCGGCCCCGCGATCCCGAAGAACGCGACCGTGGACACGAAGGACATCAGCACCAGGGTCAGCGCGATCGGAACCGGAATGCCGTATCGCTTCATCGTGTAGATGGTCATGGGCGCGTTGCCGGACTGCAGCGGCGTCAGGTACGCCGCCCAGGCGCCCATGCCCCCGGCGAGCACCAGACCCTTGAACGAAGGATTGGGGTGGATTTCCCGCGCCAGCACCCAGAGCCTGAGGCCACCGCCGATCCAGTCCATGGAAGCCAGCCCCAGCCCCGCCAGGATCCAGATCCACTTGATCTGCGGAATGGCCGCGAGGAAGGCTTCGAGGTTGTTGCTGTAGTAAAGGAGGGCGCCGAATCCGATCAGCGAAGCGAGAAAAAAGAGCTCGAATCCTCGCCGGAGCAGCCGGGGGGTCAGCAATTTTGCCATGTGGCCTCTAACCTAATCGCCGTACCCTTATTCTTCATGCGTGGCCGACTCCGTGTTGCGCATCGTCAATGCCCGCCAGCACAACCTCAAGGGCATCACCGTCGATCTTCCCCGGCGCCGTCTGGTGGTGATCACCGGACCCTCGGGCTCCGGCAAGAGCAGCCTCGCGTTCGATACGCTGTACGCCGAGGGTCAGCGCCGCTACATCGAATCGCTGTCCACCTATGCCAAGCAGTTTCTCGAGCGGATGCCCAAGCCCCTGGTCGACCGCCTCGAGGGGATCGCCCCGGCCGTCGCGATCGAGCAGCGCAATCCCACCGTCTCCAGCCGCTCGACGGTCGGCACCGCCACCGAGGTCTACGATTTCCTCCGGCTGCTGTTTGCCCGCGTCGGCACGCCGTTCTGCCGCAAGTGCGGACACCCGGTGGCCCGCGACACGACCGCCTCGGCGGTCGGGAGAATCGCGGAGCTGGGGGACGCCCGGGTGGTCGTGGCCTTCCCGGTGCCCGAGTCGGCCCGGGTCACCCACCAGGCGCTGGTGGAGAACCTTCGGGCGCTGGGATTTCTCCGGGTCGTGGCCGATGGCAGAGACTACCACCTGGAGGAACTGCCGCAAGGGACCGACCTGACCCAGGCCGCCGATGTGCTGGTGGTGGTCGATCGCCTGGCGGCCACGGCCCAGACGAGGCTGGCGGAAGCGGTGGCCCTCGCGTTTGCGGAAGGCGAAGGGGTGGCCGTCGTGCTGCACGAGGGGGGCCGGCTCCGCTTCACGGAGCACCTCGCCTGCAGCGCGTGCGACACGCCCGCCGTGGCCCAGACTCCACTGCTGTTCTCCTTCAATAACCCGCGCGGCGCCTGCGGCGGCTGCAATGGCTTCGGCGCGGTGCTCGAGTACGACGAGTCGCTCATCGTGCCGGATGCGTCCCGAAGTCTGGTCGAAGGCGCCATCGATCCCTGGACCAAGCCCCGCTACGAAGCGAGGCGGAAACTCCTCCTGGACACCGCGCGCAAGCTGGGCGCCGACCCCGCCAAGCCGTGGGGTTCCCTCAAGGCGCCGGTCCGCCGCGAGCTCCTCCACGGCAAGACCGGCCGGTCCCTGGGAATATTCCCCTTCCTCAAGGGGCTCGAGGCTAAGCGCTACAAGCAATACATCCGGGTATTCCTCCGCCAGTATCAACTGGCCAAGGTCTGCCCGGCGTGCGGCGGCACCCGCTTGAACGAGCACGCCAGGGCGGTTCGCCTGGCGGGACAGACCATTGCGGACGTCGCCGCGCTGCCACTGGGCGAGCTCGCCCACTGGCTCCGGGCCCTTCCGCTGGCCGGATCGGCGCGGGAGGTCGGGGCCCACGTCATGGAAGAGTTGTCCGCCCGGGTGGAATTCCTGCTCGACGTCGGACTGGGCTATCTCACCCTGGACCGCCAGACCCGGACCCTTTCGGGCGGGGAGGCGCAGCGGATCGCCTTGTCCAACGCGCTGGGCGCCCGGCTGGTGGACGCGATGTACGTGCTCGACGAGCCCTCGGTCGGACTCCATCCCCGCGATACCGACCGCTTGCTGGCCCTGCTCCGGCGCTTGCGCGATGGAGGCAATTCGGTGCTGGTGGTGGAGCACGACCTGGCCGCCATCCGGCACGCCGATTTCATGCTGGAGCTGGGCCCGGGCAGCGGCGAACATGGGGGACATGTGGTCTACGCGGGACCGGTGACCACCGCCACCAACACACTCACGGGTGAGTACCTGACCGGCGCCAAACGCATCGGAGTTCCCAGCGCCCGGCGTCCGACCGGCCCGCTGTGGATCCGGATTCGGGGTGCGTCCCTTCACAACCTCAGCAGCGTCGCTGCCGATATCCCGCTGGGCACGCTGACCGCGGTGACCGGCGTCTCCGGGAGCGGAAAGAGCACCCTGGTCCATGACGTCCTGTACCGGAATCTGGAGGCCCGGCTCCACGGCGGGCACTCGGCGAAGTCGCACCTGGGTGAGCCCGTCGGGGCCGTGGCGTCACTCACGGGATGGGAGCATCTCAAGGACGTGGTCCTGGTCGATCAATCGCCGATCGGACGCTCCCCCCGGTCCAACCCGATCACCTATATCAAGGCGTTCGACGAGATCCGCGAGCTCTACGCCGCCCAGCCGCTGGCGCGGCAGCGCAAGTACACCCCGGCCACCTTCTCCTTCAATCTGCCGGGCGGTCGCTGCGAGCAGTGCGAGGGCGCCGGGTCGGTGCTGGTGGAGATGGTGTTTCTCGCCGATGTCTACGTCCCCTGCGAAGCCTGCGGCGGAACCCGGTTCAAGCGGGAGGTGCTCGAGGTCAGAATCAACGGGGTCTCGATCCACGACGTGCTGCAATGGACCGTCGACGAGGCCATCACCCGGTTCCGGCATCAGCCCAAGCTGGGCGCGTCGCTCTGGCAGCTGCAGCAGGTGGGACTGGGGTATCTGCGCCTGGGCCAACCGGCGACCACCCTCTCGGGCGGAGAGGCCCAGCGACTCAAGATCGCGCGGGAGCTCGCCCGGGCCGGCAAGCGCGAGGGCCGGAAACTCTATCTGCTCGATGAACCCACCACCGGCCTGCACCTCGACGACGTCCGGGTCCTGATGCAGGTGCTGGATCGCCTGGTGGATGCCGGACACACCGTTTTGGTGATCGAACACCACACCGACGTCATCAAACGCGCCGACTGGGTCATCGACCTGGGTCCCGAGGCCGGCAACGACGGCGGCAAGATCGTCATGCAGGGAACGCCGGAGCAGGTCGCGGCCTGCAAGGCCTCCCACACCGGGCGTTACCTCAAGGCGGCGCTGCTCGAAGCCGCCGGCACGGCGCCTCCCTTACTCGCCTCGGCCCTGATTCCCTGAGCCGGCGCCGCCGGTGTCTTCCAGCTCCGCCGCCGCCGAACGAATGGTTTCCCAGGCGCTTCGCACGTCCTCTTCGCGGGTGGTGAGGTGGCCGAGCGCCAGCCGGATGGCATACTTGCCCTTGGCGCGAGTCTGGGTCAGCATGATTCGCCCGCCGGCATGGAGGCGCTGCAGGAGCCGTTCGTTGAGCGTGTCGATCTCCCGCTCCCCACCGGGGACTCCCCCTTTCCCGGCATCCTCGCCCAAATATCGAAACACCACCAGGGCCAGCGGCGCAGGCGCCATCAGCTCGAAACGCCCATCCTGCTCCACCCACTCCGCGAGGAGCCGGCCCAGCCGGATATGTTCCCGAATCATGGCGCGAATGCCGTCCACACCGTAGGTACGGATCACGAACCAGAGCTTGAGCGAGCGAAAGCGCCGGCCCAGCTGAATCCCCCAGTCCCGGTAGTTCACGACCCGGTCGTCGTGCTCGGCCTTGAGGAAAGCCGGCGAGGTGGCGAAGGAGCGACGCAGGGCGTCCCGGTCGCGCACGAAGTAGGCGGTACAGTCGAAATTGACCAGCATCCACTTGTGCGGGTTGAACACCAGGCTGTCCGCCTGATCGGCTCCCTCGAAGATCCACCGCATCTCGGGAAGAATCGCGGCGCTGCCGCCCCACGCCGCGTCGATGTGGAGCCAGATCGACTCCCGGCGACACATCGCCGCGATCGCGGGTACCGGGTCGATGCCGGTGGTGGAGGTGGTGCCCACGGTCGCCACGACGCACGCGGGGATCAGGCCGGCCTTGCGGTCCGCTTCGATCGCTGTCGCCAGCAACGTCTCCCGCATCGCGAACCGATCGTCCGCGGGGATTGCCCGGACCCGATCGGGACCGAACCCGGCCATCCTCGCCCCTTTGGCTACCGACGAGTGCGCCTCCTCCGACGCATACACAGTGAGCCGATCGATCGAGACGGGGGGCTCGCCGTGCCTCCTCGGATCCGCTCCCGGCGCCTTGGCGTCATGACGGCGCAGGGCCTCGTCTCGCGCCGTGATCAGCGCGACCAGCGTCGCGGTGGACGCCGTATCCTGGATGACGCCGGTGAAGGCGTCGGGCAGTCCGACCAGCTTCCGCAGCCAGTCCATCGTGACCTGCTCGAGCTCGGTGGCGGCGGGACTGGTGTTCCAGGACATGCACTGCGCGCCCAGGGTGGCCGTCAGCATCTCCGCCAGGATCGACGGCGGGCTGCTGTTGGCGGGGAAGTAGGCGAAGAACCGGGGATGCCCCCAGTGGGTCATTCCGGGCATGATGATCGCCTCGAAATCCCGGATGATTCGTTCGAACCCTTCGGGCCGGTCGGGCGCCTCGGCGGGAAGCTGCGAGCGCACGGCTCCCGGCGGCGCCGACGGCTGAACCGGCAGCGTGCCGACCCGACGCAGATAATCGGCCATCCAATCGACCAGCTGATGGGCCTGGCGCCGGAAGACCTCGGGCTCCAGCGTGGGCAGCTCATTTGTCATTGAGAAACTCCGAGAGTTCGGCCTCGCGGCGCCCGGCCTCGCGGTCGCCCAGAGCAATCGTGGCTTCCACCAGATCGGGTCGAGTGTATTCCCAGCGGGAAATCGGCACCGGCTCGCTGGGAGAGAGATACCACCGGATTCCCTTCCGGCCCACCGACCCGATCGGATAGGGACGCGTGAGGAGCACCAGCTCCCGTCGCACTCCCGACATCCCGTCGGCCAGGAAGGCCGGCGCGTTGTCCACCAGTCCTCCGTCGAGCAGCGCCTGCCCGTGCCATCGGCCGATCGGGGTAAACGGCGGCGTGGCGGAGGACGCCAACACGATATCGATGATGTCGTCGGGAGTCTCACACTGCCGCAGGTCGAACGCCCGGGGACGAAATCCGAGGGCGCGTCCCGACGAGGGGTGCAGTTTCCCGTGGCGAAACTGTCGCTCCAGGGAGTACACCGACATGCCGACCAGCGCGGCCAGGGGCGCCGGCAGCCACCAGGGTGGCACCGCGGTCAGCACCAGCACCGGGAATGGCGCCGCGCGGAGTCGCTCCAGCCCTCCCTCCGCCAGCGCGTAGCGCAGGGTGTCGCGGTAGATCGGGGTGTGGGGTGTCGGGCGGATCCCCCGGGCCAGGAGACGCCAGTCGAGGTTTTTTCTGACGCCCGCCCGTCGCCCGAACCAGTAGGCCGATGCTTCCAGCTCACGCCCGGAGAGCAAGCTGACGGCCATGCTGGCGCCCGCGCTGCAGGCCGCGAGCACGCCAATGCGGGGCTCCAGCAACGGCCACCAGCGGCGCAGCATCCCGGTCTGCAGCAAGGCACGATTGCCGCCGCCGGCCAGGGTGAGGGCTACGTCGCGGGCCATGTTAGGATTCCTCGATGAGCGACAAGTTCCCCTGTCTCTGGCCCGAGCGCGGCGTCGTGGCGGTCGACTGGGCGGCGGCCTGCCGGGAGCTGGCCACCCGCGATCCGGCCCTGGGCGCCGTGATCGCGCGCGTGGGGGGGCCGGGGTATCCGCCGCCGGCCAGCGCGACGGCATTCGAGGCGCTGGCCCACAGCATCGTCTATCAGCAGCTCTCGGGAAAGGCCGCCGCCACCATCTTCGGCCGCTTCAGGGCACTGTATCCGAGCCGTCGATTTCCGGAACCGGAGACGGTGCTGGCGACCCCCCACGCCCTGATGCGCGGCGCCGGGCTCTCCGAAGCGAAGGCCAAGGCCATTCGCGATCTGGCCGAACACGCCGGCCGGGGAACCATCCCCTCCATCGCGATCCTGCGGCGCATGGCTCCCGACGACGTGGTGGAGCGACTGACGGTGGTGCGCGGCATCGGGCGATGGACCGTGGAAATGCTGTTGCTCTTCCGGATCGGTCATCCCGACGTCCTGCCGGCGCATGATCTCGGGGTCCGCAAGGGTCTGGCGCGCATCATGAGACGCCGGGAGCTCCCGGAGCCGGAGGCGGTGCTGCGCCGGGGGGAGCGCTGGCGGCCATATCGGTCGGTAGCGAGCTGGTATCTGTGGCGCGCAGCAGAGCTGCCGCGAGGCCGATCGCCGTCCCGCTCCCGGTGATGGCCAGCATGTCGCCTTCCAGCAGGGTCGTCGCGGCGGTGGGCAGCGGCATGCGCTGACCGTCGCGCACCAGCGCCACCACGGTGGCCCCGGTGCGCCCGCGCAGGTTCAGATCGCCCAGGGTCTTTCCCGCCGCCTCGCTGTGCGGCGCCACCGGCAGCGGGACAATCGTACCGAGGCCGGGGAGCATCCCTCGAACCACTTCGAACGTTCCGGTGTCGCCCTGGTGTCCCTGTTTGGCGAGGACATGCACCACCAGCTCCGCACCGGCCCGGGTGTGCTTGTCGAGATCGGTGGCGGTCCGCCAGAACCCGGCTCCCAGCACCGCCAGGTATGCCGTGATCACACCGAGAATTCCGAAGGGTGGCACAAACGGGAGCGTCAGCAGCGTGATGGGCACTCCGAGCGCGACCACCATCCCGATCTGCAGCGTCACCACCATGGACCGCCGCGGCGCGTAGCCCTGATCGACGCCCTTGGGAGGCCTGGGCAGCACCGACTCGGCCAGGGTCTGGGCGAGCCTTCGCGTGGTCCGAAGCAGCGCCACGGCGAAGGGCAGCGCGACCAGGGCTCCCGCCCCCAGTACCAGCAGCCGAAATTCGAGAGATCCGCCCCGGGCCAGCCAATCGGGAAGCCTGCGATACACGACCGACGTCACGATGATGGCCGCGGTGACCGCGGCCGCATCGAGCAGGAGGAACCGGATCAGCTTCTTGCGGAGCGTGGCGGGTCCGTCCAGCTGTCGCGGGGCCACCAGGAGCTCCACCCAGGACGAATAGAGGGTCGCCACCGTCTGCACCGGGTGGGGCAGGTGGCGGTCGACCCAGGACGCGACCGCGTCGCTCCGCCGGGCCAGCAGAGGAGTGGTGAATGCCGTGATCGTGGCGACCGCTACCGCCACGGCGTACAGTTCCCCAGCGGCCACGGTCTGAGCCATACCGAGCCCGGCGATGACGAAGGAGAACTCGCCGATCTGCGCCAGGTTCATTCCCGCCCGAACGCTGTCACGAGTGCCATATCCCGCCAGGAAGACTCCCGAGGCGACCCCGAGAAACTTGCCTGTCAGGACGAGGAGCGTGAACACGACGACCGTGGGCCACGCCGCGGCGGCGGCGGCTGGTTGAAAGAGCATGCCGACGGCGACGAAGAAAATCGCCGTGAACATGTCCCGCACCGGGCGGATGGTTTCTTCCACGATCCGGTGCTTTCCCGATTCCGCCACCAGCGTGCCGGCCATGAAGCCGCCCAGCGCCACGGAATACCCCGACGCAAAGGCGACACTCGCCACCGCAAAACAGACTCCGAGCGAAGCGACCAGGGTGGTTTCCTGACGACGGAACGACAGCGCGGCCCGGATCGCGCGCGGAATGATCAGGAGACCACCCCCGTAGAGCAGGAGGAGGAACACCACCAGCCTGCCCAGGGTGTCGACCAGCATCGGGCCGGAAAACGCAGCACCCGCGGCCAGCGTGGTCAGCACGGCGATGAGCAGAACCGCGGCGAGATCCTCCATGACCAGGACGCCGTAGACGATGTCGCGGAGGCGGCGGTCGGCATGACCGTCCTCCAGGGTCCTGGAGGCCACCATCGTGCTCGAAATCGCCACCACGCCGGCCCCAACCATGCTCGGCAGGGTCCCCCACCCGAGCCAGCGCGAGACCCCGTAGCCGAGCAGGAGCATGAGCCCGACCTCGAGCAGGGTCGCCAACGCCACCCTGGCCCCTAGAGTCACCAGCCTGCGGAGCCGAAACTCCAATCCGATGGTGAAGAGGAGCAGGACCACCCCCAGCTCGGCGAGGGTCCGGATGGTCTCGGGATCGTGAATCAGGGGCCAGGGAGTCAACGGACCAACTATCATCCCGGCAAGGAGATAGCCGACGATGACCGGGAGCTTCAAGCGCTGGAAAATGACGGTGGAGACCGCGGCGGTCCCCAGGATAAGCGCGAGGTCGCGCACGAAATAGTGAGCCGCCCCGGGGGTCATTGACGCATTGTAGCCCTGAAGGAGTGCACCTCCCACCCCTGTTGGCAGGATTATTCGGTTGTCGTATTATGAAGCATAGAGGTTACCCGATGAAGAGCATCCTGCTCATTGATGACGATGACCTCAGTCGCGGGGCCGTCCACAAGTTGTTGGAGCGGGCCGGCTACCAGGTTCACAGCACCGGGGACGGCCACGGTGCGATCGAGCATTACCGCGACAAGCCGGCTGACCTGGTCATCACCGACCTGATCATGCCCGACATCGATGGGCTCGAGGTGATCCAGCAACTCCGCCGAATCAACCCTGCGGTCCGGGTGCTGGCCATTTCAGGAGGAGGCAGGGTCGAAGCGGAAGAGTATCTCTCGGTCGCGCGGAAGTTCGGCGCGGTTGAGGTCCTCTCCAAGCCTTTCACCGGCCAGGAACTCAAGAAATCCGTGGAAGCCGCGATGGGCTGAGACGCCAGAAGGAAGCCCCAGAAACCAGAACACCCCGCCGGTCATCTGGCGGGGTGTTTTCATGTTGTGAGCTCCCGAGGAGGGACTCGAACCCCCGACCCGGTGATTAACAGTCACCTGCTCTACCAACTGAGCTACTCGGGATCGTGATCGGCAACGGGGCGTAAAGTAGTGGTGGGGTGGGGCCCGGGCAATAAGCCCAGAACAACCCTGACACCGGTTGAAGAACGCCATCATGGCATGCTGTTGGCCGCCAAATGGCCGATCAGTTTCTCCACACCGGTTTCATCGGAATGCAGCAGCACAACACCTTATTTCACAGACATTTAAGCATCATCGCTAGTGTTCGCTATCGCAATATTGACGATAGTGAGCGCTCACACTTGAATAATAGGCTTTTTCGGGACCATTTCGCGGGAATTCTCACCTGCCTGAATGACATAAAACATTATGTATCAATGTCTTACGCATGGTATCCAGACTTTCAATCCCAGGGGTCACTGGTTACCTTTGGTCATGCCTCTTCACCCACTGGTCGGTCATGAGAGGGCACGCCGCAGACTGATCGACTCCTTGGAGTCGGGCCGACTGCCGCAGGTCATTCTGATAACCGGTCCCCAGGGGGTCGGAAAGCAGCGATTGGCGCTCTGGTTGGCGCAGCTGCTCTTCTGCGAGCACAGGACCCGACAGGGGCCCTGTGGCACTTGTCGCCAGTGCCGACTGGCTCTGGATCTGAGTCACTCCGACCTGCACTGGTTCGTTCCCATTCCCCGCCCGAAGGCGGGAGAGGCCGCCAAGCAGGTCGAGGAGGCCGGGGAGCTGATCGCGGAGGCCGTGGCGGCTCGCCGAGCCGAACCCCTGTATCAGGCTGCCGACGGCATGGCCGGCCATCCGCTGGCCAGCGCCCGTCTCCTCCTACGGCGGGCGTCCCTGACCCCGGTCGAAGGGGCGCGGAAGGTCTTTGTGATCGGAGAGGCAGAACGGCTCGTCACCCAGGAGTCGAGCCCCGAGGCGGCCAACGCGCTGCTCAAGTTGCTCGAGGAGCCGGCATCGGACACCTGGATCATTCTCACGACGCCCGAGCCGGAGCGGGTGTTGCCGACGATCCGGTCCCGGGCGGTTCCGCTTCGATTGGCGCCGCTGTCGGATGACGACGTGCGCATGTTCGTGACCGCGAGCCTTCGGCCGACGCCGTCAGGCTCGGCATTGGAAACGGTGGTTCGCCGCGCCGATGGAGTGATCGGCCGAATCGTGGGAGCGCAGGAGGGTGCCGACCGGGCTCAGGTCGAGGCGCGAGCGCTGCTCGACGCGGTCAAGGCCGGCGGAAGCTCCCGGTTCGAGCGCGGATTGAAGCAACCGCCCTGGTCGGCCCGGGGCGCCTTCACCGATCTGCTCGACGCGCTGGCTCTCGAGTTGTCCGCCCGCGCGCGCCACGCGGAACCCGGCGCCGCCCTGCCCTGGGTCGATGCCCTGGACCGGGTTCGCGCCGCACGCGCCGAGGCGCAGGGCAATGTGAACCCCCAGTTGCTGCTCGCCTCGCTGGCCGGCGAGCTCGCGGAGGTGCTGTGAGTCTCAGCCATGTTGGTCCCGATGGCGCCGCCCGCATGGTGGATGTCGGCTCCAAAGCCGTCACCGAGCGGACCGCGGTGGCGGAGGGAGCCGTCCGCATGTCGCGGAGCGCGTTCGAGCTGGTCGAATCGAACGCCGTGGCGAAGGGAGACGTGCTCGGCGTGGCGCGACTCGCGGGAATCCAGGCGGCCAAGCGGACCGCCGACCTCATTCCCCTGTGCCACCCGGTCGCGCTGACGTCGGTCGAGGTGGAACCGACGCTCGACCGTTCCCTCCCGGGAGTACGGATCACCGCGACGTCGCGGTGCGAAGGCAGGACCGGCGTCGAGATGGAGGCACTGACCGCGGTCGCGGTCGCATGCCTCACCGTGTATGACATGGTCAAATCGGCCGATCGACAGATGAGCATCGAGGAGGTTCGGCTGATTCACAAGAGTGGTGGGCGGAGCGGTGACTTTACCGCCCCGCCGCGCTCCGAACGATAGGAGGCAGCAATGCGGAATCATTGGAACGACCTCATTCGTCGCGACGGGGCCCCAGGCCGGGCTCGCCGCTGGATCGCGACCGCAGGGAGTGCGGTGGGGGGGCTCGGGCTGGTGGCCACGCTGATCGTGGCGCTCACCGGTCTCA
Source organism: Gemmatimonadales bacterium (assembly GCA_036006105.1). Classification (GTDB taxonomy): domain Bacteria; phylum Gemmatimonadota; class Gemmatimonadetes; order Gemmatimonadales; family GWC2-71-9; genus JABFSM01. Next base: position 16,998 of record DASYPZ010000230.1, on the reverse strand, counting down.
GCAGCGTGCGTCGTGCCGCGGGCCCCGCCGGATCAGCCGACCGGGCCGAGGTGACGGCCCTTCACCATGAACTCGATGCGGCGCGCGCGTCGCTCACCCAGGTCGAGGGACGCCTGGAACGCCTGAACGCGGTGGCCCGGTACTCTGCCCTGTACCGCGTGCCGGCGGACCTCGCCGGGGCGATTTACGACAACGCTATTGCCGAGGGCATCCATCCGTCCCTGGGCTTTCAGCTGGTGAAGGTCGAAAGCGGATTCAAGCCGGACGCGCGAAGCAGCCGCGGCGCCATCGGGTACACCCAGCTCAGGATCAAGACCGCGCGCGGCTACGATCCGAGTGTGACCGAGCGGGCCCTGGCCGACCGTGATACCAATCTTCGCATCGGATTCCGTTTCCTGAAGGATCTGCTGGGACAGTTCGACGAGGACCTGCACATGGCCCTGGTGGCCTACAATCGAGGGCCCAGCCGGGTGGTGGAAATGATGACGCGGGGTGAAGACCCGGCGAATGGCTATGCGGAGAGCGTGCTGCGGGGCGTCAAGAAGGGGTCGTGACCGTGGCGCGGGGGCCGGCCCTTATCGGAGCTGGCCCGCCCGCTCGGCACGGGCGGACTTGGCCTTGTTCGCGCGGGCGGCCAGGGTGGCTCGGGACGGGCGATGTTTCACGTTACCCCTCCGGCCGGACCCGATGCGCAGGGACTGTCCCGATCGAATGACACTCTTCGGGCCGAGGCCGTTCCAGGCTCTGAGCTGAGCCACACTCGTGTGGTACCGCCGCGCAATGCTTCCCAGGGTCTCTCCCGCCCTCACCCGATAGACCGCGCCACCGGCCAGACCGTCCGAGAACCCGACTTTTCGGTTTTCTCCCATCCAGCCAAGCAGCCGGGCCGCGCCCGGAACCACCACGACCTCGCCCCGCCGCGGCGACCGCGTCGCGTACGCCGGGTTGGCGGTCCGCATCGAGGCCAACGGAATTCCGTATTTCTTACCGATCGCCGCCAGGGTCTCTCCGCCCTTGGCATGATGCCCGAAGCTGCTGAGTCGCTCTCCCTCGGCGAGATCGGCGAGCGCGCTGGCGGTCCGGTCGCCGGTTCCGGCGGGCAACCGGATGACCGCGGTGCGCTTGGGCGGAGTGAGCCCGCGCACGAATACGGGATTCAGCTCCGCCACATCGGTGAGGGGAATCCCGGCGAGCCTGGCGACCACGTCGAGACCGGTCGCGTCCGAGACGACCACTGAATCGAGCACGGTGGCAACCTCGGCGATGACGGGAGGAAACCCGTATCGCTCCGGCTGCTTGGCGATCATCGCCGCCGCGATCAGCTTGGGAACGTAGTCCTTGGTTTCCTTCCGGATGTAGCGGGTATCGGCGAGCTGGAAGAAGGCGACGTCACCGGCCTGCGGCGAGCCATCCTCCGCGTCGGCATCGGTGGTGTCATCCGACGTGGCCGCGTCCGTACCGGAGTCCATGCGCGCAAGGCCGCGGCCGATCCGGCCCGGGCCACCATTGTAGGCTGCGGCCGCGAGGTAGGGCGAGCCGAATCGCGCCGTCAGATCGGCGAGATACCGGATGGCGGCATTGGTGGCTCTCGGCACATCGCGCCGCTCATCCACCCAGCCGTCGACGGCCAGGCCGTAGAACTTTCCGGTGCCGCGCATGAACTGCCACATCCCGACCGCACTCGAGCGGCTCACGGCGCTGGGGGAGTACCCCGACTCGATGAGCGGGAGATAGGCGAGGTCTCCTGGTAACCCGCGAGCCACCAGCTGCGCCCGGAATCCGGGCTCGTAGTGGGGCATCCGGGTCAACCAGATCGCCATGCGCTCGCGAGCCGGGCCGGTGAAGAAATTGATCCAGTATTTGACCCGACCGTGCTCTTCGAAATTCTTGACATCGATGTCGAACAGGGAGCGGAGCGTGGCGGTTTCCGCTTCGGTCGGCGCCGCGGGGGGAACCGCGCTGTCGGAAACCTTGGCGGCGGCGATCCGATCGAGCATGGCCGCGTCCAGCGCGGAGTCCCGCGCCGCCTCGCTCAGCACGGCCGTCAAAGGCGGCGCTGAATCCGGGGCCGGCCTCGCCGCCGCTCCGGGCGCGACTGCGACCGACGGCGCACTCGGCGGAACCGGGGGCGCAATATCGGGCCGCACCGCCGGCGCCGGATGCTGCGTGGCGCAGGATGCGAGGAGCAGCGCTGAAACGAGCGCGGTTCGACGCTGCATGGCGTTCCCGGTTAAAGGTCCAAAGTTCAAGCTGCAACACGGCATGCGACGATGCAACCACGACGTCCAGTCTGTCTGATGCAGGAAGCGCGCCGAGCGTTGCGTTAATGCTAGGTCTGGGAGGATGACCGTTTCGCAAGGAGACGATTGGTGGCATTCAGCACGGCAAGGGCAGCCCCCCGAGGCGGGTCGGCCTCGGTGAGGTACGATCCCACAATGCGAGGCCCTTCGGAATGTCCCGGAAGTCCCAGTGACACGATGACCACCGTGGCATCGAAGGCGCGCACTGCCTTGACCCCGACCAGCTCGAAGGCGGGATCGCGAACCGCTTGCATCAATGCCTGCAGCGCGGCCTGCGCGGCACAGCGAAGCTCTCCCGCCTGCGAGGTCAGGCCGCGCGCTTCTCCCTCGAAGCGCGGGCCGTCGGGCCAGGCCAGGGTGACGCGGGCGCGGCACTCTCCGCTGGGCAACCGATCGAGCTTGAATCCCACGAACCTGAGGCGATCGCTCATCGGCGATTATCTTTGCCGGTCATGATGCTCTCCATCCTCGTAGCCCTCGCGCTGGCCGGCGGCCCCGGTCCGGCGGATTCCCTGCGCGCCAAGATCCTCGAGCGGATCGCCCGAGACAGTGGGGCCACCGTCGCGGTGGCGCTTCGGGACCCGGTCTCCGGCTTCATGGTCCTGATCAACCCCGACCTCCGCTTCCACGCCGCCAGCACCATGAAGGTACCCGTGTTGATGGCCCTGGGGCGACGGGTGGATTCGGGGGCCCTGTCCTGGGGCGACTCGGTCACGGTGGTGAACCGTTTTGCATCGATCGTCGACGGATCGCCCTACGAGCTCAGCGCCGGCGACGACTCTGACAGCACGATGTACGCCGCGCTGGGCCAGCGGCGCACCGTGAAACAACTGGCCGAGCGCATGATTGTGCGCTCCAGCAACCTCGCGACCAACATCCTGCTGAATTCGGTCGCGACGCCGGAGGCGGCCACGCGGCTGATCCGCAGCCTGGGCGGCGATTCCATGGTGGTGCTGCGCGGGGTGGAGGACGGCAAGGCGTTCGACAAGGGTCTCAACAACACCACGACCGCGCGGGACCTGTCCACGCTGCTGCTGGCGATTGCTTCCGGACGGGCCGCCAAGCCCGCGACCACCCGCGAGATGCTCCGGATTCTCGAAGCCCAGGAATTCAACGACGGCATCCCGGCCGGACTGCCGCCGGCCACCCGGGTGGCGCACAAGACCGGCAGCATCACGGCCACCTGGCACGATGCGGCGCTGATCTACCCACCCGACGGACGGCCCTATGCGCTGGTCGTGCTGACCCGGGACATTGCCGAAGAAAAGGCCGGTCATTCCCTGCAGGCCGACATCGCCCGCCTGATCCACCCCTACGTACTCGCGGCGCGCGCCCGCCCCTGAGCGGGGTCAGCGCACGCACACCTGGAACCGGGCCATCAGATCGCGGGTTACCGGTCCGGCGGCGCCCGACCCGACGGTCCGGCCGTCGTAGGACCGGATCGGCGCGATCTCGCTCGCCGTTCCGGTGAGGAAGGCCTCGTCGGCGGTGTAGATGTCGAACCGGTTGATCATCTCTTCCTTCACCTCACAGCCGGCATCCCGCGCCAGCTGCATGACCACCGTCCGGGTGACCCCGGCCAGGATTCCGGCGTAGAGCGGAGGGGTGCGCACCACCCGCTGCTTCACGACGAAGATGTTCTGACCGGTACCTTCCGCCACATGCCCGGTCGTGTCGAGCATGAGGGCCTCGTCGGCCCCGGCGATGTTGGCCTCCATCTTGGCCATCGCGTGGCAGAGATAGTTGAGGGACTTGATCCGGGGCGACAGGGATTCGCGGTGCGGGATCGGGGTTCCCGCGGTGACGACCGCGAGCCCCTGCTGATATCGCTCCGGCGGCCAGATCGCGATCTTGTCCACGATGATGATGACCGTCGGCTTGGCGCAGTTGCGGGGGTCGATGCCCAAATCGCCGATGCCCCGGGTGACGATCGGGCGGATGTAGGCCTCCGTGAGACCGGAGCGCTTGACCGCCTCCTCGAGTACCCGGCCGAACTCGGCTTTCGGAATCGGCACGGTGAGCAGGATGGCATGGGCGCAATCGTAGAGACGATCCAGGTGCTCCTGGAGCTTGAAGATCTTCCCGGCATACACCCGAATGCCCTCGAAGACCCCGTCGCCGTAGAGCAGGCCGTGATCGAACACCGAGACCCGGGCCGTCGTCCTGTCGTGCCATTCCCCATCGATCCAGATCGTTGCCATGCCAGCTCCAGTGCGGGTTGGACGCGCCAGCCGCGTAAGGTAATCTTGACGGCACGGCTCAAGCCAACCAGAACCTGATCGGAGCTCTTCGATGCTCATATTGCTGATCCGGCATGCCATCGCCGCAGAGCAGGATCCCAAGAAATATCCCGACGATACGCTGCGTCCGCTGCTGGCCAAGGGCCGCCGGATCCAGGCCCGAATGAGTCAACGGCTCCGCAAGGAAGGGCTGGCCCCCGACCGGGTCTTCAGCAGTCGCTGGAAGCGGGCCTGGCAGACCGCCCGTATCGTGGTCGACGAAACCGGAATCGGGAAAACGAAACGCTTCGGGAGTCCGGCCCTGGCCGAGCCGCCGGACCTTTCGGTCCTGGCCGCCGAGATCGGACCGGTGTCCGGTACGGAACGTATCGCGCTGGTCGGACACGAGCCATGGATGGGATCGCTGGCCTCGCTGCTGCTGGCGGGGAGCGCCGGAGCGCTCACCGTGGACTTTCCCAAGAGCGGGATCATGGGCATCGAGGCCGCGCTGATCGAAGCGGGGGTGGGGCAGCTGCAGTTTTTCTGGAGACCATGAAGGGCGGGATGGCGGGAGAGCGGTAAGACGCGAACGCCCGCCCTACCGCCTTACCGCCTTACCGCCTTGCATGAGGGCGGTGGGATTCGAACCCACGACCTACGGCTTAAAAGGCCGCTGCTCTACCAACTGAGCTACGCCCCCAGTTCCTGAAATAGATCGTGCTGGGCCAGCGGTGCAAAGGTCAGCCGGTGATGCCGGGTCGGGCCGGCACTGGCCAGTCCGGCCAGGTGCTCCGGAGTGCCGTACCCCACGTTGCTGTCCCACCCGTACCCCGGATGCCGGACGTGCAGGCCGCGCATCAGCCGGTCCCGCACGGTCTTGGCCACGATGCTCGCCGCCGCCACGCTGTAGCAGAGGGCGTCGCCGTCGACCAGGGCCTCGTGCGGGTAGCCCAGCTCCGGGAAGGGGAGACCGTCGACCAGGATGACGTAGGCGGGCGCTGCGGAACCGTCGGGGCTCGAGGGAACGCTGCCCGCGACGGTCAGCCGGCGAAGCAGGGCCGTCACCGCGCGGCGCATCGCGACGGCGGTGGCCACGCGGATATTCACCCGATCGATCTCGCGGCAGGACGCCGCCCCCACCCCGAAGCAGATCGCCCGCGAACGGATCTTGACCGCCAGGCTCTCGCGCCGTTCCAGGGTGACCGTCTTGCTGTCGGCCACACCCCGGATGACGCGGAAGTTTTCCGGAAACACGACGGCCGCGGCCACCACCGGTCCGGCGAGGGGGCCGCGGCCTGCTTCATCCACGCCGACCAGCAACCGGCGCTCGGCCCATGCAAGACGTTCCCGACGGAGACTCGGTCCGGGAGGCATCGCAGGGGCCTCCGGTCTACTTGTCCTTCTTCTCCCGGATCCGAGCGCCTTTGCCCGAGAGCGCCCGGAGATAGTAAAGCTTGGCCCGGCGGACCCGACCACGGCGCACCAGCTCGATCGAGCTGATGGTCGGGGCGTGCAGCGGGAAGATGCGCTCGACGCCGACTCCGGACGACAACTTCCGGACGGTAAAGGTCTCGTCGATGCCGCCGCCCCGGCGCGACACGCACACGCCCTCGAAGGCCTGGAGCCGCTCCTTCTCTCCCTCGCGGACCCGCACCATCACTCGCAGCGTATCCCCCGCCGCGAACAGCGGAATGTCGGTCTTCAGGCCCTCGCGGGCGATTGCCTCAACGCGTTCCATCGTCGGTTCCTCCCTCAGAATTCCACGCGGCCCACAGGTCGGGCCGTCGTTCCGCCGTCAGGCGTTCCGCCATCTGCTGTTTCCACGCGGCGATCTCGGCGTGATTGCCGGAGCGCAGCACCTCGGGTACGGCAAGGCCCCGATATTCCGGCGGCCTGGTGTAGCTGGGCGGGCTCAGCAGCCCGTCATAGTGCGAATCGGTACTGGCCGACTCATGGTCGCTCAGGGCGCCGGGCAGCAGGCGCACCACCGCGTCGATCAGGCACAGTGCCGCAGGCTCTCCGCCGCTCAGGACGAAATCTCCGAGCGAGACTTCTTCCGCGCCCAGCCCGTCCACCACGCGCTGGTCCACATCCTTGTAGTGGCCGCAGAGCAGGGTCAGCTCCGGCTCCAGCGAGTAGCGCACCGCCCGACGGTGATCGAAGCGCGCTCCCCGCGCCGAAAGCAGCAGGACCGGTCCACGCCGGGCCGCGCCGAGCGATTCCACCGCCTCGAAGAAGGGCTCCGGCTTGAGCACCATCCCGGCCCCGCCACCGAAGGCGTAATCGTCCACCGTGTGGTGCCGGTCGTGGGCGAAGTCGCGCAACTGCACCAGGCGGTACTGCACCAGCCGCGCCTTGGCCGCCCGGCCCATGATGCTCGACTCCAGCATCGGTGCCAGCGCCTCGGGAAACAGGGTCACGACGTTGATCGTGAGCCCGGCCTTTCCGGTGCCCTCTCCCCGCTCCCCGCTCACAGGTCCGTCAGCCCTTCCGGCAGATCCACCGTCAGGCGCCGTGCGGCGCGATCGACTCCGGTGACGAATTCCTTCCGGAACGGCACCAGGAACTCGCGCTTGGGGCCCTGTACCTCGAGCATCAGTCCGGCCGGCGGCTCGAGCACGGCGGTGACCAGACCCAGGGCCCGGCCGGCATGATCCACCACCGCGAAGCCGGCGAGCTCATGGAGGTACACCTCGCCCTCCGCCGGAGGCGCGAGCCCCTTCGCCTCGACCGCGAGGAAGTGTCCGCCCCACGGCCTCACGGCGTCCACGTGGAGGTGGTCCCGAAAGGCTACCAGCCATTGCCGGTGATAGACCCGGCTTCGCTCGACCGCCAACGGCCCCGCCACCACATCCCCGGCCAGATTCTTGAGCCAGACCGACTGTCCGGGGGCAAACGCCTGGGCGGGCTGGTCGGTCAGCGGGAAAACGGCACAGTCTCCCTTGAGACCGTGCGGTTTGCGGAGCCGCCCCACCACGAGGTGGCGCGTCTCCTCCCCGCTCACTACGCCTTGGGGGCGGCGGCGATGACGCCGGCGGACTTGAGCAACGCCTCGACCGTATCGGTCGCGGTGGCGCCCTTGGCCAGCCAGCCCTTGGCCTTCTCGACGTCGATCACGATTTTCTTGGCGCCCTCCTGCTTGGGATCGTAGGTGCCGAGGATCTCGATGAAGCGCCCGTCCCGGGGCGATTCCTTGTCGGCGACCACGATGCGATAGAGCGGCAGCTTTTTCCGGCCGATCTTGCGGAGGCGAATGCGAGTGCTCATGGATCTGTCTTTCTTCCCGGGTTATTGACCGGGAAACCGGGGACCGAAAGGAAGTTTCGCGCCCGGCTTGCCCGCGACCTTCATCATCTTCTGCATCTGTTTGAACTGCGACAGCAACTGGTTCACTTCCTGAATGCTGCGTCCCGAGCCCTTGGCGACCCGCATCCGGCGGGAACCGTTCATCACCTCGGGGTCGGTGCGCTCCGCCTTGGTCATCGAAAGCACGATGGCTTCCACGTGCTTCAGCTTGTTGTCGTCGACCTTGGCGGCCTTGAGCATCTGGGGATTGATCCCCGGCAACATCCCGAGCACGTTCTTGAGCGGCCCGAGCTTCTGCATCTGCTTCATGGCGCCGAGGAAGTCCTGGAGATCCAGGCCCTTCTTCGACACCGCCTTCTTCGCGAGCTTCCTGGCCTCGTCCTCGTCGACGTTGGCCTGGGCCTTTTCCACCAGGGTGAGGATGTCTCCCTGCTGGAGAATCCGTCCGGCCATCCGCTCGGGATGAAACGGCTCGAGCGCGTCGAGCTTTTCTCCGGTGCCGACGTACTTGATCGGCGCGCGGGTGACGCCGAAGATCGAGAGCGCCGCGCCGCCCCGGGCGTCACCATCCATTTTGGTGAGCACGACCCCGGTAATACTCAGCGCCTGGTGAAAGCCCTGCGCGATGCGCACCGCGTCCTGCCCGGTCATCCCGTCGGCCACCAGGAGGATTTCATGGGGATGCACCGCGGCCTTGAGCCGGGTGAGCTCCGCCATCATCTCCTCGTCGATCTGCAGCCGACCCGCCGTATCCACCAGCACGGTCCGCGCGCGCGCCTTGGCCGCAGCCTCGAGACCGTGCTTGACCAGCTTGACCACATCCGACTGCCCGTCTTCGCGATAGACCCCCACGTCGACCTGGCGGCCCAGGGTCTCCAGTTGTTCGGCCGCGGCCGGCCGGTAGATGTCGGCCGCCACCAGGAACGGGGCCTTCTGCTCCAGCTTGAGCCGCTTGGCCAGCTTGCCGGCGGTCGTGGTCTTGCCCGAGCCCTGCAGTCCGACCAGCAGGATGATCGTCGGCGGCAGCGTGGCATGCGCGATCGGCGCCAGCTTCTCACCCAGCATGCCGACGAGCTCGTCGTATACGATCTTGACCAGCTGCTGGCCGGGACGCACCGACTTGATGACCTGCTGCCCGACCGCTTTTTCCTGAACTCGCTCCAGGAACTCGCGGGTCAGGTCGAAGCTGACATCGGCCTCGAGCAGGATCCGGCGAATTTCCCGGAGTCCCTCGCGAACCGCGTCGTCGCTGAGCACGCCGCGGCCGGTGAGCCGCTGCAGCGCCTGGCCGAGCTTATTTGACAGCTCATCGAACATAAGCCCTGAAATCTAGCAGGGTTAGCCTCGGTGTTCAACCGGCGGTCTCATCCCCGGGCCTTGAGGTGATCGGCCAACCGGAGGGCCAGCGCGACCACCGTGAGGGTGGGGTTGGCGAACCCACAGGTGGGAAAGACGGACGCCCCGGCCACGAACAGGTTCCGAACCCCGTGAACCCGTCCATCGGCATCCACCACCCCGTCCCGGGGGTCTACCGCCATTCGCGTGGTCCCGGAATGGTGATGGGCATTCGGGTCGACCGGGCGGCCGGAATCGATCTCGACTCGCCCCAGGCCGGAGGATTGGATGCACGAGACCACCTCCCGGCGGAGCTGGGAGAGCTCGGCCTGTTCCTCGGACCGCCAGCGCCATTGGAGACGAGACCTCGGCATCCCCAAGGCATCCCGTTTCGGTCCCAGGGTAATCCGGTTCTCGGGATGAGGACGCTGCTCCAGGTTGGTCAACACCCTGAAGCCGTCGAAGAAGCGGGCCGGATTGGGCACCCGGGACCAACCGTAACCTTCCTGGGGACTGGCGGAGAGCACGCTCTTGAGCCGCTGCGCCAGGCGCTCCGCCAATCCCTCGGGGGCGAGGCCCTTCCGTAACCTGGGAAGCAGCGTCAGCGAGGCGTTGGGATGACCCAGGACCCGTACCGCGTGCTCGGTGAGCGCCAGCCGCCCGCCAACGAAACTATTCCCCGCGGCGCGGTGGGCGTCGTAGAATGCACACTGCTCCAGAAGCTCGGGCCGCTCAGGGATCACGGTGAGTGCGTAGTCTCGAGGATGCTCCATGAAACAGCAGCCCACCTGACTGTTGCCCACCCCGGAGGCGAGCAGCAGACGGGTATTCTCAATGGTGCCGCACGCCACGACGAACGTTTTCGCTCGAACGCGGTGCCAGCGCCCATTGGGGGTTCCGATCCTGGCTTCCACCACCCGCGTGCCGCCCAGGTCGGTCGTGAGCGCGCACACCGTGGCATGAAGGCAGACGCGCACATTTGCTGATTCGCGAAGATGTCCTGGGTAGATTGTCGCAAAGGGCCGCCGGGAGCCGAATTGATATACCCGGGTGGTGAGGAAGTCGCCGGACAAGGACAAGGGCGGGCGCCGAGGGTCGACCCAATCGGCCGCCTCGTACCCGAACGGGCCCAGACCACACACGACTTGCGCCCGGCGATAGAGAGGCAAAAGCGTTCCGGGGGATAACGGCCACCCGGTGAGCGGGGATTTCCCCGGCGGGGCAAGGTCCCAGGGGTCGAGCGGAGCGTACTTGGCGCCCAATTCCCTGCCGACCGGGGAGTTCCAGAGCGCCGTTGTGCCTCCCAGTCGGCGGTTGCGCGTCACACCAAGACCGGCATAATCGCCGGAGACCGCGCCAAGATTCAGTGTCTGAGGCCAGTCCTCCGAGTCGCGGCCTCCGCTCTCGAGCAGGAGTACATCAGTGTCGAGTTCAAGGAATTCGCGGGCCACCGTCATCCCGGCGGGTCCGGCCCCGATGATGCACAGGTCCGCGTCGATGACGGAACCATCGGCCAATCGTCGGGCATCGAGCTCCATGCCAAGACTCCCGGGGGCAGCGTGCAGTCCATTACGGTGATCTTTCCCACTCTCGCCCGGCGGGATCGGGCCGAGAGTCTCCGCCGGGCGATCACCAGCGTCGTGGGACAGGAAGGTGTTCGCGCCGTACCGCTCGTCGTGGTCAACGGGACCGAAGCCGACCCGGTGCTGCTCCGCGAACTGAACGCGGACCGGTCGCTGCGGGTCATCTCGGTCCCCGAACGAGGCATCCCCGGCGCGCTCCAGGCGGGGCGCGCTCAGGTGGATACACCGTGGTTCAGCCGCCTGGACGACGACGACCTGATGCTGCCCGGCGCGCTCGCCCTTCGGTTGGCCGCCATCCAGGCGCGCCCGGACCTCGAGGCGGTGGTGACGAACGGATACCGGCGCGACGCGGCCGGTGACACGCTCCACGTGACGGACTCCGCCGCGGTGCAGCGGGATCCGCTCCGAGCCATGCTCATCGGCAACTGGCTGCTGCCGGGGTCCTGGCTCTGCCGGACCGAGAGCATCGGGGCCGACATCTTCCGGGATGCCCCGCACGCGCTCGAATGTACTTACCTCGCGGTCCGGCTCGCGAGCCATCACCGCATGGCATTCCTGGAGCAGCCGACGGTGGTCTGGCACACCGACGTGCCCGCGTCGGAGTCGAAGTCCCGCGAGTGGCGGATGTCGGAGCCGGAGGGGCTGGTGCGAATCCTCGAGCTCGATCTGCCGGAAGATTTTCGCGACGGCATCCGTCGCAAGATCGCCAAGGCGTGCCATTCCATCTCGGGCGGCCTGCTCAAGGAAGGCAACCCAGGCGAGGCGTGGCGCTGGCATCTCCGATCCCTGAAGGAACGGGGCGGCTGGCGTTTTCTCCCGTACTCACGACGAGTACTTGCGGCGATGGTCCGGCGGCCGGCGTGAGCGCGGCACCCACCAAACTGCTGGTCCTGAGCATCGACGCCGCCAATCCCGGCCTTCTCCGACGCTGGGCGGCGGATGGAACGATGCCCCACCTCGGCGCCCTCATGGCCCGCGGCCTGGTTGGAGCCACCCGAGGTCTGGAGGGGTTCCTGGTCGGGTCCACCTGGACCTCGCTGTACACCGGGACCAATCCAGCCGGGACCGGCTCTCATTACATCGTCCAACTGGAGCCGGGGACCTACCGGTATCATCACCCCACGGTCCGTCGGGAGGCCTTCTGGTCCGTGCTGAGCCGCGCCGGGAAACGCGTGGCCATCATCGACGTTCCGCTCACCGAGCTGGACCGAAACATCAACGGGGTGCATCTGGTCGACTGGAGCGGCATCGAAGCCCTCTCCGCCTTCAGCACGTTTCCTCCCGAAGTGCGCGATGAGGTGAAGGCCAGGTGGGGGGCATATCCGCTTCGGCTGTCCTGCGACGGGTACCGTCGGACTCTGGAGGAGTATCGCGCATTCATCGACGATCTCGTCCGTGGTGTCGAGATGCGAGCCGAGCTCACGACCCACTTCCTGGCGAAGGGCGGCTGGGATCTGTTCATGCAGGTATTCACCGAGTCGCATTGTGCCGGGCATCAAGTCTGGCATCTCCACGATCCCGAGCACCCGGCCCACGACGCCACCATGGCCGCGAAGCTGGGTGACCCGTTGCGCAGAGTCTATATCGCGATCGACCAGGCCATCGGTCGGATTCTCGAAGCGGCCGGCGACGGGCCCGTGATCCTGTTCACGGCCCATGGCATGTCGTACTGGTATGGTGCCCAGTTCGTCCTCCAGGACATTCTGTTTCGCCTGGGCGCCTCGGAAGCGCCACCGGCACCGGCACCGCAACCACCGGCACGGGTGTCCGTAACCCGGCGGCTCTGGCGCGCGTTGCCCCGATCGCTGCGGGAATCGCTCCGTCCACCGGCCCGGTTGCCCCCGCGTATCGAAGAGCTTCCGCCCCTGCCATCCCTGGGCGTGGACCCGCTCCGCAGCAAGTGCTTCATGGTGCGGAACGGACATCTCACCGGGGGAATCCGGCTCAATCTGAGAGGTCGGGAGCCCAACGGCGTCCTGCAGCCGGGGCCGGAGGCCGATGCGTTCTGTCGAACCCTCGCGAGGGATCTTCTCGAAATCATCGACGAGCGAACCGGACGGCCGCTGATCCGCCGGGTGGTCCGAACCTCGGAGCTCTTCCAGGGAGAACATCTGGCCGATCTTCCCGACCTTCTGGTCGATTGGGATGACGCAACGCCCACCGGAAGCAGTCTCCACGCCAACGGGGCAGCCGCTACGGTCCGGGTGCGCTCCCCGCGCTTCGGGGTCATCGAAGGCACCAACAGATTCCATCGCACCGGCGACCATCGGATCGAGGGCTTGCTGGTCGCCGCCGGTGGCCGGCTCCAACCGGGGCGCCTGGATCGCGCCGTTTCAACCCTCGATATCGCGCCGACGCTGACGGCGCTCTCGGGCGTCCCCCTCGATGGTGCGGACGGGAGGGTCATCCCGGAAATTCTCGAAGGGCTGTAGACCGAAATTCCGTCTCGGCCTATTGCAGAAGCATTCATTGATTGTTTAATTAATTCCATGACCAGCGTCGCACCGTCCACATCCACCCGGGAGTCGATCCTCGACGCGGCGGAGACCCTGTTTGCCCGACAGGGGTTCGGCCCCACGACGATCAAGGAAATCGGCGCGGAGGCGGGACTCAATCCAGCGTTGCTCTACTACTACTTCGGCAGCAAGGAAGAGCTGTACCGCGCGGCACTCCAGCGAATGGTGAGCGGTCTGGCGATTCGGGGGACCGAGGCCATCGAGACCGCCGCGGCGCCAGCCGACGCCATTCGGGCGCTGGTCCAGGCCCAGGTGGAATTCCTGCTTCGCAATCCCAATATCCCCAAGCTGTTCGTCCGTGAAATGATCGACCACGACGCCAAGAAAGCCGAGGAGGTCGTGCTGGAGCTCGCGGCGGGGCTGTTTCATCGGCTGTGCACGGTCATCGAGCGGGGGCAGCGCGATGGGATTTTTCGCGGGGAGCTGGAACCGCGGTACGCCGCGGTGAGCACGATCTCTCAGGTGATCTATTTCATGATCGCGCGGCCCGCGATCGCGATCTTTTTCGGCCTGGCTCCGGGCGGAGTCCCCGACGACACCGCTCGCGCGTTCGGCCGTCACGCCGGTGATTTTGCCGTGCGAGCCCTGTCACCCGTGGAGCAGACCGCATGAGCCCCGGCCGTTCCTTCCCGTTGCTGTTTCTTCTTGGCGCCGGGTGCGCCAAGTCCGCGCCGGACTCCTACGATGCCCGCGGCACCGTCGAGGTGCCCGAGGTCAACCTGGGCGCGATGACGTCGGCCCGGGTCATTGCCATCCGGGTCGACGAAGGCGCCCGCGTCGCGGCCGGCGACACGATCGCCCTGCTCACGCAGGTCGAGCTGGGCGCGACCCTGGCCGCTCAGGCGGCGCGGGTGACCGGCGCCAGCGCGAATCTGCGGGACCTGGAGGCGGGCGCGCGCCCGGAGGAAGTGCATCGCGCCGAGGCGGAGGTCGCCGCTGCGACCGCCGAGCTGGAGCGGGCCACCAAGGAGCTGGTCCGGATGCGGGATCTGGCCTCGCGCGACGTCGTCAGCCGCCAGACACTCGACAACGCGGTGACCGCCGAACGGGTGGCGCGGGCGAGGCTCTCGTCCGCCGAGGAAGCGCTCCGCCTGGTCAAGGCGGGAACCCGGCCGGAGCAGGTCGCGGCGGGCCGCGCCGAGGTGGCGAGTGCCCGGGCCGCACTGGCGCAGATCGAGGCCCGGGCCGCGGATCTGGTCCTGGTGAGCCCGGTGGCCGGCGTGGTGCTCTCGCGCAACGCGGAGCCGGGGGAAGGCCTGGGACCGAATGTCCCGGTCGTGACGATCGGGGAGACGGGGCGGCCCTACGTGAGGGTGTTCGTTCCGCAATCCCGGGTGACCAGCCTGGCCGTCGGCAGCGCGGCGCAGGTCGTCACCGAGGATGGGCGCACGATGGCCGGACGGGTCGTGGCGATCAATCCCAAGGCGGAGTTCACGCCGAGGGTGGCGCTCTCGGAGCAGGAACGCGCCGATCTCATGTTCGGCGTCAAGGTGGAATTCGCGACGCCGGCCGAGGCACCGCACCCCGGGTTATGGGTCACGGTGAGGCTCGACGCCAAGGCGCCAAGGCGCTAAGACGCTAGGAGGCTAGGAGCGCATGACCGAGGCCGCGGCACCGCAATCCGGGATCGTCACCCATGGGCTCCGCAAGGAGTTCCACGGGAGCGTCGCGGTCGACAACCTCGATCTCGAGGTTCACCGCGGGGAGATCTTCGGACTGCTCGGACCCAACGGCAGCGGCAAGACCACGACCATCCGGATGCTGACCGGCCTGATCGCCCCCACGTCGGGGACCGCCAGCGTCGCGGGGGTCGACGTGGTGCGCGAGCCGGAGCTGGTGCGGCGCAAGATCGGCTATATGTCACAGAAGTTCGGGCTCTACGACGACCTGACCGTCAAGGAGAACATCGCGTTCTACGCCGGGATGTATGGCCTCACGGGTGACGACCGCAACCGGCGGATCGCGGTGCAGGCCGAGGAATATCGTCTCACCGAGCGGATCAACCAGCTGGCCGGAACCCTTTCGGGCGGGTTGAAGCAGCGGCTGGCGCTCGCCTGCGCCACCACTCATGAGCCGGAGCTGGTCTTTCTGGACGAGCCCACGGCGGGGGTCGACCCGGCCTCGCGCCGCCTCTTCTGGGAGCTGATCGGGCGGCGCGCCAAGGCCGGCATGACGGTGCTGGTGACCACGCACTACATGGACGAGGCCGAGCGCTGCGACCGGCTCGCCTTTCTTTCCCGGGGCCATCTCATCGGCGTGGGGACCCCGCAGGAAATCACCGCCCGGTTCGGATTGCCGACGATCGAGGACGTGTTCATCGAAATGCAGCGGCGCGACGAAGGCGCGGCGGCATGATGGTGTCTCCGCGAGTCCGCCAGTGGCCGTTCTGGGCCATGCTCCGCAAGGAGTTCATCCAGATGCGGCGGGACAAGATGATGCTCGGGATGATGATCGGCATCCCCGCGATCCAGCTGGCGATGTTCGGATACGCGATCCAAACCGAGGTCCGCCACCTCCCGACCCTGGTGCTGGACGAGTCCCGATCCCCGGAGAGCCGCCGCTTCGTCCAGGCAATGATCAACACCGGCAACTTCGATCTCGCCGGCAGCGTCCAGGACCGGGCGGAGATGAGTGCCATCATCGCCCGGGGCGATGCGAAGGCCGGGATCGTGATTCCGCCCGACTTCGAGCGCGACATCAAGCGGGGACGGACCGCCACCGCCCAGATCGTGGTGGACGCCGCCGATCCGCTGGCGTCCTCGGCGGCCATCAGCGGCGCGGGGCTGGCCGGCGCGGTGCGGTCCCAGGCGCTGGCCGCGAGCCGGGGGGTCACCCCGGCCATCGAGGTCCGGGTGCGCCCGTGGTATAACCCGACACTCCGGAGCGCGGTGTACATCGTGCCCGGCATCATCGGGGTGCTCCTGTCGGTGACCATGATCATCGTGGCCAGCATCTCGCTGGTCCGGGAACGGGAACGCGGGACCCTCGAGCAGCTCATTGTGACGCCGATCAGCAAGACCGGGCTGATGATGGGGAAGATCCTCCCGTTCCTGCTGGTCGGGTACGTGCAGATCACGGTCATCCTGATCCTGGGGCGGGCCCTGTTCGACGTGCCGATTCGCGGAAGCCTCCCGATCCTGTACCTGGTTGCGCTCCCCTTCGTGATCGCGAGCGTGGCGATCGGGCTCTTCATCTCCACCCTGGTGCAGAACCAGGCCCAGGCGATGCAGCTCGGCTTTCTCTTTCTGCTGCCCAATATCCTGCTCTCCGGCTTCATGTTTCCCCGCGAGGCGATGCCCCAGCCGGCTCAATGGCTGGGCGCCGCGCTGCCGCTGACCTATTTCCTCCGGATGATGCGGGGCATCCTGCTGCGAGGCGTGGGTCTGGAGAGTATCTGGCGGGAGGCGGTGGTGCTGACGGGATTCTCGGTGGGACTGATCGGCTTGAGCGTGCGGCGGTTCCGGAAGTCGGTGGAGTGAGAGGCTAAGAGGCTAAGACGCTAGGAGGCTAAGACGCTAGGACGCTAGGAGGCTAGGATCCGAAGAGGCTACGAGGATCGTGCGACGGAGCGGGCGAGTCCGAAAACCAGTTTGCCAACCCTGTCCCTTAAACCATCGAGTCGCTGCCAGTGTTCCTGACTGAGGTACCCCAGGTCGAGAGCGATTTGCAGGAGGGCGGAAAGTTCGGCAAGAGACCCTAGACCAATGTCGGCAAAACGGCGAAGCTCCCTTCCGCCAAG
>DASYPZ010000229.1:0-5570 GCA_036006105.1 Gemmatimonadales bacterium | reverse complement strand
GACGACACCCTGGGCCGGATCCTGCCCGATTATCCCAACCGGACCGCGGCGGCCAAGGTCACCGTCCGGCAGCTCCTGACTATGCGCTCGGGCATCGGGGACTTTTTCGGCCCGGAGTTCGACGTCGCGCCGCATTCCATCCGCACCACGGCGGATTTCATGCGGCTGTTCGCGGACAAACCGCTCCAGTTCGAGCCGGGCACGTCGCAGCAGTACTCGAACGGCGGATACGTCGTGCTGGGCGCCATCGTGGAGAAGCTGTCCGGGCAGAGCTACTACGACTATGTCCGGGAGCACATTTACCGTCCGGCCGGCATGACCGATACCGATTCCTACGAGCTCGATGCAACGGTCCCCAACCGCGCGACGGGATATACCAGGGAGAAGGTGCCGGGGGGAGCGCCGCGACGCGACAACATCGCGTCGCTTCCGGGCCGAGGCAGCTCGGCGGGAGGCGGGTACTCCACCGCGCCCGACCTGCTTCGCTTCGCGGTCGCGGTGCACGCCGGCAAGCTGCTCAGCCCGAAGCTCACGACCTGGCTCGTGACCCGGCAGGAGCCGGCCGAGCAGGGAGGCGCCGAGCTTCCCAGGAGCTTCGGATGGATTGGCGGCTCGCCGGGCGTCAACGCGTCGTTCCTCAGCAACGCAACCACCGGCTACACGGTGATCGTCCTGTCCAACTACGATCCACCATCCGCGGAGCAGCTGTCGCGTCAGATTCGGGTGCTGATCGGCGCCGTGGTGGAATGAGCATCGCGCGCGTGGCTTGTGAGAAGATGTCAGGAACCGGTCAGGACCGGGCCGCGCGTTACGCGGCGTGCTACTTTGGTGGGCACGGTCATGACAACGCGATCCATCAGGACCTCGAGCCCCCGGGCGGTGTTCGTAGCGGCGGCCCTGGGCCTCACCCTGTTGCTGGCCGCGATTCTGGCCCTCATGGCTCAGGCCTCCGCGGCGTATCAACGGAACGCCGCGGAGGGCGTGCTCCGGGACTACGCTGCGCTCGCCGCCGAGCAGTACGTCAACCGGGCGCAGCAGCGGCTCGCCACCGGTGCATACCCGGTCCTGAACGTTCTCGGAGCGGCCGGCGTCGGCCGACCCAAAGGCAAGCTCCCCGTTTCACTCCCAACCGGCGCCGATCGGCAGGGCCAGGGCCTGCTCCCCTCCGCAGAATCGCTGTTCCGGCTTTCCCTGGCGGATCACCAGCTGAGCTCGAGTCTCTCGGCGCCCGGGCCCGGCGTCGCGCGCTGGCTCGCGGATAGCCTGGGTGACCAGGCGCGACGCAAATACCGGCGTGATTGGTATATGGCGCTGGCCTGGATCGGCTCCGCCGATCACCGGACGCTCGCGGTGTACACGGTGGCGCGCGATTCGGGCGGCGCGCCGCAGGTGGCGTATGGATTCCTGATCAGTCCGGACACCGTAACCCGGATCTTCCGCCAGGTCGCCGAGAACAATCCGCTGCTTCCCGCATCGCTGACCGGTGGGGTGCGGCTCGATTCGCTGGGAGCCGTGCGGGTGCTCGCGCCGGACGGCGGCGAGCTGTTCGCCTCGGATCACTACCAGTCGCCGTTCCGGAATCTTCGCGGGTTCGAGCCCATGTTCGGCGGTCTCTCCGCGGAGGTCACTCTCCGTTCGGCCGTAGCGCGTCGGCTGATCATCGGGGGTCTACCGCGCTCGAGGCTGCCCCTGGTCCTGGGCCTGCTGGGCCTCACTGGGGTGCTGGTGACCACCGCGATCGTGCAGCTCCGGCGCGAACAGGAGCTGGGCCGCCTGCGGGGAGATTTCGTCGCCAGTGTCTCCCACGAGCTCAGAACCCCGCTGGCCCAGATCCGGATGTTCACCGAGACGCTGCTCCTGGGACGGGTACGCTCCGATCAGGAACGGCACCGCTCGCTGGAAATCCTGGACCAGGAGGCGCGCCGGCTCTCCCACCTGGTCGACAATCTGCTGCACGTGGCGCGCGGGGAGCGGAATCATCTTCAGCTCCATCCTGAGGACACCGACCTCGGCCTGCTGGTCCACCAGGTGATCGAGGGATTCATTCCCCTCGCGGCTGCGCGCAGGATGACGGTCACCTCCCGGATCGCGGACACGGTTCCCGCGCGGATCGATCCTGGCGCGCTCCGCCAGATCCTGCTCAATCTCCTGGACAACGCCGTCAAGTATGGGTCGCCCGGGTCCGCCATCAGGGTGACGCTGGAGAAGGAGCCCGGGTCGGCGCGGATCCTGGTGGAAGACAGCGGTCCGGGAGTGCCGGCCGGCTCGCGCGAGCGGATCTGGGAACGCTTCGTCCGGCTGGACCGGGATATTCAGTCCTCGGTGGCGGGGAGCGGGATCGGCCTGGCCATCGTGCGGGAGCTGGTGGTGGCGCAGGGCGGGCGCTGCTGGGTCGAGGACGCCGACGGCGGCGCCCGGTTCGTGGTGGAACTGCCCGTATGACCCGCGTCCTGGTGATCGAAGACAACCTCGATCTGGCCTACGGTCTCCGGAACAATCTCGAGATCGAGGGCTATGACGTCGATGTGGCCGAGGACGGATCCGCGGGACTGGCCCGTGCCGGCGAGTGGCGACCCGAGCTGGTGATCCTCGACCTCACGCTGCCCGGCCTGGACGGGTTCCGGGTGCTCAAGGCGCTGCGGGAGCGTGGCGCGCGGATGCCGGTGCTGATTCTGACTGCCCGGGACGCCGAATCCGACAAGGTCCGCGGGCTCAAGCTCGGCGCGGACGACTATGTGACCAAGCCCTTCGGGGTGCTCGAGCTGCTGGCGCGGGTCGAGGCGCTCTTGCGGCGCGGCGCCTCGATGCCTTCCGCGCGCGCGACCCTCCGCTTCGGTGAAGTGAGCATCGACACCGGCACCCGGGTGGTGGAGCGCAAGGGCGCCCCGGTGGCGCTCGCTCCCAAGGAGCTGGATCTCCTGCTGGCGCTCTGGGAGCGGCAAGGCTCGGTGGTGTCCCGGGCCGAGCTGATGCGCGAAGTGTGGGGTTACCAGACCGACGTGCTGAGTCGCACCGTGGACACCCATGTCGCGGAGCTGCGACGAAAGCTGGAGGACGACCCCGCGCGTCCCGCCCACATTCTCACGGTGCGGAAGGCCGGATACCGGCTGGCGCTATAGCTTCCAGACCAGCTCGCCGTCGAGATTGTCCGGAAGCGGGACGCCGAGCCAGTCCAGCATGGTGGGAAAGAGGTCGATGGTGCGGAGCGGGACCGATGCGAGGCGGCGATTGGTCCAGAGCGGCGTCTGCATGTGCGCGCGGATCAGGCTCCCGTGCCCCGCCTTGTGCTCGGGAATCTCGAATCGATCCCGGAAGTCGTAGCCTTCATTGGCAATGACGATCAGGTCGCCGGTTCGGTCGGCGCGAAACTGATCCAGCAGCTGATAAGCCGCGTCGGGCATGGCGGCATCGAAGCTGCGCGTCAGCCAGTCGCGGTCACCGGCCTCATACGGGCCACCGATTCGAAGCGGATCCCCGGTGCGCGGGGTATAACGGATCCCGCCGCTGGTTCGGGCGAGTGTCGCCTCCCCGGCATCGTCCGCGATGGTCACGACTCCCGACTCCTCTTCCGCCGCGACCATCGCCACCGCCGGCTCCATCACCAGCAGCTCCACCAGGTCCTCGCGGGTGCCGAACGCATCCGGGCCGCGAAGCCGCGCCAGCGGCCAGCGCCTGCGCCGGGGGACATCGGGTTGGGCGTACACCATCGCGGATCCGTTGCCGGCGACCATGACCGCCGCCGCCGGCTCCTTCTGCCAGAGCTCCGGATGTGCCAGCGTGGGCACATGCTGACGCCGGAACCATTGGGGGAGATCGAGGTGCTCCCGCACCACCGAGGCGCCATGATCGCTGACCACCAGGATCAGAGCATCGGCGAGCTCCCCCCGCGCGCGCAGCCGTTCGGCCAGGCGGCCGATGACCTCGTCGACGGTGTGCAGGGACCGCAGCACCCGGTCCGCGCGCGGATGGGTCTGATGGGTGTACCCATCCACGGCGGGGAACTGCGCGAAGACGAAGGGCGCCGGCCGCTCCACGGCCTGAAGCAGATGCTTGGCCACGGCGTCATCGGACGGCTGGTGCCAGAGTGCGTAGTGGGCCAGCGCACCCCAGAATTGCCGCTCGACACTGGCCGGGTTGCGGTGCGGTGCGAGCCCGCGGGAAATCATCGTGAAGATCGCGATGCTCTCGGGAACCAGGTCGAAAATGGTCTGCACGTCCGGAGCGATGTCGCTGTCCAGCATCCCGGCCTGGTATCCGCAGTAGCTGCGCACCGCGTCGCGGCTCTTCCACCATCGTCCGTCATAGCGGGTTCGATCGAGCCAGCGGATCGAGGGCACGTTGCAATGCCCCGGCGTGCACCCGGTCAGGAACGGCAGATAGGAGACGCTGGTGGTCGAGGGGAAGGAGGTGATGGCCCGGCCCGCGCCCCCGGTCCGGAGCAGGCGAGCCAGATGGGGCAATTTCCCCGCCGCCAGCTCGGCTTCGGCGACATCGGGTCGGAGCCCGTCGATCAGGAGGAGAAAGCAGCGTCGCATGGCGGTGGAAGGTAATGCTAGGGCGCCACGACGTATGCCTCCATCGCGAAGTACTCGGCGAGGCCCAGCCGATCCAACCGGTCGGCGGTCTCCTTGTTCCTGGCCTCGACCCGTTGCCAGAATTCGCGCTCGTCGAGACCGGGGAACGGTGCCGAGTCCTTCTGGGATTGATGCTTGAAGATCGCCTGGATCTTGACCGAGAGCTCTTCCTGGGACAGCGGCACCAGCCAGGTGGCCTCGGTCACCGACCACTCCTGCCAGGCGCCGCGATAGAGCCAGACCTCCGGGGCAGGGGAGACCTCCCGCAGCGCGAGGTCGATCGCCTCCTTGCACATGCGGTGGGTCCCGTGCGGATCCGAGAGGTCGCCGGCCACGAAAATCAGGTCGGGCGTCAGCTCCTCGATCAGGGCCCTCACGATCTCCACGTCCTCGGGGCCGACCGGATTCTTCTCCACCTGGCCGGTACGGTAGAACGGCAGGTCGAGAAAGCGGGCGCTCGAGCCGGGGAGTCCCAGGGTTTCGATCCCGCTGATGGCCTCCGCTTCCCGAATCATGCGCTTGATGTCCTGCACCGCCGGGATGTCGACCTCGCCGGGCTCCTTCCGGGCGAGGAACTCCCGCACTTCGCGGGCGAGCGCCCGGATCCCCTCCGGGTCCAGCTCCCGGACCCGGTCCAGGCGCTCCATGAAATCGACGTAGCGCCGCACGTCGTGGTCGAACACGGCAATGTTGCCGCTGGTCATGTAG
Organism: Gemmatimonadales bacterium; assembly: GCA_036006105.1. Lineage (GTDB taxonomy): Bacteria > Gemmatimonadota > Gemmatimonadetes > Gemmatimonadales > GWC2-71-9 > JABFSM01. Next base: position 288 of record DASYPZ010000229.1, on the reverse strand, counting down.
GCAACCGTGATCCGGTTCCGGTTGAGCACCAGCTTGTGCAGCATCCCGCCCATGGAGATCACGTCGTCGTCGGGATGCGGGGAAAAACAGATCACGCGCGCGTCGCGCGGCAGCTTCGATCGGCCCCGGATCTTGGCGCCCAGGACGTTGAACACGAAGCCGTTGACCGCTCCGGGAGATCCGAACCGGGCCACCAGCGCGGACATCCCGTGGTCGGCGTAGTCGCGGTGGGTGAGCTTCAGCATCGCGCGCCCCACCGTCTCGGACAGCCAGACCACCCCGCGCACC
>DASYPZ010000228.1:0-2989 GCA_036006105.1 Gemmatimonadales bacterium | reverse complement strand
GACTTCCTGATGTATGTCCTCGGACCGGCCAAGGCCGACAGCGCGAGTCGCTGACGCCGCCGACTCGCTCCCGCTTCCCAGCACGCGCATGCTGTTCGCGCGCGCGCTCCGGCTCCGCTGCCCGATCTGCGGCGGCCGTCCCATCCTGCTGGGCTGGTTCAGCATCGCCCCGTCGTGCCCCGGCTGCGGCTTTCACCTGGACCGCGACGAGCCGGGCTACTGGCTCGGCAGCTACACCGTCAATCTCTTCCTGACCGAGGGACTCTTCGCGGTGGTCTTCGTGGCGGGGATGTTCGTCACCTGGCCCCGGGTGCCCTGGACCGCGCTGGGGCTGCTCTGCGGCGGCGTGGCGGTCCTCACTCCGATTGCGATCTTTCCCTGGACCAAACTGCTCTATCTCGCCGTCGATCTGGTGTTCCGGCCGGTGGATCCCGATGATCTCGAGCCGCCGGTGGAACCCGGCTTCATCCGGCGGCCCGCGCCACGATCACCGTGACGTTGTCGGTCCCCCCGGACCGCAGCGCCTCGTCGACCAGCTCCCGGCACATCGCCTCCGCCGTTCCGGTCCCCCGAAGCACCTCGGCAATCCGCTCATCGGACACGTGCTTGTTGAGGCCGTCGGTGCAGAGCAGCACGACATCACCGGCTTCCAGATCGATCAGCCCCACCGCCGGCGTCATCTCGGAGCCCCCGATCGAGCTGGTGAGGTTCGCGGCCACCTTGGCCCGGGCCGCCTGCTCCTCGGTCCATGCCCCCACGTCCACCATGTACTCCCCGGTGGTCTGATCGCGGGTGATCTGGCGCAGGCGGCCCTGACGCAGGTAATAGGCGCGGCTGTCGCCGACGTGCACCAGGTAGGCCCGGGGCCAGGTCAGCGTGATCATCGTCAGCGTGGTGGCCGGTCCCTTCCCGGCGCTCCCGAAATCCCGGAGTACCCGTTCGTGCGCCCGATGCACCGACTGCTCCAGGCGGTCCAGAAATTCATGCTCCTGGTCCACGTCCAGCGAGTGATAGCACACCACCGCCTGGTCGACGAATTCCAGCAGCGACGCGACCACGCTCCCGCTGGCCAGCTCGCCTCCGGGACGGCCGCCGACGCCGTCGGCGATCACGAAGAGATAGGCCTCCGCGCCGCCCAGGCGGTCGCCGAGCCCCGGGTCGCTCAGGCTGGTGTGCCGGATCCGGACCGACTTCCGCAGCGAGGCGACGACGAACTGATCCTCGTTCTGGGGACGGACCTTGCCGACGTCGGTGAGGCCGAAGGCGTCGATCGTGCTCATGGCCGCTTGCTGCCATCCCGGAGCGTTGCCCCGGCGAGCCAGCCGAATGCTTCCTCGACGCACGCGCCGGTCTTGGCGCTGGTACGCAGGTGGTGCCACCCCTCGGTCACCAGGGCGGCCTCGTCGCGCTCGGTGAGGGCCCATTCGGCCTTCAGGTCCGCCTTGTTCAGCGCCACCATGGCCGGCACGTCACCCGCCGCCCCGCGGGCCAGCGCCCTCAGGTCGGCGAGCTGCTCGAACGTGGTCCGGCGGGTGCCGTCGACCACGAAGAGAAACGCGTGGGCGCCCTTCAGATAGCTGGCGGGGATGTCCTGGGTGGCATCCCGCCCCGCCACGTCCCAGAGCACCAGGGTGACCGGCGTGCCGGCGATGTCCACCACCTTCCGGTCGATCTTCACGCCGACGGTCGAGTGATACTTCACCGAGAAGATCGAGTGCACGTACTGTTGCACCAGACTGGTCTTCCCGGTGCCGTACACGCCGACCATGCAGACCTTCTTCTGGATCATCGCGGCACCGCACCGGAAGAAAGGAGGGAAAGCCGGACCTGGAAGACCACGCTCCGATTGGCTCGCGCCTGATCGAGGTCGCCCTGCTCCGGGAGGGGGTTCGAAGTACCCAGGGCGGTCCCCCGGATATCCTGGGACGGCACCCCGAGCCGGGTCAGCACCGCCCGAACCGATTCGACCCGGGACCGGCTCAAGCTCTGATTGGTGGCATCGGTGCCCGTGGGGTCGGTTCGCCCCAGGAGCTCCAGCTCGCTCCGATAGCCGAGGCCCGCCGTGGCACCTCGCAGCTGGAGAAACGCGCTGGCAATCGCCGGAAGGAGATCCCGCTCGGCCGGAAGCAGCGCCGCGGACCCGATGTCGAAATGAATCCGTCCCCCCTCGATATCCGTCTTGACCGCGGCGAGATCCGGCGGCAGCGTCGTTTCCAGAGCCGAGTGATCGAGGGCGGAGACCCCCGAGGGGAGCACGGCGAGTCCTTTGACCCGGGCTACCCAGGGCAGCGGCGCGGATCCCGACACGAACAGCGTGTCACCGCCGAGGCGCAGGGTCACGGTTGCCGGCGCCGACAGCGCCTGACGGGCCCGCGCCACCGTGAGGCTCGGCTCGAGCGAGGCATAGGGTTTCCACCGGGCATCGAGTCCGATCGTATCCATGCCCAGCCCGGCGAGAATGGCCGCCGGCCTGGCCGCGAGTGGATCCCTGAGACCGCGCAGACGCCAACGCCCTCCGATGCTGCGCTCGGCGCTGGTGAGCTCGATGCCCGGCTCCGCTTCGAGCCGGGCGACCGCGACGCGGAAGCGCTGCTGGGACCGCCACGCCAGCCAGCCGAGCAGCGCTACCACCAGGACGGCCGGCGCGGCCCACCGAAGCCAGAGCAGCTTGCCGTGGGCGCCCCGAGGCCGCTGGTGCTGGAGGACGGTCTCCAGGCACTCCTCCAGCGCGCTCTGGGCCAATGCGAACGGCGCCGCGTCACCGGTGAAATCCGCGAAGGCGGCGGCGAACCGCAGGTGGATGAGCTCGAGCCGCTCCTGCAGCCGGGGCAGCAGCGTGTCCGGGGGCTGTCCCCGGACCACTGCCGCCAGCGTGGCCTGCGGTCCGCGCTCCACCAGGACGGTCAGCTCGCCGACGCTGAAGGTCCGGAGCGTCCCGGTTTCCTGCTGGCGAAACGAGTCGCCCACGAAGTCCTGGATCGCGGTCAGC
>DASYPZ010000227.1:0-2751 GCA_036006105.1 Gemmatimonadales bacterium | reverse complement strand
GGCCCCAGCTCGAGCACGATCGTGTTGGTGATCAGGGTGCCCAGGACGTACACCGGCAGGCTGCTCTGCCACTGGTACCCGGCCTGCAGCGCGGTCACCGTTCCGGCGAATGCCGCGATCACCAGCACAATGGGCAGCGAGCCCAGTCCGACCGTGGCCGCCTCCGTGAACATCCGGGGTACCCAGATCCGGACCTCGGTCAGACCCCGCACCAGCTCGGCCACCAGGAGGCTGATCCGGCCGAAATGCGCCAGGAAGCCCAGGGACAGGCGCCCGACGAAACGGGGAAGGCGAAGTATGCTGGACTCCATGGCTTATCTTGGTCCGGTATGGCTCCGAAGTCCACCCCGCGCGGTTCAGCCGACAGCAGGATCTTCCGCCGCAGGCTGCTGGCCTGGTTTCGGCGTCACGGCCGTAACCTGCCCTGGCGCCATACCCGAAACCCCTATCACGTGCTGGTTTCCGAAGTCATGCTGCAACAGACCCAGGTGGCGCGGGTCGAGTCGTATTACGGGAAGTTCCTGTCGGAGTTTCCCGACCTCGCATCGCTGGCTCGCGCGACACCGTCACGGGTGCGGGAGCAATGGGAAGGGCTGGGGTATTACCGCCGGGCCGCCAATCTGCACCGGCTGGCGCAGGAGGTCATGGCATCACACGACGGGAAGATTCCGCAGGACGTCGGGGCACTGCGCCGTTTGCCGGGGGTGGGGCGCTATACCGCGGGTGCGGTGGCGAGCTTCGCATTCGAGCAGGCCGAGCCCGCGGTGGATACCAATGTGGCTCGAGTGCTCCGTCGTGCCTTTCATCCCCGGACCCGCCGGAATGCCAAAGGCGATAATCGGGTATGGGAGACGGCGGCAGCCATGGTTCCTCGAGCCGGCCGCACCGCCTGGGCCTTCAATCAGGCGATCATGGAGCTGGGAGCGATGGTGTGCACCGCGCGCGTGGCGCGATGCGGAGAGTGTCCGGTGATGGCGGTGTGCAAGACAGGAAAGGCGGTAGGGCGGTAAGGCGGTAAGGCGGTACTCAGCAACTCACCATGCTCTTCTCCCGCCCTCCCGCCTTCCCGCCCTCCCGCCTTACCTCAGGAGCACTCCGCTGATCAGCGCGATGAGTGCCAGCACGCCGGTGAGCGCTCCCGCAATGGCCATCTTTTTACTCAGCGCTTCGAACAACGGGGCGTGCGGGCCGGCGGGATCGAGCCGCGAGAGCCGTCCCATGGTCGGAAAGCTGATCACCAGGACGATGATGGCCGCGATCAGTCCGGTGCCCTGCATGATCATCAGCGGCATCGGGTACCCGTTGACGCTGGTGGCGCTGCTGTAGAGCCGGAGCGTCAAGAGCAGCCCCGACACCACGACCAGGACGCAGCCCGGGAGAATCAGCTTGGTGTGCAGCCTGGCCTGCACTCCCAGCAAGGCACGAAGCTCGTCACGGGGTCCGGTCCGCATGGCGATGCCCACCGTCATTGCGGCCAGACCGCCACCCATCCACAGCACGAAGCCGATGATGTGGGCGGCGAGATAGAAGTGTCTCAATGCAGCGTGGTAGTCAGGAAGGTGGCGTCGACCGGCTGCCGGCCCGCATAGCCGGCTTCGACTTCGTGCCAATGGGTGATGTGCTCTTCGTCGACACGCCAGCAGAGGAATACCAGGCGATCTTCGCGCAGCGTGTAGAAATCCACGAGCCCGGCGTCAAATCCCTTGAAGAGACAGCCGATGGCCTCGATTTCTCCGAGATAGGCACTGATCCGGTCGGCGGAATCGGTGACCGCGCGGCGCGAGATGAGCAGCTCCTCGGTTTCTCCCTGCTCCGCGCGGGCTCCGCCCGTGAGGAGTTCGTAATCTCCCAGGGCTTCCTGCCAGACGCGGTATTCGGTTCGGAGATCGGTGAGAATGCGCCGCAGGAGCGGAAGAGTCCGCTCCGCCTCTTCGAGGGTGAAGATGCGCGCTTCGGCCACGTCATCCTCCGCCGTCGTTGGGGTCTCACCTAACATTCGATGTCGCGGCTCGCGCGTCAAGTGCGGAGTGTCGCGAGCTCGGCGTTTGCGGCCCGCTCGCCTTCCGCCAGATACCAGCGGAGCCGATCGGTGGCGAACGTTTCCGCCTCGCGCACCCGGGGCCGGATCCACAGCAGGCGGGGCCGGCCCGGGGTGGCCCGCCAGAGCGCCAGGGTCAGCGCGGTATTGCTCGCCATCAGCACCCACTGGGCGGAGCTCTGCAGCTCGATCAGCGCCGGCTGGCGGGGTCTCGACAGGTTGGATTCCATGTCGAATCCGGACCCGACATCCACCGCGATCACGAGGTCGGCGGGAAACCGCGCCGCGATCGCGAGCGGCACGACCTCCCGGAGTCCGCCGTCGGCGCACCGTCTCCCCTCGAGCACAAAGGGCGGGAAGAAGGGCGGCAAGGCGCAGCTGGCGCACAGCGCGTCGAGCAGACCGACCTCCTCGCCGCCGGCGCCGAAGACCAGCTCGGCTCCGCTGTCGACATCGGTGGCCGTGATGGTCAGAGGCGCCTCGAGCTCGGCAAACGCCGCGACGGGAAGCAGCCGTTCCAGGGTGCGGCGCAGCGAGTCGGGCTTGAACAGCGCGCGGGCCCAGAGCCCTTTGATGAGCGCGGTGCGGTCCACGGCGAAGGCATCCTGCTGCCGGACCGCGAGGAGCCGTTCGGCCAGCACATCGGGCTGGAGCCCCGCGGCGAGGCCGGTCGCGATCACCGCCCCCATGGAGGTGCCGACGTAGCGAGTCGG
>DASYPZ010000226.1:0-3127 GCA_036006105.1 Gemmatimonadales bacterium | reverse complement strand
ACCGCGGAGGTCTGGGCTGAACACTCGATCTGGCCCCAGGATCCCCAGATCCCGCTCGCCATCGCCGGTGGGGTGACGGTGATGCAGGTCCTGCCGGGCTCCGCCAATCTCATCGGCGGGCGCTCGGCCACCGTCCGCCTGGTCCCCGCACGCACCGTCCAGGACATGAAGTTTCCCGGCGCGCCATACGGGGTGAAGATGGCCTGCGGTGAAAACCCCAAGCGGGTCTACCAGAACCGGGGGCCCTCGACCCGCATGGGTAACATGGCCGGTTACCGGGCTGCCTTCATCCAGGCGGAGCAGTACCGGCAGCGGTGGGACAAGTGGCTCAAGGATCGGAAGGGAGATCCGCCGGGGCGCGACCTCAGGATGGAAACGCTGGCCGGGGTGCTGCGCGGCGAGATTTCCGTGCAAAACCACTGCTACCGCGCCGATGAGATGGCGCAGATGCTCGACCTGGCGAAGGAGTTCGGGTTCAAGATTCGGTCCTTCCACCACGCCATCGAGGCCTACAAGATCGCCGACCTGCTCGCGGCCAATGAGACCGCGGCATCGGTGTGGTCGGATTGGGGCGGGTTCAAGATGGAGGCGTTCGACCAGATCCTGGAGAACGCGGCGCTGATCACCAAGGCCGGCGCGCGGGCGGTCATCCATACGGATGATCCCAACGGAATTCAGCGAATGAATCAGGACATGGCGAAAGCGTACTACGCCGGCACCCGGGCGGGCATCCCGCTGACCCGCGACCAGGCCATCCGGTGGATCACGGCGAACCCGGCCTGGGTGCTCGGTCTGGACAGGTGGACCGGCACTCTGGAAACCGGCAAAATGGCCGACGTCGTCCTCTGGTCCGGCGACCCCTTCTCCGTCTACTCCAAGGCCGAGAAGGTCTGGAATGAGGGCTGGCTGGTGTTCGACCGGCTGGACCCCAAGCACCAATACAAGACCGACTTCAACATCGGCCAGACGGCCCCGGGGGTGGGACAATGAGAAACTCCCTCGCGCGGGTGGATCAGCAGACCGGCGCCAACGCGGTTCCGCGGCTCGGCAGGACGGCTCTCGCCTTGCTGCTGGGAGCTGTCGTGATCTCAGCGACTCCGCTCACGGCCCAGGTCGTCGCGATCACCGGAGGCACCGTGTATCCGGTCTCCGGGCCGAAGATACCTGGCGGTACCGTGCTGATTCGTGATGGCAAGATCGTGGCGGTCGGAGCGAGCGTGGTGATTCCCGCGGGGGCGCTGCGGGTAGACGCCACCGGCAAGTGGATCACGCCGGGCCTCATTCATGCCAACGCCAACGCCGGGCTCGGCGTGGCGGGCCTCAACGGGCAACAGGAGGGGAGCGTCCAGGGCGACGTGAAGCCGTCGTTCAACCCCGCGGAAGGGGTGGACCCGGCCGCCTTCACCATCCCGATCGCCCGGACTGGCGGGATCACCACCGCCTTGCTGCCTCCGGGCGGCTCGTTTTTCCCCGGCCAGGCCCCCGCGGTCAACTACGCGGGTGACCGCGTGAGCCAGATGCTGGTCCGGCAAGACGCTGCACTGGTGCTGGATCTGACGGACAACAGCAGGGGAGCAGGCGGTGGCAGTCGAGCCGGCACGATGGCCAGGATCCGCCGGCTCTTCGCGGACGCGCGGGAGTTCGCTCGGCGCAAGCCGGAATACCAGCGTGCCGCCATTCAGCCCCTCTCCGCCCCCGCAGAGGAGCTGGAGGCGCTTCTCCCGATGCTCCGGGGCGAGGTCCCCCTGGCGATCGCGGCCAACCGGCGCATCGATATCGAGAACGCCCTGCGGCTCAAGCAGGAATACAAGCTCCGGGTGGTGCTGGTCGGCGCGGTCGAAGGATGGGAGGTGGCCAAGGAAATCGCCGCCGCCGGCGTCCCCGCGGTGATCGAGCCCAACCGGGACATTCCGAGTTTCGACGGACTCGGGGCCCGACTGGACAACGGGACGCTGCTCCGCAGCGCGGGCGTTCAGGTGATCATTGCCCAGGGAGACCCCGGCGGCGAGCGCAACCTTCGCTATGCCGCAGGGAACGCGGTCCGCAACGGAATGACCTGGGACGACGCGTTGAAGGCTGTCACCCAGGCTCCGGCCCAGGCGTTTGGCCTCAGCGAGTACGGCACCCTCGAGGCAGGCAAAGTCGCCAACGTGGTGATCTGGTCCGGCGATCCCTTCGACTTCGCGAGCGTGGCGGAGAGGGTGTACATCAGGGGACAGCAGACCTCGCTGGTGACGCGCGAAAACGAGCTGCGTGACAAGTACCGGACGGTGCCGTTACCATAGCGGAAAGCGGGGAATGGGGAATATCAAATAGGGGCGCCCTGATCGGGCGCCCCTATTCCCTTTTCCCTATTCCTTCGTGCTACTCGCTCGCCTTGACCTCCGCCTCGGCCGTGTCCGCCGGCGGGGCGGGTTGCTCGTCCACGTGGACCAGCTCGCCGTGCACGTCATCCAGCTCCCGGTCGATCTTGGCGATCTTCGCGGTGATGTCGTCGAGCTGCGTGAACAGGGCGTCGATTTCGGCCTGGTTCACGTCCCCGCCGCGTTCCTTCTTGTACACCAGCATGCCGAGCTTGTAGGCGCCCTTACTGCGGAGCCCGACCAGCCGGCTGCGGTCGATATGCAACTTGCTCGATTCAAAGGCGGTCCGAACCCGATCACCGATCTGATCGAGCTCCGTATTGAGGCGTTCGAAGATGGACGACATGGCTCTCCCTCCCTGGTGTGGTGGCGTCAATGACGGTGCGACGCGCCCGAATGTTTCAGGATGAAGAATAGCGCACCGCACTCCAGGAATGCGGACAACAGAAAGGGGGCCGCTGCCGGCCCCCGATGAAACCAGGATGGATCGTCCCTCAGCCCGCCGCGACCGCCTCGGGGTAGACCGAGATCTTCTGGCGGCCCTTGTCCTTCCACTCGAACTTGACCACGCCGTCGCTGGTCGCGAACAGGGTGTCATCGTTGGCCCGCCGGACGTTTTTCCCGGCGTGGAACTTCGTGCCGCGCTGCGTGACGATGATGTTCCCCGCCAGCACCCGCTCCCCACCGTACTTCTTCACGCCGAGGAATTGGGGGTTGCTGGTGCGGCCGTTCCGGGAAGAGCCGACGCCCTTTTTATGTGCCAT
>DASYPZ010000225.1:0-6333 GCA_036006105.1 Gemmatimonadales bacterium | reverse complement strand
TGCACGGAATCTACTGCATCTTCCCTCAGCGATCCTTGACGCTGAACGCCGCTACCGCGCGCTGGTGAAACGCCTCGGCCAGCGCCGGCCACCGATCGTGCGCCTTTCCCCCGTCGTTCAGGTCGGCCGCGATGAATCCCTGACCGGCCAGATCCTCCATGTAGATCACCATCAGCTCATGGCGAGCCGGTGCATCCAGGGTCCAGACCAGCCGTTCCAGCATCAGGTCGGGCCCCATGGTCCACCCCTTGGCCCGGAGGAAGGCGCGGGTATGGGCTCCATCGGAATCGGGCCGGGGCTCGGTGTCGGGGACCCGGACGGCGCGGGCGCTGCGGAACCACGTGCGTCCCGAATGTTCCACCGTTTCATCCCGGTAGTTGTAGGTGCTGTTGTTGGCCGGGTGGTAGCCCTCGTATTGAATCCAGAGCAAACGCTTGATGCGGGTGCCGTCGAGCTCTACGAAGAAGTGCTGCTCCGCATCCGCGACGCCATAGAGGTCGAATCGCTGGGTCCCGGCGTAGACCATGCCGGGAGCCACGTCGAGCGTGGCCTTGGGAAACTCGCTGGAGTCGATGCGATTGCCGCTCCGGATCCGCTGGGCCTCGAGGCCGGAGGGAAGGAGGGCCAGCAGGAGCAGGCCGGCAGCGCGCATGAATATTGGTCCGGACGGGGGTGGGAGACTTACGACGCCACCGGTGGCCGAGTTTCTCGCAGGGGGTCCAAGGGGGAGGGAGGTGCGCGACCGGACGCGATTTGCGCCCGGCCACGCGGGGTACTGCGGACCAACATTCCTTCGGACGTTCGAGCCCGGGGGAAACCACACACGCCGCCGGCGGTGCAATTTGCTTCTATCCGCTCCGGCGAGGGATTACGTACGATTACGGATTGGTCCGCCACTGGCGATGAGGAGACTGATACCATGAAACCCGCCTGGATCTTCGCCGGTGTGCTCCTGGCCGCTCCGGCACAGGCGCAGGATGCTCCGATGTTTCGCGGCAACCTGGCCCGCACCGGGGTGACGACGGGACAGCCGCTCACCGGGCCGGCCGTCGTCAAGTGGGCCTTCCACACCGATGGCCGGGTCATTTCTTCACCCGCGGTGGTCGGGGGCACGGTGTACTTCGGCAGCACCGACGGGAATGTCTATGCGGTGGATACCGGGACCGGTACCCGGCGCTGGGCCTTCAAGACCGGCTCACGAGTGACCTCGTCACCGGCCGTCTCCGGCGGTCTGGTCTATGTCGGGAGCTACGACGGCAACTTCTACGCGATCGACGCGGGGATCGGCGCCCTGCGCTGGAAATTCGCCACCGGCGGCGAACGCCGCTTCGCCGGCCGGCATCTCCACGGCCGCCTGCCCGCGGGAGAAGTGATCCCCGATCCGTTCGACATCTATCTCTCCTCGCCGGCGGTATCGCGGGGCATGGTCTATTTCGGCAGCGGCGACAGCCATGTCTATGCGCTCGACGCCGCCACCGGACGAATCCGCTGGACATTCAAGACCGGCAACGTGGTGCACGCCTCGCCGACCATTGCGGGAGAGCTGCTCTACATCGGAAGCTGGGATACCTGGTTCTACGCGCTGAATGCGCTCACCGGGCGCATGGTGTGGCGGTTCAAGACCGGGGAAGACGCCGAGTACAACAACCAGACCGGGATCCAGGCCACGGCGGCCGTGGCGGACGGCACGGTGTATTTCGAGTGCCGGGATGCCCATGTGTACGCGCTCGACGCCCGCACCGGACGCAAGAAATGGGCGTTCGATACCCACGGCTCGTGGGGGATGAGCTCGCCGGCGGTGCGGGATGGCAAGGTCTGGTTTGCCACGGCGGACGGGCGCAGCGTGCACGAGGCCGACGCCGCCACTGGCAAGGATCTCTTCGCGCTGCAGTTCAGCTGGTACTTCTCGGCGTCTCCGGCCGTCGTGGGGAACTACGCCTACGCGGGAAACTGGGATGGCCGCCTGATCGCGATCGATCTCGACGCCCGGAAGGTCGCCTGGATATTCCAGACCGATTCGTCCCGCGCCAACCGCGGCAAGTACATCAAGCCCGACAGCTCGATGAACTATCGCGCGGCGATGCTGGAGCCGTTCGCCGACGACTTCGGCGTGGAATTCGTCAACATCTTCAGCATGGGATCCTTCCTCTCCTCGCCGGCCGTGGTCGATGGGGTGCTGTACATCGGGAGCACGGACGGGAACCTGTACGCCCTGGCGGGAGCGAAGCCCTAACGCTGATAGAGGTCGACCAGCGCGCGGAGACGGTGGGTGATGGCCGGCGTGATCTGGTCGGCGGAGAAGCGGAACTCCCAGTTGCCGGACTGGCGGCCCGGGAGGTTCATCCGGGCCTCGCTTCCGAGCCCCAGAATGTCCTGCATGGGGATCAGCGCGGTGTTCGCCACCGACGCCAGCGCGGTACGGATCAGGGTCCAGTTCATCTCGCGGCCGTCGGTCGCGAGGTAGCGCATGGCATAGTCCCGCTCCTGCGAGACCTCGTCGGCGCTCCGGGTCGAATCCCCGGCGCCGGACGACTCCCACCAGCCCAGCGTGGTGTCGTTGTCGTGGGTGCCGGTGTACACCACCCGCTCGCGGGGATAGGTGTGGGGCAGAAAGAGATTGGCCTGCCCGTCGGTGCCGAAGGCGAACTGCAGGATGCTCATGCCGGGATAGCCGAATTGTTCCCGGAGCGCCTCGACCTCGGGCGTGATGACGCCGAGGTTTTCCGCCACGATCGGCAGGGGGCCCAGGGCCGTGGTGATGGCCGTCAGCAGATCCGCGCCGGGTCCCTCGACCCAGCGGCCGTTCACCGCCGTCGTGTCCCCGCCCGGTACCTCCCAGTAGGCTTCGAATCCCCGGAAGTGATCGACCCGCACCAGGTCGAAGAGCTCGAACGCGGCGCGCATCCGCCGGATCCACCAGTCGTACCCGTCGCGGCGCATCGCATCCCAGTCATATATAGGATTGCCCCAGAGCTGGCCGGTGGCGCTGAAATAGTCCGGGGGCACGCCGGCCTGGCCGAGGAGGCGACCCCGGGGGTCCAGTTTGAAGAGCGAGGGATTGGACCATACATCCGCCGAGTCGTGCGCGACGTAAATGGGCAGATCGCCCATGAGCTGGATGCCCCGGTCGGCGCAGGCCTGCCGGAGCGACTGGAACTGGGTAAAGAACAGGGATTGCTCCCGCCGGTAGTGTTCCACCGAGTCGGCGAGGCGGGTGCGCCAGTCGAGGAGCGCCGCCGGATCCCGGAGGGCGGCGCCCGGCTCCCAGTCGGTCCAGGCGACGCCGCCATGGGCGTGCTTGAGCGCCATGAACAGCGCGTAGTCTTCCAGCCACCAGCCCTGCCGAGCGACGAAGGCGCGATAGTGGTCGTCGGGTTCGAAGCGTTCGGTGGCCTGGCGCAGCAGAGCCTGCTTGTGGGGAATAACCCGCGCGAAGTCCACCGTGTGCGGGGGAAAGTCTCCGGCCCCACCCGGCACCTGGATCAGGAGCGGGTTCCCGGCGAAGGCCGAGAAACACTGGTAGGGGGAATTGCCGTACCCGGTCGGACCCATGGGCAACATCTGCCAGATCCGCATTCCGGTGTCGGCCAGAAAGTCGAGAAACCGGTGGGCTTCGGGGCCGATCTCGCCGATGCCGCCGGGCCCTGGCAGTGAGGTCGGATGGAGCAGGATGCCGGCGGCGCGGAGGAAGCTCATCGGAGCGGTATGGTAGTGCGGGGCCGCCGGTTACGCCACCTGTCCGGGGCCGGGATTCGGTCCTGAAGCCCGCTTCACGGTGATACCCCGGGAATCTTCACCCGGCGGTCTTGACGGTGCCGCTCCGGCGGGGCATAATGAGCGTTGTCACTGTTGCTTCTCTGCACAGATCCAAACGCATCCGACAATTTTCGCGGAGCACACAGGTGCCCGCTCCTCCTCATCTGTCCGCCTGTGCCCGGCCGCGCGGTCGGGTACTTCTCCCGTGCATAAAAGGATGCGTATGAGACCACGTCGGTATTTCCTAGGGGCGCTCCTCGCAGGGCTCTGCGTGGTGCCACTGCGGGCGCAGGCCCAGACGCTGATCCACGGCCGGATCACCGACGGCGTATCGGGGCTGCCCCTCTCCGGCGTCGTGGTGACGTTCGGATCCCGCTCCGGTCAGACAGCCGCGGACGGGCGCTATGTGCTCTCCGGCGTCGCCCCGGGCTCCGACTCCCTCCGGGCCAAGCTCATCGGCTACGCACCGGCCGGACGCATGGTGTCGGTGACGGCCGGCCAGGCGGTCGAGGCGGATCTCACGATGACCGCCCGGGCGGTGAGCCTCTCGGAAATCGTGGTGACCGGCTACGGGGAGCAGCGGGCCGGTAACATCACCGGCGCCGTGACGCAGGTGTCTTCCGCGGACTTCAATACCGGGCGGGTCGTCAGCCCCGAGGAGCTCATTCGCAGCAAGGTCCCCGGCGTCCAGGTGGTGGACAACAACGAGCCGGGCGGCGGTTTCTCGATCCGGATCCGCGGTGCCACCTCGATCAATGCCAGCAGTGAGCCGCTCATCGTGATCGATGGCGTACCGGTCGGCACCGGCTCGGGCAGCGGGCTCTCGGCCGGCCGCAACCCGCTCAACTTCCTCAACCCGAACGACATCGAGAGCGTGACCGTGCTGCGGGATGCCTCCGCCGCGGCCATCTACGGCGCCAACGCCGCCAACGGCGTGCTCCTGATCACCACCAAGACCGGCAAGCGGGGTACCCAGTTCGAGTACACCGGCAGCATGTCGGCCTCGTCGGTGACCCGGCTGCCGGACATGCTCAACGCGGCGCAGTTCCGGACCGCGGTGACCACCTACGCGCCCGGCAAGTTGAACCAGCTGGGCACCGCGAACACCGACTGGTTCGGCCAGGTCGACCGCACCGCCTTCGGCCAGGATCACAACTTTGCGATCTCCGGCGCGGACAACAAGATGAATTGGCGGCTGTCCGCCGGGGTCCTCGATCAGGACGGCATCATCAAGGGCACCACCACCCAGCGGGTGTCGGTGGGGGCCAACCTGCAGCAGCGGCTCTTCGATGACCGGCTGGACATCCACGCCAATCTGCTGGGCTCCCGCGCCAAGGATCTGTTCACCCCCGGCGGCGTGTTGTCCAACGCAGCCCAGTTCGGGCCGACCCAGCCGATCCTCGACCCGACGCGACCCACTGGCTACTACGACTGGCCGGGCCAGGGTGGTGATTTCAAGGACCTGCAATCCGCGGACAACCCGGTGGCGCTGCTGAACCTCGCGACCGACCGCGGCATCACCTACCGGAGCGTCGGCGGGGCGACGGCGAGCTATCGGTTCCCCTTCCTCGAGGGGCTCAAGATCAACGGTAATGTGGCCTACGACATCACCCGGGCCGATCGCCAGACGTTCTTCCCCAGCACCCTGCACGGTCAGCTGCGGAGCGGCAACGGCGGCAGCGACTACCGGGCCAATCAGAGCCAGTCCAACACGACGGCGGAGACCTACCTCAACTACGCGGCGCCGATCCGCTCGGTGCCCGGCACCTTCGATCTGACCGGGGGCTATTCCTACGGATGGTCCCACGCCGAGTACCCCTATTATTCCGCCAACGGCCTGTCGACCGACCTGCTGGGCGGCAATGGGGTGACTACCGCGCGGGACGTCGTGAATTTCCAGGACATCGAGGAGAGCCGGCTGATCTCGGTGTTCGGGCGGGTCAATTACAACTACAACGACAAGTACCTGCTCTCGGCCAGTGTCCGGCATGACGGCTCGTCGCGCTTCGGGCCGACCCATCAGTGGGGCAACTTCCCCTCCGCGTCGGTGGGATGGCGGATATCGCAGGAGTCGTTCATGAAGGGCCAGACG
Organism: Gemmatimonadales bacterium; assembly: GCA_036006105.1. Lineage (GTDB taxonomy): Bacteria > Gemmatimonadota > Gemmatimonadetes > Gemmatimonadales > GWC2-71-9 > JABFSM01. The sequence goes on along the minus strand of DASYPZ010000225.1, from coordinate 485 downwards.
CTCTTCTCCGACCTCAAGCTCCGAGGATCGTGGGCCAAGACCGGTAACCAGGCGTTCGCGAACTATCAACAGTTCGCGTCCTACCTGCTGGGGAACAATCAGGCGCAGGATCAATTCGGCAACGTGTTCGTGCCCACCATCCGGCCCAGCGCGGTGGATCCGAACATCCGGTGGGAGGCGACCAACTCCTACAACGCGGGCATCGACTTCACCATCCTGAATTCGCGGGTGAACGGCACGATCGACTACTACACCAAGAACACCAAGGACCTGATCTTCACTGTGCCGGTGGCGGCGGGCACCAACCTGTCGAATTTCGTCACCACCAATATCGGCAGCATGAAGAATCGCGGTATCGAGCTGGGCCTGAGCGCCCGGATGATCGAACCGCGGGGACGGGGGCGGGGTCTCACCTGGACCGCCGACTTCACCGCGGCGCACAACACCAACGAGCTGGTGACGATCAACCCGTTTGCCGGCGCCGC
>DASYPZ010000224.1:0-8435 GCA_036006105.1 Gemmatimonadales bacterium | reverse complement strand
GAACTCCAGAAAAGGCCGCTGTTACGCTGCCGTTACTGGAGACGACGCACGAGCCGAAAAATGAACACAATTTGAGGAACGGCGTGGGTGAGATTCGAACTCACGAAGGAGTTTCCCCCTTGGCGGTTTTCAAGACCGCTGCCTTAAACCACTCGGCCACCACGCCTTAGGGGCTGGCCGCTGCGCCGAGACCCCTCGCCCCTATTGAGACTGGCTACCCTTCCGGACCTGGGCGTCCACCCGCTTGCTGATCGAATCCGCCAGCGCGGCGAGGGCAGGGTCCCCATGCTCCCGCAGGGTGCCTGCCATGCCACCATAGATGATCGAATAGAGCCGGAGAATCGAGGCCGACGGCACATCGACCCACCCTGCCGGGCGCTCGCGCGCGGCGCTCTCCCAGCGATAGGACTTGAGCAGGGTGCGGGTCCGTTCCAGGTCGGTATAGCCCATCGGGGTCAGTACGATGTTGGCGGTCGTGTCCACCCGTTTGGTATAGAGCTTTCGAACCAGTCCCTGGGACACCAGGTATTCGGTGAGCCCGAGGGTCTGGTCGGGCCACGGTCCGGCGCTCCAGGCAAAATTGATCGGACGTTTGCCCAGGTTATCCCGGATCAGCAGAATGGTGGCGAGATCGCTGCGCTGCAGGATCTCATCCCCCAGGACCATCGTGAGATTCCCGTACACCAGGCCCTTGCCCTTGGGGACCCGGGAATATTCCGGGAGGCTGTCGAGCTCGGCCTCGCTCAGACTGAAGACGGGCGAGGTGGGCCTGCTCCATCCCTCCGGCCCGGGGACGCCCAGCAGCGTGCGGGCCGAATCGGTCCGGGGCTTCCACAGATCGATCGACCGGGAGGGATCGAACTCCGGTTGCTCGCGGCGGCGCAGCTGGCGCAGGTGCCAGTCGGTGTTGGCCAGGGAGAGGTTGACCAGGGTGACGTCGCGCCGGATGCCTTCGACCTCCTGGGCGTACCAGAGCGGGAAGGTATCGTTGTCGCCGGCGGTGACCAGAATGCCGTAGGGCTCGACCGATTCGAGCAGATCGATGGCGAAGTCCCGGGCGACGTATTCGCCGGCCCGGCTCGCGGTGAGGCGATTGCCCAGCAGGGGCACCAGCGCCAGCGCCAGCACCGGGATGGCGGCCAGGCGGGTTCGGAGCACTTCGGTTGCCGTCTGAGCCAGGGAGCCGAGTCCGGCGGCCACCACGGTACCGAAGAAGGCGAAGGAGCAGATGAAGAAGTAGTCCCGCTCGCGCACTTCGTGGGTGTCGTTGCCGGGAATCTCGGGGTGCCGGGAGAAGCCGTATTTGAAGTTGAGGTACCAGACCAGCGCCACGGTGAGGGTCAGAATCATCGCCAGCGCGGCGATACCGGCACGGCGGTCCTTCTTGATGAGGGTCCAGAGCCCGCTCAGGCCGGTGATCGCGAACACCGCGGTAATCAGCGGGCGGAGCGAGGTCCAGTCACGGCTGAACTGCCAGGTGAAGTATTGCCAGTAGTTGGCAAACTGATCGACGATGTTCGCCTGCCGATCGGTCACCGGGGGTTTGCCGTACTGGACCCGGTTCAGCACATCCATCAGGGCGCGACTGAAGAAACCGACCGGTTCTCCCTCGTTGATCGGAGGGTGCTGGATCGCGCGCATCGGGAGGAAGATGTAATTCGGCGTCAGTCCGATGATGACCGCGGCGATGCCGAGGTAGAGCAGGGGGTTCTTGCGGTCCTCCACCAGGGCCCAGACCAGGAGACCGAGCAGCACCGCGCCCGCGAGTCCGGTGACCGGGCCGAGCGGTTCCCGCCCCATGAGCTGGAAGATCAGCTGCGCCAGCATGCCCGACACGCCGAGCAGCAGCAGCCAGGCCATGAGGGCGGCCCAGGGCTTGAGCAGGACCCGCCAGTCGGTCCACAGGACATAGATGCCCACCGCCGGCAGGGCCAGCACCCCCATCATGTGATTGGTGCTGGAGAGCGCGATGACGAAGGCGATCAGGATGAGCCAGCGGTCGCGGTGCTGGCCGGCATCGTCGTCGCCCCAGTGCACCGCCAGCCAGGTGACCACCGCCATCGACAGCATCGACAGGGTGTAGACCTTCTCGTTGACCGTGGACTGATTCCACACCGTCCAGGACAGGGCGCCCACCAGCACACCCGCGAAGGCCGCGCCCAGGCGCACCGCCCGGTCGGCGACCAGGTTGCGCAGCCACCGCTCGGCGACCAGGTACCAGAGGCCGGCGGAGAGCGCGCTGGTGACCGCCGCGAACAGGTTGATCCGTACGGCGTACGAGGCCGACAGCGGCAGCAGGCCGAAGGCGTGCGACATCATCACGAACAGCGGGTTGCCGGGCGGGTGGGGAATGCCGAGGACCCGCGCGGCGGCGATGTACTCGGAGGTATCCCAGAACGCCGTGGTCGGCGCCAGCGTGGCCACGTAGATGGCGAGAACCACGACCGCCGCCAGGGCGGCGTAGCCATAGGGAGGAGGAGTACGCTGCGATTCGGACATAATCTCCTAGTGGCGGAACATCCGCTTGCCGGTGAGCACCATCGCGATCCCGTACCGGTTCGCGGCCGCGATCACTTCGGGGTCCCGCACCGATCCACCGGGCTGGATGATGGCCCTGATGCCGGCCCGGGCCGCCTCCTCGACTCCGTCGGGGAAGGGGAAGAAACCGTCGGAGGCGAGCGCCGCGCCATCGGTGACGTGTTGCTGCTGTCGCGCCTTGTGTATGGCGAGAAATACCGCGTCCACCCGGCTCATCTGGCCGGCTCCGATGCCGATGGCCTGCTCCCGGCAGGCCAGCAGGATCGCGTTGGACTTGACCGAGGCCACGGCGGCCCAGGCAAACCGGAGGTCGTTCCATTCCTCCGGCCCGGGTCCGCGGGTGGTGACCACCTTCCAGCCCTCTTCGGAGGGGTCGAAGGTGAAGCGGTCCTGGACCAGGAACCCGCCGCGCACGCTTTTCCAGTCGAGTGAACCGGCGGGAGTCCCGATGGGGAGCTCCACGACCCGGAGATTCTTCTTCTCGGCGAACACCGTGAGCGCGTCCTCCGGAATGGAGGGGGCGACGATCACCTCGAAGAACAAATCCCGCAGCGATTCCGCCATCTCGCGGTCCACCACGGTATTGCAGGCGATCACCCCGCCGAACGAGGCGACCGGATCGGTGGCGCGGGCCTTCTGGAGCGCCTCGAGCGCGGTGCGCCCGACCGCAACGCCGCAGGGGGTCGTGTGTTTGAGGATGGCGCAGGCGGGACGATTCTTCCAGGCGCCGACCGCCGCGGACGCGGCATCGATATCCATCAGGTTGTTGAAGGAAAGCTCCTTGCCCTGGCGCTGCTTCAGATCGCGAATGCCGCGCGGCTCCTCGGTGGCGTAGAGGGCGGCGCGCTGCTGCGGGTTCTCCCCGTAGCGGAGCTCCTGCATGCGCTCCACCGAGAGATTGATCCGGGGCGGCAGCCCCTCGCTGTCCGCGGTCAGGTAACCCGCCACCGCCGTATCGTACTCGGCGGTATGCCCGTACACCTTGGCGGCGAGCGCCCGCCGGCACTCGGCGTCCATCGGACCCTTGCGCAGCACGTCGAGGACCAGCCGGTAGTCGGTGGGATCGACCACCGGAATGACGTGCTCGAAATTCTTGGCGGCGGAGCGCAGCATCGAGGGGCCACCGACGTCGATGTTCTCGATCGCGTCCTCCAGCGTCGCGGAGGGCTGGCCGATGGTCGCCTGGAAGGGATAGAGATTGACGGCGACCAGCTGGAAGGTTCCGAGCTTGTGGGTCGCGAGCTCGCGACGATGGCCCTCGATATCGGGCCGGGCCAGCAGACCGGCGTGGATCGCGGGGTGGAGCGTCTTGACCCGGCCGTCCAGGATCTCGGGAAAGCCGGTGACCTGGTCCACCGTGGTGACCGGGAGCCCGGCCTTGCTGAGCGTCGCCGCGGTTCCGCCGGTCGACACGATCTCCCAGCCCAGATCGATCAGCCCCTGGGCGAAATCGACGATGCCACGTTTATCGCTGACGGAGATGAGCGCACGAGGCATGTTCAGCACGCCATGGGGTTAGAGAGCAAAAGGCACCGGCCGACCGGCCCGGGCCGCGGCGAGTACCGCGGCCGGGAGCAGTCGGTGTTCCAGATCGAGCACTCGTGACGCCAGCGTCAGGGCGGTGTCCTCGGCGAGGACCGGCACGCTGGCCTGCCCCAGAACCGGGCCGCGGTCGTACTCCTCACTGACCAGGTGCACCGTCGCGCCGGATACGGCGTCGCCGCTGTCGAGGACCGCCTGGTGCACCCGGGTGCCGTACATCCCGGCTCCGCCGTGGCGCGGCAGCAGCGCGGGGTGGATGTTGATCATCCGGCCCTGCCAGGCCGCGACCACCGGGGCCGGTACCCGCTTGAGAAACCCCGCGAGCACCACCAGTCCGACCTCAGCCCCGGTCAATACCCGGAGCCAGTCCCCGGGATCCGCGATATCATTGAACACGTGCGTCGGGATGCCGGCCCGGCGCGCCAGCTCGAGCCCGCCCGCCTGGGCTCGATCGCTCATCACCAGGACGACCTCAGCCGGGGCATCCGGACCGAGGGCGCGGAGGAGGGCCGCCAAATTGCTGCCTTTGCCCGACACCACGGTGGCCACCCGCAAGCGCATAGCGCGCAAATATAAACTCGCCCAGCTCCCGGACCCGCGTCCCTTTCTCCACATCCGCTGCGGGGACGATATCCTCGAAACCCTCGATCATGCGGGGGTGCCGGGCGACAAGGTTCGCTGGAGCGACGTACTCTCGGAAGGCCCCCTCCACCTGCACCCCAATGAGGCCGACCGGCAGCGGGAACGCGCCGCGTATCTGTCGGGGCGGTTCTTCGTGCCGATGACGGAGACCTACCGCGAAATCATGGGCGCCGACTGGCGGGTGGATCAATGCGAGCTGTACAACGAGACGGTGCTCTGGTTCGAAGCCGATCTCTTCGACCAGGTCATCCTGGTGTACCTGCTCCAGCGGCTCCAGCCCCGTACCGCCCAGACCCGGATGTCGCTGATCTGCATCGGCGCCTTTCCGGGGATCGATCGATTCGTGGGCCTGGGTCAGCTCGCCCCGGGCGACCTCGCCGGACTGTTCCCCACCCGTCGGGAGGTGACCCGGCGGCAGTTCGCGGTGGCCCGGGAGGCCTGGGAGGCCTTCAACGCGCCGCATCCCCGGGGGCTGGTCCGGCTGGCCCGATCGCGATCCCGCGCGCTGCCGTTCCTTCCCGAAGCGATCACGCGCTATCTGGCGGAGTATCCCTCCACCGTGAACGGCCTGTCCCGGACGGCCCACCTCGCGCTGGAGGAAATCGAGGGAGGCGCCCGGAGCGCCATGGAGGCGTTTCCGCGCGTCCAGAACCGCGAACCGCGTCCGTTCATGGGAGATTCGATGTTCTACGCGGTCCTGCGGGAGCTGGCGACCGGCTTGCATCCGCTGCTGGCGGGGACCCACCCTCGGCTCGGGCGCCTGCCGGACGCCGACCTCAAGGACCGGCACCTCTGGCTCACGGAACAGGGCAAGCAGGTGCTGGAAGGGCGGGCCGACTGGTGCGGGTTGTCCGGCGTGGCCCGTCAGATCGGCGGCGTCACCTTGCAGGGACCGCGGCCGCGCTGGCGCTGGGACCCAGCCGAAGACCGGCTGGTGGAACGCCGGGGCCGCTAGTCGCTCCCTAGCGGCGACGGTGGCTCGGGGCGGAAAGAATCCGCTCGACGGCGGTCGCCAGTCCCGGAACCACCTCGAATCCCTCGGCCCGCGCGGAGTCCCGATGGGTTCGCCCTTCACCGGTCTCGACCAGCAGACCGTTCCCACCGAGCGATTTCGCCGGGAGGACGTCGCTCAGGCGGTCTCCGACCCACCACGATGCGGCCAGGTCGACGCCGTGTTCCCGCGCCGCCCGCTCGAAGAGCAAAAGCCCCGGCTTTCGGCAGGCGCAGGTTCCATCGCGCTCCGGAGCGTGGGGGCAGAAGTAAGAGGCGTCGATCCGGGCCCCCACATCCTCGAGCAAACGATCCAGACGGGCCGCCACCTGGAAATACTCCGCCTCGGTGACCAATCCTCGGGAGATCCCCGATTGATTGGTTACCACGATGACGAGCCAGCCGGCCTGATTGAGTCGCGCGATCGCGGGACCCGCCCCATGCAGCATCACGACGAGGGCGGGATCCCGGAGGTACCCGGGATCGCTGATGATGGTGCCGTCACGATCCAGGAAAACGCAGGGACGCAGCGCGCCGGTGGGAGGCGCCTGGGTCATTCGTCGATCAGGGCCGCGTTCACGGCGTCGGCCACCATCGGGAAAGATTCTTCCGGCAGGGTCCGGGGATCCAGGACGACGCGGTCCGATTGAACCCGCCCGATCACCGGGGGCGCGGCCTGACGGAGCCGGAGTGCCAGGTGGGAGGCGCCCTGCGGGCCGGGGGTAACGGCCACCAGGGTGGTGTCGAGCCGGGCGGACGGGAACGCGCCCCCGCCCACCGCGGAGAAGCCGGGCAGCAGCTCCACCGCGCCGCGGCTTTGAATCGCCTGGGCCACCGCGCCGGCCCGGCGGGCCAGCTCGGCGGACGCGAGGGTGAGCATGGCGAGCACCGGAATCTGCTGGACCGCAACGGTCGGGTCCTGATACAGGGAGAGCGTGGCCTCCAGTGCCGCGAGCGTGAGCTTGTCGGCCCGCATCGCCCGGGCAAATGGATTGCGCCGGGCCTCTGCGACTCTCGGCGCGCGGCCCACCAGGCATCCGGCCTGCGGGCCACCGAGCAGCTTGTCGCCGCTGAAGAGCACCAGGTCGGCCCCGGTCGCGACGGCCTCCTGAACCAGAGGCTCTCCGGAGAGTCCCCAGGGTGCGAGGTTCACCAGCAGGCCGCCCCCCACATCGAACAGATAGGGAATCCCGGCCTCTTTCGAGAGCGCCGCCAGGTCGGCGGGTTTGGGCGTCGACACGAAGCCGGTCTGCTCGAAGTTGGACCGATGGACCGTCAGGATCGCGGCGGTGCGCTCCGAGAGTGCCGCGCGGTAGTCGTCCAGGTGGGTCCGATTGGTGGTGCCGACCTCCCGGAGAATGGCCCCGCTCTTTTCGAGGATGTCGGGGATCCGGAACGATCCACCGATCTCGATCAGCTCTCCCCGGGAAATCAGGACCTCGCGGCCGGCCGCTGTCGCGTTCAACGCCAGTACCAGGGCGCCGGCGGCATTGTTCACCACCAGCGCGTCCTCGGCGCCGGCCAGGGCCGCCAGCAGAGCGGCGCAATGGTCGCTGCGACTGCCGCGGATGCCGGTGGCGCAGTCGAATTCCAGGGTACTGTACCCCGCCGCTACCGCGGCAATCGCGTCCAGGGCGAGGCGGGCCAACGGGGCGCGGCCCAGATTGGTGTGCAAGACCACGCCGGTGGCATTGAGCACCGGGCGGAGTGATCGTGTGGCGCGTCGCGCCACCCGCTCCGCGACATCGGCGACCCAGTCGCCCGGCTCGGCTGCCCGGCCGCTCCGCGCCGCGCCGATGGCCTCGCGCACCGCCGCAACCACGACGCTGCGCGGTGCGTGTCCGAGCAGCGCCACGATGCCCGGCTCCTTGAGCAACCGATCCACCGAGGGGAGTGTCCGCCGGGCGTCGGTCATGGGGTCCGGGGTCGGGCCGGTTTCCGGGTGGTATCCGGCTTGACTTTGAGCGAATCTGCTTTGGTCTTGAGCGAATCGGGCGGTGGTTTCTCCACCGCGATGCGCGCGACCGATTTGGCGAGGCCGGCCACCCGACTCGTATTCTGGATCCCATGCACCACGACGAAGTAATCGGAGCCCGGACGGAGCTGGGCGCCGAGACGCACGTACAGCTTGTCGAAGAGCGGTGGCTTGGTGCGGAGCGGTCCGGTTCCCGCGGTGTCCAGCTCGATGGCGCGGCGTCGTTGGGCGCCCGGAATCCGGATCGCGGCGGCCTGCCTGGCCCGCGCGATCGAGTCCGCCCGGACGCTGTCCTCGCGGGCCTTCAGCGAATCGGCGCGCGCACGGGCGGAGTCGGTCAGATGCGCCGGAAAAAGCGTATCGAATTGCCCCTTGGGCAGGATGGCCAGCACCGGAATGCGGACCGAGTCCGGCAGCAGACGAACCTCCACCGAATCGGCCGGCAGGCGCTGGTAGGGATTCAGCATCTGGGAAAAGGTGAGCACCAGGGACAACGAATCGTTGGCCGCGGCCGTGGAGAGTCGCGCCGCGGTGGAGTCATGCTTGAAGATCCAGAGCTCCCCGACGCTGTCCTGCGCCGGGGCCACGCGAATCGAGTCGAAGCGCTCCCGATACTCGCGGGTTCGGCTGGTGTTCTGATCTTCGATGCCGTAGACGATGTAGGCGCCATCGGGCACCAGCCCCAGGTTGAATCGTCCCAGGGAATCCGTGACCGTGTTGTAGGGCAGGCTGTCGGGGAGATGGATCG
>DASYPZ010000223.1:0-2352 GCA_036006105.1 Gemmatimonadales bacterium | reverse complement strand
TCGCGCATCATCGTTTCCCGGCAAATCGTCGATCCGCCACCACCACTCGCGGAGCGGCGGCCCGGCCTGCCGGTCCGCCTGATCGAGACCGTGGGGCGCGCGCTGGAAAAGATTCCCGAGGCCCGCTGGCAGAGCGGGAGGGAACTGAGGCACGCCTTGCTCGGGGAAGCCACCCCTCCGGCCCTTGACCGTGCGCCCAGGCCCCGGCGCCGGCGATGGGTGCTGGCCGCGACCGTGGCGCTGCTCGCCGTGTTGGTGATCCTGGGCGCCCTCCTTCGGGCTCCGGACCGGCCGGCGAACGGGGTCAACCCGCGCTTGTCGATGCTGGTGCTTCCCTTCGACAACCTGCGGGAGGACCGCACTTTCGGATGGCTGCACGACGGCAGCGTCAACATGCTCGCTCTGGCCCTATCGCAATGGCGTGATCTCAGCGTGGTGGATCAGGACCGGGTCCACGATCTGCTGAGCCAGGCGAACGTTTCGGACAGGGAGCCGATCGGCCTCGCGCAGGCGCGCCGGCTGGCCCGGCAGGCCGGAGCCTGGACGGTGGTGCTCGGAGATTTTCTTCGGGCCGGGGATTCGATCCGGCTCACGGCGCGGACCTACGACGTGGCCACCGGCAGCCGTCTCGACGTGGTGGAAGCCGCCGGCCCGGCCCGCGATGACGTTCGTCCGATGTTCGATGAGCTTGCCGCCCGGTTGCTGGATCTGTCCGGAGCGCCGGCCAGCGGCCGGAGTGCGCTCGCCGCAGTGACGACCGGCTCCCTCGAGGCCTATCGCGCCTACCTGCAGGGCATCGAACATCTGAATCATTGGGAGTTGCTGCCCGCGGAAGCCGACCTTCGGCGGGCCGTGGCGGTGGACAGCACCTTCAGCCTGGCGTACTTCAAGCTCGGGTTGACTCGGGGATGGACCACCGGCGCGGCGGACAGCGTCGGGCGGAACGCCATCCTGCAAGCGTCCCGCTTCGCCCAGCGGCTTCCCGAGCGGCAGCGCACAGTGATCGAAGCGTACCGGGCGATGCTCGACGGCGAGTACGGACGTTCCCAGCAGCTCTATCAGTCGCTGCTCGCCAGGGATTCCACCGACGCGGACGCATGGTACGGACTGGGCGACGCGTTCTTCCACGACTCCCTGGCGGCCTCGACGCCCGCCGGGATGACCCGATCGCTTCGCGCCTTCCGGCGCGCTCTGGCGCTGGATCCCCAATACGCGCTGGCCTACGATCACATCACCTGGCTACTGGGCAACGCGACCCGCCGGGGCGGCTCCTACGCGCTGGTGGCCCCCGATTCCTTCGTGGCCACCTCACAGAAGAGCGGGCCGACCCTGGACAGCGTGACCCGGGAGACAGCCCTCCAGCAGGGCCGCCGGGAGGCGGTTCGCACAGCACGCAGCTGGGTCGCGCTCCAGCCGGCCACGGCGCGAGCCCATCATGCACTCTTCGAAGCCTACTTCGCCAGCGAGAATTTTTCCGACGCTTCCCAGGAAGTTGCTGAGCTCCGGCGACTCCTGCCAGCCGCGGGACGGGATCTCTCCGCCTACCTCGAGGCGCGGGTCCAATTCGCGCGAGGCGACGCGGGCTCGGCGGCCCGTCTGGTGCGGAGCACGACGGCCTCGTTCGGCAACCGCGCCCCGGCTTTGCCCGATTTCGGAAGGGAATTCGTCTCCGACGTCATGGCAGGGGCCAACGTCCTGGCCTATCAGGGCGATCTCGACGGGGCGGCGGACGTCATCGCCCTGGGCGACGCGATCCGCCGCGCCACCCAACTCGCCGAGCGGACCCCGACCATCTGGGATCAGGACCAGGTGTGGGAGTGGTCACGGTTGGCTCAACTGTACAGCGCGGCCGGCGGCCCGGTACGCGAGCTCCGTCGCGTGTGGACCAATCTGGCCCAATCGGCCCGGCGTGCACCGGCTTCGGACCGGGCCAGTGTCGCCGGCGCGGGAGCCGCCGCCGCCGTCGGGCTGCTGCTTACACCCGAATCCGATGCCCGGCCGCTGGAAGAACTCGAGGCGCTGACCGGCCGGCCAACGACGCCGGCGGTGCGAGCACTCGCCGCCCTCAGTCATGGCGACAGCGCCGGAGCCCGTCGGGCCCTGGCGACTCCGGAGCCGAAGGATTCGGCCGGGGCGGAGAAATCGACGGTGTACATGGGTTTCGCCTGGAACGACTCGCGACCGCTCGAGGCAGAGGCCCGCTATCAACTGGGCGACTATCGGGGGGCCATCGATCTGCTCCGATCGTTCGACGAAGGGCAGCTCTACCGGCGCGGGTTCGACTCGCGGTGGGGACTGCTCGGCCGGGTCCACTTGCTGCGTGGCCTGGCGTACGAGCGTCTCGGAGAGGCC
>DASYPZ010000222.1:0-9802 GCA_036006105.1 Gemmatimonadales bacterium | reverse complement strand
GACCATCACGCTGCCGGTCGGCGCGGCCGGAGTCCGGGCCACCGCGTTCAACGGCGAATACGGCGCGACCGGGCGGGAGGCCCAGGTCATCGTCGAGGGAAATACCGTTCGCATCGGCATGCCGCGAAAGCTCGAATTCCGGGAGGGGCTTACCGCGGTGGTGGGCTGGAACAAGGGGCTGGTGGCGGAGCCGAGCGCGATCCAGCGCACCGTGGGGTTCCTCGCCACCAACTGGCCGCTGGCGCTTCCCATACCGGTGCTGATCCTGATGCTGGTGCACTGGTCCCGGCGGGGACGCGATCCCCGGCGCCTGCCGGTCTCGGTCCAGTACGAGCCGCCGGCGGGTATGACCCCCGCCGAGGTCGGCACCCTGACCGACGAGTCGGCCGACATGCGGGACATCACCGCGAGCATGGTGGACCTGGCGGTGCGCGGATTCCTGAAAATCGAGGAGGTGGAGACCGCGGCGCTGTTCGGACTGTTCAAGGAACGGGACTATGTCTTCCACCGCATCAAGACCAGGACCGACTGGGACGGCCTGACACCGCACGAGCAGCGGGTGCTTCAGGGCATCTTCACGGGCAATGCCGATGCGGTGAAGCTCTCGGACCTGAAGAACAAGTTCTACACCAGCCTTCCGGGCATCAAGGACGGCATCATGGAGCGGCTGGTGGAACAGGGGCTCTACGCGAAGCGGCCCGACTCGGTGCGGCGGCGCTGGTGGTCGGCCGCCGTCCTGAGCGGCGTTCTCTTCGCGATGGGCGGGACCGTGCTTGCGGCCAAGCTCGGCATCACTCCGCTGCCGTTCTATCTCGCCGGAGTCGCCCTGTTCCTCATTTTCGCCATCGTCGGCCACAACATGCCGGCGCGCACCGTCGCCGGCGCGCGGGCCCTGGAGAAGATCCTGGGCTTCAGCGAATTCCTGGAACGGGTGGAGAAGGACCGGTTCGAGCGGGTGGTGAAGACCCCGGAGCTGTTCGAGAAGTATCTGGCCTATGCCATGGCGCTCGGGGTCGATCGGCAATGGGCCGGCGCCTTCAAGGACATTTACACCCAGCCGCCCACCTGGTACGTCGGCTCCAACCTGCAGAGCTTCAACGTGGCGAGCTTCTCTCACAGCCTGTCGACGCTGTCGAGCAGCGTCGGCAGCGCGATGAGCTCCGCGCCCCGCAGCTCGGGGGGGTCCGGCTTCAGCGGGGGGTCGTCGGGCGGCGGGGGCGGTGGCGGTGGAGGCGGCGGGTTCTAGAGAAAGGCGTCGAGCGCGGCCAGGCAGGCCCGGCCGGTCCGGCCGTCCCGGTCGGCACCGAGATCCCAGGTGGTGGCGGAGACGGCCACGATGCGTCCGGTCTGGCGGAGCGCCGCTCCCAGGCTCACGACCTCGGAGAGGGACGGCCCGCCCGGCGCCGAGTAGCGCATCGCGGGAGCGTCGGCCGGCTGCAGCACATCGAAATCGAGATGGACGTAGATAGGACGATGCGGCGGAATGGCATCGAGCACCTCCCCCAGCGACTGCAGATGATGGATGCCGCTCTCCTTGACCAGCGCGCGCTCCATCGGATCGAGATCCCGGCCATCGGCGAGGATGATGTCGTCGTCCAGCAGCAGGTGCGCCCCGGCCGATCGCATCAGGGTCTGGTCGCCCCGGCCCGACATCATCGCCAGCGGCATTCCGCCCAGGAAACCGGTGATGGTGGTGGCGGCGGTGTTGAAGTCGCCGTGGGCGTCGAGCCACACCAGCACGGGATGAAGGCCGTGGTCCTGGAGGCCGGCCAGCACCGGAATGGTGGCGCAGCAATCCCCGGCCACGCTGACCGGGCGGTTTCCCTGCTGGAGGGTGTCCTTCACCAGATCACGGAGCCGTTGATGGATCCCGCCGATCCGGTCGAACTGGGTGTCACCGGTGACGACGGTGTCGGTGCGGCGCCATCCCGGACGCAGGAGGCCTTCGAGCAGCGGTGCGCCCTGGTCCAGCGTGTAGGGCGTCAGCAGGAAGCGGTCCGGCATGAGGTCAGCGGCCGGCTTCCCGGAGCCGGCTCCAGCGGGGCCGCTGCTTCAGGATCTTCGGATAGACCGGGCAGGTCTCCCGGTGAGCGCCGGGCAGGTATCCGCTGCTGAGCAGGAACTCCCCGACGATCTCTCCTCCGGTAAACCGGAACGTCTCCTTGAACAGCTTCACCCATGCCTCCTTGCTGCGGGGGTGATGCGCGTCGAGCCAGCCGGCAAACGATCCATGGCTCTCCCGCATGGCCAGGATCACCTTCGCGTTGCTGATAGCCGCCTCCACCTTGAGGCGGTTCCGGATGATGCCGGCATTGCCCAGCAGCCGTTTCACGTCCCTGGCTCCGTATCGGGCGACCCGGGCGGGGTCGAATTGGTGATAGGCGTCACGAAACGCCGCCCGCTTCTTGAGAATGGTAAGCCACGAGAGCCCCGCCTGGTTGATTTCCAGGACCAGGCGCTCGAACAGCTCGGCATCTCCCGACAAGGGAAACCCGTACTCGGTGTCGTGATACGGCCCGTGCCATTCGTGGCCGGGCGCGACGTCGCAATAGGCGGTCACCCCTCGGTCATCCCATCTGGGCAAAGCCCACGGTATTTCCCCCCGGCTCCATGACGTAGATCTCCTCGCTGCCATAGAAGGTCTTGTGCCGCGCCTTCTGCACCGGGGCGCCGGCCACCGCCTTCTCCACCGCGTCGAGATCATCCACCGTAATGAACAGCACGACGGAGTGCCCATCCAGCCTGGCACCGATGGCGGGATTGTCGTCGAGGACGCTGGCCCGGGTCTGATACATGACCTCCACGCCGTCCCGCTCCACGCTGGCAAAGAGCACCTTGCCGTCGGGACCGGGGACCTCGTTGGTTTTCGTGAAGCCCAGCGCGCCGGTCCAGAAGCCGAGACAGGGCTCGACCGCGTTCACGATGAGTACCGGGGTGAGTTGTTTCAGCATGTCGAGGCTCCGGTGCGGGGGTCGCGGGTCATGAATAACTCATGGCCGGCAGGCCGGCGTGCTTGCGCAGCATGGACAGCTGGCCGACATGATAACTGTCGTGTTGCACCATGAACGCGAACAGACCCAGCACCGACGAGTCTTCCAGAGGCATCTGGCTTCCGCTGGCCTTGTCCAGCCCGGCCGCGGTCATGGAGGCCATGCGCCGGTCGAGCTCGGTGGACGCTTCCACCCACGCCGACTTGATCTCCGCCAGCGACGGCCAGGTGGTGATCTCGTCGATACCCTTCCACTGGCCCAGGTATTTCTCCAGCGGATTGGCTCGCTCGGCGCCAAGAATCTTGAGGCCCCAGAACCGGGCCTCCGCGAGGTGCCCCGCGACGAAGGCCGCGCTGTTGGTGGTGTCCGAGGGACGCTCGTGGCACTGGGCCTCGGTTATTCCGTCGAGACAATTGTTGAACAGCCGGGCATTGAGCCGGAGAATACCGGCAAGCGGAGCGATGCGGGGATCCACGGTACGACCTCCTTCATAATGGTTGACTGTAGCCTGCGGGTGGTAAAACCTTCAGTATGCGAGCGATCGTGAATGCCGGCGCGGGCGGTACCGAGGTCCTGACGCTCATGGATATGCCGGAGCCCACACCCTTGGGTGCCCAGGTCCGCGTACGGGTGCATGCCGCCGGCCTCAACCGGGCCGACATCCATCAGCGCCGTGGAGCATATCCCGCCCCGCCCGGATGGCCGGCGGACATTCCCGGACTCGAGTACGCCGGTGAAGTGGAGTCGGTCGGCTCCGCCGCCTCGCGGTGGCACATCGGCGACCGGGTCATGGGCCTGGTCGGCGGCGGGGCCCAGGCCGAGTACGTGGTGGTGCACGAGAGCGAAATCCTGCCGGTCCCCGGGAATCTCTCGTTTGCCGAAGCCGCGGCCATTCCGGAAGCCTTCCTGACCGCGTACGACGCGCTGACCGCGCGGGGCAGGGTGCACGAGGGTGAGTGCGTCCTGATCCACGCCGTGGCGAGCGGGGTGGGCACCGCCGCGATTCAGCTCGCCAAGCTGCTCGGCGCCACCGTCCTGGGCACTTCGCGCACGCCGCTCAAACTGGAGCCGCTCGCATCTCTGGGCCTCGACCAGGGAATCGACACCTCGAGTCGGCCGTTTCGCGAGCAGATCCACCGGCCGGTGCACGTCATTCTCGACGTGCTGGGCGGCCCCGCGTTCCTGGACAACCTGGCGCTGCTGGCGCTTCGGGGACGGCTGGTCCTGCTGGGATTTCTCCAGGGCGCGGCGGTACCCGAGGCGAGTCTCGAGCTGATACTCCGCAAACGGCTGGAGATCATCGGCACCAACATGCGCAGCCGCGGTCTCGAAGAGCGGGTGGCGCTGGTGGAGGATTTTGGGGTGCGCTTCCTGCCTCTCTTCGGGCAGCACATTCGCAACGACGCGCCCATGCTCAGCCTGGGTCACCCCGAGAGTACCAGCGCCACCCTGCGTCCGATCATTCATGCGGTCTTCCCGATGGCCGACATCGTGGTCGCGCACGAGACCATGGAACGGAACGACTCGGTGGGCAAGATCGTCCTGGTCTGGTAGAAGCTCCGCTCCCCCCAGCGTTTGCGAATGCGGTCCCGGGCGCCCTGCAGCGCCTCGGCCGGCCCCTCGGACACCTCCCACAGATCGAGCTGCGCGTTGGCCTCGATGAGCCGGTCCGCGGTGACCGTCACCGTGCGGACCGCGATCCTGCGCCCCATCGCGAGGTCGAGCCCCCGCCGCGCCGCGTTCCAGAGATCCCGGTCGAGACAGTGCGCGGCGAGGGGAATGTTTCGGGCGGAATCCTGATAGTCGGCATATTCCACCTGGACGGTGAGCCGTCGCGCCGCGAGCGCGCGCTTCCGGAGCCGCAGCCCCAGCGCCTCGGTGAGTCGCCGGAGCAGCGGATGCAGCACGCCGAGATCGTTGGTGTCGGTGGCGAGGGTATGCGCCAGCCGGTACTCCGCCTTGACCGCGGGGGACAGGACCGGCCGAGCGTCGATCCCGCGGCTCCGGGCGCGGAGCACCCGGCCCCGCGCGCCGAAGACCGCGCAGAGCTCGCTCTCGGCGATGGCGGCCACCTGCCCGATTTTTTCCAGCTGATACTCGTCGAGACGGAACAGGATGTCATCGGGTACGTCGGGAAGCACCCCGATGAGATGGGGCGACAGGAAGGACGCCTCCGAGCCGAAGGGCACCAGCACGGGCCAGAGGCATCCGGTCCGTCCCGCCCGGGTGGCGGCTTCCGAGACCAGCTTGTTCATGGCCACTCCCACCGTGAGCGGCAACCGGAGCCGTTCGGCCGATTCGCGTCTGATCCGCTCGGCCACATCGATGGCCGGACCGAACAATCCTTCGGTGCCGCTGATATCCAGAAAGGCGTGTCCATAGCCCTTGGGCTCGATGACCGGCGCATAGACCCGGAGGATTTCGTGGAGCGCCCGGGACGCGCGGGCGTAGAGCCGGGGATTGGGAGGCAGCAGGATCAGATCGGGACAGAGCTTCCGCGCCAGCCGTACTCCCATGCCGCGCGTGATTCCCGCTGCCTGCGCCTCGGGAGAAAGCGCCAGCACCGTGGCGCGATCGGCACCGGGCGGCGCCACCGCGAGCGGCCGGCTCCGAAGTGCCGGAGCCACCAGGCGCTCGACCGTGGCGCAGAAGGCGGGGGGATCGACGAACAGGACGGACTTCACGGATTGAAAACCTCGGCTTCGGTATTTCTTCGGTATAAGCTATCCCCAGGAATCGGCCGGTCAATAGTCGCTCTTTGAAACATCCGGCGAATCGTCACGTATTCCCATTCGTGGATATAGTCCCCGAACCAACCGGATCCGTCGCCGAGTCGTGCTATCGACTCGTGCTCCGGCTCTACCCCCGGCGTTTCCGGGAGGAGGCCGAGCGGGAGTTGCTCGACAGCTTCCGCTCCAGCTGGGCCGAGGCCCGGCGCGGCGGCGTGGCGGCGCGGATTCGCCTCGGGGCCGTCCTCCTCTTCGATCTGCGCTCGGTGCCGCTGGAATGGCGCGCCGCGCTTTCGCCCTCACCCCACCCCCGAACCGGAGCCCCGCCCGTGGACAGCTTTTTCCAGGATGTCCGCTATGCGCTGCGGTCCTTCCGCACCGCGCCCACCGTCACGCTGGTCGCGGCGCTTACCATCGCCATCGGCATCGGGGCCACCACCACGATCATGGGGGTCGCCAACGCCTTCCTCCTCCGGGCGCCTGCGGGCGTGACCGATCCCGGCCGGCTGGTGACGGTGCACGCGCTGAGCGATGACGGCTCCAGTTTTCACGCCTTCTCCTGGCTCGACTATCGCGACCTCGCGGCGACCGAGAGCGGCATCAGCGATCTGGCGGCGTACTCGGTGGCGCCGGTCAGCCTGTCCACGGGGGGAGAGCCCGACCTCAAGCTCGCGATGGAAGTCTCGGGCAACTATTTCCGCACCCTGGGGGTGAAGCCGGGCCTGGGGCGACTCCTGCTCCCATCCGATGATATGGGCGCCGGGGGCGCGCGCGTGCTGGTGCTGAGCCATGCCGAATGGCGGCAGCGCTTCGCCGGGGATCCGGGCGCGGTGGGACGGACCGTGCTCCTCAACGGCAATCCGTTCACCATCATCGGGATCGCGCCGCGGGGATTCCAGGGTCACGTCGCGGCGCTGGACCCCTCGATGTGGGTGCCGGTGACGCTCGACCCGGTGATCAGCAATCGCCCGAACCTGCTGGAAAGCCGCCAGAACAGCTGGCTGGAAATCGTGGGCCGGCTGGGTCCCTCCGGGCAGCGGGTTACCGCGGGTGCCGCGCTCTCGGCGGTATCGGTGCGGCTGGGCCGGAGCGAGGGTCTCACCTTCGACCGGCGGGTGGACGTACGGGCCTACGCGCCGCTGCCCGCGTCCGCCATTCTCCCCGCAGCGGGCTTCCTCGGCATTCTGCTGCTGCTGGCGCTGCTGGTGCTGCTGATCGCGAGCGCCAACGTGGCCAACGTGCTGCTGGCGCGCGCGTCCGCGCGGGCCCGGGAAATCGCGGTGCGCCTCGCCCTGGGCGCGGGCCGGTCCCGCCTCATGCGGCAGCTGATCACCGAGAGCGTGGCGCTGTTCCTGGTGGGCGGGGTGGGCGGCACGCTGCTGGCCGTCTGGGCGACCAACGCGCTCTCGGGGTTCCATCCGCCGGTGGGGATTCCGCTGGCCTTCGACTTCGCGCTCGATCCGCGGGTGCTCCTGGTGGCGCTCGCGGTGACGCTCGGCACCGGCGTAGCGTTCGGGCTGGTGCCGGCGCTGCAGGCCACCCGTCCCGACCTGGTGCGCTCACTCAAAGACGAGCCGTCGCTGGCGCGGATGGGAAAGCTGCGGCTGCGCGGCGCCTTCGTCGCGGCCCAGGTGGCGGGGACGACGCTGTTGCTGGTCACCGCGGGGCTGTTCGTGCGCGGGCTGGCCCGGGCCGGCACGATCGATGTCGGCTTCCAGCCGGGGCCGGTCTATACCGTGAGCCTCTGGATGCAGGTGCGGAACCTCGAGCCCGCGGCGGTCCGCGCATTCGCCGGACGGCTGGAGGAGCGGACCGCGGGGATTCCGGGCGTGCAGGTCGCGGGGACCACCGATTTTCTCCCGCTCAACAACGGGAATCAACAGACCGTCGTGGCCCTCGCGGGTCGCGAGGATCGCGCCAACGTCGGCTGGTTCCAGACCGATTACGCCGCCGTCTCGCCGAGCTACTTCTCGGCGATGCAGCTCCCGCTGATTCGGGGCCGGACCTTCGCTCCGGCCGACCGGGACAGCGCGCCCTCGGTCGCGATCATCAACCAGACCCTGGCCGAGCGCCTGTGGCCGGGCGAGGAGCCGGTCGGCAAGACGCTGTTGTTCGGCAGCCTCAAGGACGGAGTTCCCACGGTGGTGGTGGGGCTGGCCCGGAACGCCAGCTACCGCAGCATCGGCGAGGATCCGCTCCCGATGATCTACCTGCCCTTCGCGCAGCAGGGGGGGCGGTCGCTGGCGCTGGTGGTGCGGATGAAACCCGGCGCGCCCGATCCGGCCCCCGCGCTCCGCGAAGCGGTGCGCCAGCTCGATCCGGCGCTGCCGATCGGCCAGCTGGCGCCGATGGACCAGGTGGTGGGTGTGGCGCTGCTGCCCAACCGTATCGCCATGGGGCTGGCGCTGTTGTTCGGGGCCACGGGTCTGCTCCTGGCGGCGGTGGGCCTCTACGGCGTGCTGTCCTATATGGTGAGCCGCCGGCGCCGCGAGATCGGTATCCGCATGGCCCTCGGCGCCGCGGCGACCGATGTGCGGAAGCTGGTGCTCAACGACGGACTCCGGCTGGTGCTCATCGGTCTCACCATCGGGTTTGCCGCGGCGGCCGGAGTGTCCCGGTTGCTCCGCTCGTTTCTCTTCGGGGTGAGTCCGGTGGATCCGCTCACCTACGGCGGGATCGCGCTCATCTTTGCCGCCGTGGCGGCGCTCGCCTGCCTGGTGCCGGTCCGCCGGGCGCTCCGAACCGAGCCGCTGGAGGTGCTTCGCCATGACTGAGCGGGATGTGAAAGCGCAGCTGCCGGTGCCGCCCCGGACCTTCGCGATTCTGCTGGCGCTGGCCGAAGAACCCAAGCATGGGTACGGGCTGATGCGGGAGCTGCAGGAGAATCCGGTGGAACAGTGGCTGCTGGGCCCGGCGACGCTGTATCGCACCCTGAAGCAGATGGAGGGCGAGGGGCTCATCACGACCGCGGCGGGACCGGATCGGGAATCCGACGGGCCGCCGCGGCGTTACTACACGCTGACCGGATTCGGGCGCAGGGTCGGGGAGGTGGAGGCGGCGCGGATGCGAGGGCTGGTGGCGCGGGCGGAGCAGTTCAGGCTGGCGAATCGGTGATCGAAGCCCGTTACCTCGACGGATCGACCGCGCCGGCATGGGACTGCCGCGCGGCGAGCACCGACAGGCTTTGCTTGGTCGCGGCCCATTTGGAGAGCTCGTCGGTGGCCCAGGTATACTCGCCTTCCATCGTCTGTCCCGTTGCCACCGCCACCAGGAACCACTCGGTCGCATCCTCGTACCGTCCCTCGGCCTTGGCTCGAGCACCGAGATAGTAGGCCACCTCACAGCGATGATCCGGTGTGGTAGCCAGGGCAAGCATCTGTGCTTCACTCGCGAGACCAAGCAGGTAGCGACCCATGATGAAGTAGGGGTTCTTCCCCGCCTTATCGTAATACGCCATGAGCTGGGCCCGATGCGGGTCCGTTGGCAGACCCGCCGCGACCGCCGCGGCCGCTCGCATGAGCCAGACGAAGCGGCCGTTGTTGTCGGATCCAGCCTCTCCAATCATGTCCCAGAGCAGCCCGCCCTCATCCTCGCGGTAGAAAAGCATGCTTGCAGGCTGGCGTAACTCGGGCGGCACCGCGCCACGAATCCACCGCAGTGCCTCCTTGGGGCCGCGCCACCGCTTGAGATACCCGTACGCCCTTGTGGCGTGCATGATGCCTTCGAGGTCAGGGGCGATGCTGAACGAGGACTCGGCGACGAATGCCAGGTCGTTGCGCCCGAACCCGCCGGCCGCCATGGCGATGTTCCAGAGTTCCGGGGACCTCAAACCCTGGCGGAGCAGCTCGCCCAACGCACGCTCGCCGTCCTCCAGGGGCCGCTTCGAGAACGTCCGGGCAAAGGCATTGCCAACCTCCGTCCATCCTTCGGTTCCGAAGTGCCCTTTCTGTCTCACGAGCCACGCCGCGGCCTGCTGATCCTTCCCCGCGATCCAGAGCACTTCCGAAGGGGTCGCGAGTGCCGGTGCGTAATCGGTATATCGTGCTACCCGGATCAATGCCAGGCTCTCCGCGGCCTCCGATC
>DASYPZ010000221.1:0-7966 GCA_036006105.1 Gemmatimonadales bacterium | reverse complement strand
CCGTGAGCTTGCGACGAAGGTTGCCCACGTGCACATCCACCACGTTGCTCTCGGGATCGAAATGCATGTCCCAGACCTTCTCGAGCAGGGTGGTGCGCCGAATCACCTCTTCGGGGTGCAGGAGGAAGTACTCCAGCAGCTGAAATTCCTTGGCGGTGAGATCCAGCTTGTGTTGTCCCGCGGTGGCGGTGTGGCTGATCCGGTCGAGCGCGATGCCCCCGAAGCGGAGCACTTCGAGCCGTTCCGCACCGCCGCGCCTGGAGAGCGCCCGGACCCGGGCGAGCAGCTCTTCGAACCGGAATGGCTTGGCCAGGTAATCGTCGGCGCCGGCATCCAGGCCGCGAACCACGTCTTCGACGGCGTCCCGGGAGGTGAGCATCAGAATCGGTGTCTTGCGCCCCTCCCGGCGGAGCTCCATGGCCACCTGGAACCCGTTTTTCTTGGGGAGCATGACGTCGAGCAGGATGAGGTCGTAGTCGTAGACATGCGCCATCATCGTCGCCTCTTCACCATCGGCGGCGGCGTCCACGACGTAGCCCTCTTCCCGGAGACCCTGCTCGATGAAGCCCGCGACCTTCCGGTCGTCTTCGACGAGGAGCACTTTCATGGGATCAACCTACTGACGCAAAGGGTAAAGTCCCACGAAACATCTGTGAAGAATACCTTACGAAGCGGCCTGCACCGAGGGAACCCGGAGAATGAACTGGCCGCCCTTGTCCGGGCGGGAAACCGCCAGGAGGTCCCCCCCCAGCAGCCGGGCGAGGCGTCGGGAGAGCGGCAGACCCAGGCCATGGCCCAGGCGCTCGCCTTCGGCGGTGGTGACGTATACGTCGAAGATGGCTTCCAGCTGATTCTCGGCGATGCCGCTGCCTTGATCCTCCACATCGAAGACCACCCAGTCCAGCGCCTCGCCCACGGTGGTATTGACGGTACCGTCCTTGGGGGTATGCCGAATCGCGTTCCGCAGCAAGTTCACCAGGATCTGCTCCAGCCGGTGCGCGTCGGTTCGCGACAACGGCCCCTGGCGCGGAACCTGGAGCCCGAGGGTGACCCCGCGCTCCTGGGCGGCGGGGGTCACCCGCTGAATCGCCCCGCGAGCCACGGCACCGCAATCCACGGTCTGGAAGACCGGTTTCAGGCGGTCTTCGTCGAGCCGGCTGAGATCGAGCAGATCGTTGATGAGCGAAACGGCCTGGGCGGCCGAGTCGAGAATCTCGAAGGCGGCCCGCGGGACGGTCGCCGGATCCTTCTTGCGAACCATCAGCTCGGCCCAGCCGAAAACGGCCGCGAGGGAGTTGCGCAGCTCGTGGTTCACCATGGCGAAGAACCGCTCCCGCGATCGATGGAGCTGCTGGACTTCCTCCATCAGACGGCTTTGCGCGGTGAAGAGCTGGGTGTTCTCCACCGCGGATGCCGTGGCGATGGCGAGCAGGCCGGCGATATGCTGGTCCTCCTCGGTAAACTCCTCGGCGCCGATTTTTTCAGTCAGGTACAACTCTCCGATGACGCCGTGCCGCCCGGGGACGGGGACGCCGAGAAACGATTTCATCGGAGGATGGTTGGGCGGAAAGCCGGTCGAGGCCGGGTGCCCCTGGATATCGGGAAGGCGAATCGGCTTCCCTTCCCGGATCAGGAGGCCGAGAACGCCGTGTCCAACCGGCAACCTGCCGATGGCCGCCTTCTCCGCCTCGTCCATCCCGGACACGACAAAGCTCTCGAGAGTGCGCCGGTCCGGGGCCAGCAGGCCCACGGCGGCGTAACGCGCGCCGATGACCTCTCGGCCCAGATCGGCCACCCGCTGGAGGAGCGCCTCAAGGCGTAGCTCCGCCATGAGGCCGGGTACCTCCCGGATGACCCGTTCAATCCGGCTTCGGGCGCGCAGGGCATTCTCCATCGCCGCAGTATATCCGGGGCGGAACCGGGCGGGGAAGAGCGCGGAAGGTTCATTCCAGGTTCAGATCTCCTTCACACCACCCGACCTACGTTGTTGCGCAAGCCCAACCATCCAAGGGATAGGCATATCGTGCCCAGGCGGCGAATTCTTGCGGCGACCGACGGAACTCTTCATGGCGAGCACGCCGTGGGGGTCGCACAGGCGTTCGCCCAGGCGGCCGACGCGGACTTCCAGGGACTCGGCATCGCCGCCGAGGAGCCGGATCCGGATCGGAAGCCGGCGTGGGCCGGGGAGGCCGAATCCGGCTACAGCACCGTACTGACCAACCACGGCCTTCCGGGGGTGGAAATCGTTCGGCGGGCGGAGTTGTTGGGGGCGTACCTCGTCGTGCTGGGGCGCAAGGAGCGAGTACCGGACGGACCTCGGCCCGTCGATGCAACCACCGACGCCGTCATCCGCCGTCGCAACGGTCTGTCGCTGTTGGTGCCGCCGAGTGTCCGGACCATCCGGCGGGCAGTCATTGCCCTGGACGGCAGCCTGCGGGGCAGCGGGGTTGCCGCGCCGGCCGTGGCCTTTCTGAAACTGCTCAAGGCGCAGGCCCATGCCGTCTGCGTTCTGCCGGGTGTGCCCTTCGAGGTGTCCGACGCCGGCGGTTGGCGGGATCCGCGGGTCGAATGGCTGAGCGAGGTCATCCAGCGGCTTCCGTCCCTGACTCCTGCGGTCGATCTGCGGGTGAGTTGGGGGAACCCGGTGACCGAGATCCTCGACGCCGTGCAGGAGACCGACTCCGATGTGCTCATCCTCGGGGTCCGGCGAGGCGGTCAGCGGGGTGATTCGGGCTCCGGGTACGTAGGCCGGGAACTGCTGCGATCCGCTTCCTGCGCGGTGCTCACCGTTCCGATCTAGTCCGCTGGTCCGCCGGAACGCCTTCCGCATCGATCTGAAGAACCCTTCACGCCAAATCCCGGGAGTCTTAAGACCGGCTGGGCAATACTGGATGCGATTCGATTGCGGCCCCAGACGACTCTATTCGAGGCTTGTCATGTCCAACCTGTTCTCATCGGAACGCTCCACCTCACGCCGCGGCTTCCTGCGGGGCAGCGCCGCGCTGGCCATTGCCCTCCCCAGCGCAGCGGAGATCCTGAGCGGCTGTACCGAGAGCAAAGCGAGCAAGGTCCCGGAGGAACACTCCACCCCGGAGCACGCCGCCGCGGCACCAGCGCCCCTTACCGCGCGGGCCAAGGCCGATGCGATGGACGCGATGCACGAGAAGGGGGTCAAGGCGTTTCCAGCCAAGACCAGGGGCAAGGGCAATCAGCTCCTGCAACCGCGCCTTCAGGGCGGCGTCAAGGTCTATGACCTGACCTGCACGGAAGTGGACTGGGAGGTCGAACCGGGCCGGACCGTGAAGGCGTGGACCTACAACGGGCAGCTCCCGGGGCCGCAGCTGCGAGTGCGCGAAGGCGACCGGGTGCGGGTAAACGTCAAGAACGAGCTGTCCCAGTCGACGGCGGTCCATTTTCACGGACTCGAGCTGCCCAATAATCAGGACGGGGTCCCGTTCATCACCCAGCCGCCGATCAAGCCGGGCGAATCGTTCACCTACGAGTTCGTGGTACCGAACGCCGGCTCCCACATGTATCACTCGCACCACAACGCCGCGTTCCAGTGCGGGATGGGACTCCTCGGGGCCTTCATCGTCGAGCCGAAGGACACCCGCAACGAGCCCAAGGTCGATGTCGATCACGTCATGATCCTGAACGACAGCATGCACGGGTATACCCTCAACGGAAAGTCCTTTCCCGCCACCGAGCCGCTGGTCGCCAAACTTGGCCAGACGGTCCGGATCCGGTTCATGAACGAGGGCATGATGATCCACCCGATGCACTTGCACGGGATGCACATGACGGTGATCGCCAAGGACGGGTGGGACCAGCCGGCCCCCTGGAAGTGCGATACGCTCAACATCGCGCCGGGCGAGCGCTGGGACGTGATCGTCAAGGCGACCAACCCGGGAACCTGGGCCTTTCACTGCCACATTCTTCCCCATGCGGAGTCGGAGCACGGAATGTTGGGCATGGTGACCGCGCTGGTGGTCCAGGGCTGAGGGAGCGGCTGCCGAGCCGAGGAGCGATCATGATCCGAATTCTGGTGCTCTACGGGACCACCGATGGCCACACCGCCAAGGTGGCCCACTTCATCGCCCGGGAGCTGGGGACCCGCGGCGCCAGTGTCGACGTGGTCAATGCCGCGGAGGCAAACCCCGATCCGGGGGAGTACGCGGGCGTCGTGGTCGCGGCCTCGGTGCATGCCTCGGGCTACCAGCGTGCCGTCCTCCGCTGGGTTCGCGCCCACGTCGTCGCGCTCCGCGCCATGCCGGCGGGATTCGTCTCGGTGTGCCTGGGGGTCCTGCAGAAGAATCCCAAGGTGATTCACGATCTCGACCGGATCGTCAGCGGATTCGAAACCGCCACGGGGTGGCAACCCGAGCGGGTCAAGATCGTGGCGGGGGCCGTCCCGTATACCCGCTATGGCTGGCTCAAGCGGATGGTCATGAAGCACCTGGTCCGGAAGGCCGGGGGTTCCACCGACACCTCTCGAGACCACGAATACACCGACTGGAACGATGTGCGAAGCTTTGCCGAGAGCTTCTACCAGATGTGCGACCCCGATGCCGAGCCGCTGATCGGATACGGGTCCTTCGATGACGCAGTAAGGGGCCTGGTGTCCGCGACGATCGAAGACTAGCGCGCCTTCGGGGGAGGGACGCGGGGTCTTGTCGCGAGGATGAGCGTCGACGGTGGGCGCTGTTCCGGATGGGGTTATGGTTGTGATGCCCCTGCTCCGGAGCCGCGGGTCGTGCGAGGACTAATCGGGTGAGAATCGTGGCAGGAAAGTTCGCCGGCCGGGATCTGGTTTCCCCGGCCGATTCCCGCGTGCGTCCGACGTCGGAGAAGGTCCGTGCCGCCCTGCTCGACCTCCTTGCGCCGGAGTTGCCCGGCGCCCGGGTGCTGGATCTGTTCGCCGGCACGGGCGCCCTGGGACTCGAAGCGATCTCGCGGGGCGCCCGCAATGCGGATTTCGTGGAGTTCCGGCCCGCCAGCCTCCATGCCCTCAAGGCCAATGTCGCCGCGCTGCACCTGCTCAAGCGCACCCGGATCTTCAAGCGGGACGCGATCCCGTTCGTGGCGGCGCTTCCGCCTGACGGCTACGAGATTGCCTTTGTGGACCCTCCCTACGAATCACGGGTCCTGGACCGGGTGCTCGCGATGTGGCGGACCGGACGCTTTGCACGGACTCTGGCGGTGGAGCATGCCCTGACTCACCAGCTCCCCAAGGGAAATCAGCGCCAGGTGTTTCCGGAGTGTGCCGTGACGATCTACCGGATCTGATTCAGCGGGTGATCCTCACCAGGAACCGGGCGCCTCCTGAACCAGCGTCACGATGCGCGGATGCCTCCTGTTCAACTACCGGAAGGTGCCCGGGCTTACCTCGTAGGTGACGTGATACGCCCCCGCCTCGTCTTCCGGCGCCCAGAAGCCGAGCTGCTCGGTCCATCGGGTGGAGGTGAGCCGCCTTCCGGCGATGGTGAGGAACCCCGCCGCCCGCGTCGTGATCACCCCGATTTTCCGCAGATCCGCCAGGCCCCGTATGACGGTGGTCCCTCGCTCAGCCACAATGCGGCGGGCGGTGCCCGGCCCGATACCCGGAACCCGCACCAGCTCCCGATAGGGCGCGGTGCGGATTTCGGCTGGAAACCGCTCCGGGTGCGCCAGCGCCCAGGCCGCCTTGGGATCGAGTGTGAGCGGGAGATTGCCGCTCGGTTCGTACACTACTTCCTCCGCCTCGAAGCCATACCCGGTGAGGAGGTGGGATGCCTGGTAGAGCCGGTGCTCGCGCATGGCGGGCGCCGCGGGCATTTCCTCCATCGGGGTCCGGGTAATGGGCCGGAAGGCGCTGAACTGGGGATGGTGCACCCCGCCGTCCTTGCGCAAACCCGCCACGGTATTGATAAAGGTGCGGTCGGTATCCGGCGTGGCGCCGACCACGAATTGCATGGTCATGCCGGATACGCCGCCGGGATGCAACGGATCCGGAGGCCGGCCGTAGCTCCGCGCCTCCCGTTCCCGCACCACGAGCCCGCGCACCCGCTCGAAATCCCCGCGCGTAGTGACCCAGTTCTTGTCCGGTGCGATGGACGCCAGACTCGCGCCGCAGGCCGCTTCGAAATTCATCGAGACCCGGCTGGCCAGACTGGTGAGACGCTCGATCTGCGCGTCGTCCGCGCCGGGAGGGAGCTTGACGTGGATGTACCCGGCGAATCCGTGGTATTCCCGCAGCAGCGCCAGGGCCTTGATCAGCTCATCCGTAACGTGCGCCGGCCGGCCGGGAATGCCGGTGGTGATGAAGAGCCCCTCGCACCAGCCCCGGCGCAGCGCCCCGAGAAAGATCCGGACCAGCTCTTCGGGCTTGAGCAGGGTGCGGGGAAGCTCGCGGTCCCGCCGCATGGGGCAATAATGGCAGTTGAAGCTGCACGCGTTGGTCATGAGGACGCGCAGCAGACTGGTACGCCGGCCCGGACCGGTACGCAGGCTCCTCAAGTTGAGCGGGCCCAGGGCGCCGGACCGTTCGGCATGCCGGAGCCGGGGCGGCGGGGGTCGGCCGTCCCGGTCGTCGGCGGCCAGGGACATCAGAATGCCGAGCTTTTCTTCCAGATTGGCGATGGCCATGGGCTTCTCTCCGAAAACCACGCCGCCACAATACCCGAAGAAAAACCGAAAGTCAATGGTCCGAAAGACATCCCATCACGGTACCTTTGGCTCGCACCCTCAAGGATTCCGACCATGCGGGCTCTTGCTGCTGTCCTGTTGCTCTCGACCCTCGCCGCTCGTGCCGAGGCCCAGTCCGAAGAGCAGCTGCGTGCCTTTTTCGAGGGCAAGAGCGTACGGGTCCGGCTGGAAATGCCGGGGTCGTCCGAGGGAGTCGACGTGTATCCCGGCTCCGCCCAGCCAGTGGACTTTCCCAAGCACGCGAGCCGGCTCAAGCGCTATGGCACCGCGATTCGGCGGGGAGACGAAGTCCTGATCACCAAGATCAAGCTGAAGAACGATCACATCGAGTTCCAGCTCGGCGGCGGCGGGTACGGCACGTTCGGCGACGATACCAGTCCGTACGTGGCGGTCTCCTCGGCCTCAAAATCGGAGCGGGAGAAGAACCTCGAGCGGGACATCCCGAAGACCAGCGACCCGGTCCAGAAGCGGAAGATGCGGGAGGAGCTGGACCGGCTGCGTCACGCGCGGGAACGCGAGGATGCCCGGAATCGCGCCGAAGCGGCCCAGGCCACCGCCATCCGGGACGCGAACATCCGGCAGCGGCGGCTGGAGGGCGGATCCCGCTTCAACATTCAGTACGAGAAGAACGTGCCGGCCGAGGCGCTTACGCCCGAGAGCGTGATGCAGGCGCTGGGAGAGTATCTGGATTTTTCGGCGATGGGGGAGACCCGTGGCGAGCCGCCCCGCGACGACGGGGACCTGCGAAAGGGACTGACGGTCGAGGAAGTGGACGCCATGCTGGGCCGGCCCGAGTCCATTTCCCAGCGGATGGAAGGCACCCTCGCGGTCAGCACCTCGTCCTACCGGTCCCGGGGCCGCCGGGTGACCGCGGAATTCGTCGAGGGCGTGTTGATTCGATTTACGATCACCTCGCCCTGACTCGGAGCTCAATGCCGGCGTATCCAGGCCTCACACGGCATCCGACAACGACGTAAAGTTGAAGTCCCTGATGCGCAGCGCCGGCACCACCACCGGCGCACCCGCGTTGCCGCTCTCGCTCGCCGATACCCGGACCGGCTTCCCCATGGCGAGCAGGTTGTTGAGCATGATCACCGGCGACTCGTTGAAGCGGAAGTTCTTGATCGACTTGGTGATCTTGCCGTTCTCGATCAGGAAGGTGCCGTCTCTCGTAAGGCCGGTGTAGAGCACGCTGCGCGGGTCCACCGCGCGGATATACCAGAACCGGGTGACCAGCAGCCCGCGCTCGCACCCGGCGACCAGCGAATCGACGGTCTCTTCT
>DASYPZ010000220.1:0-5802 GCA_036006105.1 Gemmatimonadales bacterium | reverse complement strand
TTCGACCCGCCTGAGCCCGGTGACGATCTCATCCAGCCGGACCTCGCAGCCGAACTGAAGCGCCTGTTCGGCCATCCCCTTGACCAGGTCCTTGGCGAGCACCTGCCGGAATCCGGCAACGTCGAAGATGAATTTCTCGGGGTAGAGCGCCATGAGCTGGCCGCCCAGGGCGGGCAATGCGTCGATGATGCGGCAGGTGGCGCCCCGCATGCCGGCGTAGAATGCCCCGAAGAGGCCGGTAGGCCCCCCGCCGATGATCGTGATGTCCGTGGTGGCGTTAGTCACGCCCGAATATGCGCGGGAGGGCGGTATGGCGGGAGGGCGGGAGACCGCTCGTACCTGCCGCCTTCCCGCCTTACCGCCTTCCCGCCTCCCCTGCATATTCCCTTCATGAGGATCTACACCCGCACCGGTGACGAGGGGGAAACCGGCCTGTTCGGCGGCGGCCGAGTGTCGAAGGCGGACGTTCGGGTGGCGGCATACGGTGAGGTCGACGAGCTCAACTCGTCCATCGGGGTGGCGCGTGCCACCGAGCCCCTTCAGCTGTTCGACACTCAGCTCGAAGCGATCCAGCGCGATCTCTTTTCCATCGGCGGCCATCTGGCAACCCCCGATCCGGAGAAGGTGCGCGCGGCGCTCGCCAAGGCCGAGCTCAGCCCGGATCGGGTGGAGGAGTTCGAACGCGCCATGGATGAAGCGGAGGTCGCCTTGCCGCCACTCCGGGCATTCATTCTTCCGGCCGGAAGCGCCAAGGCCGCCGCCCTGCATCTGGCCCGCACTGTGTGCCGCCGGGCCGAGCGCGGGGTGGTGGCGCTGGCCTCCACAGAGGAAGTGCCCACGCTGTTCCTGGTGTATCTCAATCGCCTCTCGGACTATCTGTTTACCCTCGCCCGGCTGGCCAATCAGGACGCCGGACGCGGGGACGTGACGTGGTAGACCACCAGCCGGTGGTCCGGGTCACCCACGGAACCGGGAGCTACCCGGTTCACGTCGAGTCGGGGCTCCTCAGCGCCCTGCCCGCGCTCGCCGCGGAGTTCCTCCCCCAGCGCAGGCTGGCCGTCATCACCGATCGCACCGTGGGCCGAGTCGTGGCCCACGGGCTCGAGGTGCCCACCCTGGTGGTCGCCCCCGGCGAAGTCTCCAAATCGCGGGCCCGGTGGAGCGCCCTCACCGATCGGCTGCTCGATCTCGGATTCGGCCGGGACAGCGGCATCGTAGCCCTGGGGGGCGGAGTCGTCGGCGATCTGGCCGGCTTCGTCGCGGCCACGTATCTCCGCGGGATTCCCTGGCTCTCGGTGCCGACCTCGCTGGTCGCCATGGTGGACGCGTCGGTCGGCGGAAAAACCGGGGTCAATTCCCGCCACGGCAAGAATCTGATCGGGGCGTTCCATCCCCCGGTGGCGGTCCTGGCCGATCCGGCCCTGCTCGACACGCTGCATCCGGAGCACCTCGGCGCGGGACTGGTGGAAGCGCTGAAGCACGGCATCGTGGCGGATCGGGGGTACTTCGACTGGATCGGCGCGC
The DNA here is from genome assembly GCA_036006105.1 of Gemmatimonadales bacterium. Lineage (GTDB taxonomy): Bacteria > Gemmatimonadota > Gemmatimonadetes > Gemmatimonadales > GWC2-71-9 > JABFSM01. The sequence goes on along the minus strand of DASYPZ010000220.1, from coordinate 4,278 downwards.
ACGCCGACGCATTGCAACAACGGGATCGGGGCGCCCTGACCGAGCTGGTCACACGGAGCGTCGTCATCAAGGCCGGCATTGTCGCCGATGACGAGCTGGAACAGGGCCGTCGCGCGATCCTCAATGCCGGGCACACGGTGGCCCACGCCATCGAGCGGGTGACGGACTACGGAATCCTCCATGGCAACGCGGTCGCGATCGGACTGGTGGTCGAGGCCCTCCTGGCCCATCGGCTGGGCCTGGCCGAACGGGCGCTGGCTCCGACCATCCGCCTCGCCCTGGAGCAACTGGGCCGGCCGACGCTGCTCGCCGACGACTGGAGCGACGCGGCGCTGCTGGATGCGATGGCTCTGGACAAGAAAGTCCGCGCGGAAGCGCTGCGCTTCGCGTTGCCGGTGAGCATCGGGACGATGGCTGGGGCAGACAGCAATTGGACGGTCGCTGTTTCGCGCGATCTGGTGCGGACCGTTTTGTCCACGGCCCGATCCAGCGCAACGCTCTTTTGACGTTATCCACTTCTATCCACACTTGGAAAACACCGAACGTTATATTTTACAATAAGTTACTAATAAATTTCGACATTCTTGCGAAGCCATAACTCGTGGATAACGTGGATGAACGCCACAACTAATTGGGAGGGTTAGGTTTGTGATGTGGAAGGTGTCAAACTATTGACCGTCAAGAAATTGTTCCTACATTGCTTCCCGTAAGTCGTAACGCCCCCACCAAAATATCGGCCCGCAACTCCGCGGGTGTCTACGCAGAGAGTGCGCAACCGCGGCATCGACCCCGTCAGAGGTGGCATGTCCCACGTTCGTCCCCGAGCGACACCCCGCGCGACCCCGCGCGCTCTCAGTAAGGCAGCCCCCAACAACGCCTTTGACCAGTATCTCCTCGACATCCGGAAGCTGCCGATGATCGCAGATCCCAAAGAGGAGATCCGGCTCGCCAAACGGGCCCGCAAGGGCGATCAGGCGTCGATCGACCGCCTGGTCACCGCGAACCTCCGCTTCGTCATTTCCTATGTGAAGCGGTTCCAGGGTCACGGGCTCGACCTGTCGGAGCTGGTGGCGATCGGCAACGAGGGCCTCCTCAAGGCGGTCCGGAAATTCGATCCCGCGCACGGCGTCAAATTCATCAGCTACGCGGTCTGGTGGGTGCGCCAGTGCGTCCTCAAGGCCCTGGCCGAGCAGACCCGCACCGTGCGGATCCCGCTCAACCAGAACGCGGCCCTGATGAAGATGGCCAAGATCGAGAGCCTGCTCTCCCAGGAACTGGGGCGTTCTCCCACCGATGCCGAAACCGCGCAGGTCCTGGATGAGCCGGTGGAAACCATCCGCCAGGCCCGCCTGGTGACCACGGTGGAGGTCTCCCTCGACGCCCCGGTCGAGCGGCACGACTCGGGATCCGCGACCTTCGGCGAGCGGGTGGCCGGCACCGGACCCGTCGATATCGAGGATCTGGTCGACGCCGGACTCCGCAAGGAATTCCTCTCCGCCTTGTTTACCCGCTACCTCACCCCCCGCGAACAGCGAATCCTGGCCTTGTACTACGGCCTGGAGGAAGGCAGCGAGGCGCTGACACTCGAGGGGATCGGCGCGATGCTGGGCGTCACCCGCGAGCGGGTCCGGCAGATTCGCGAACGGGCCTTCGAGAAGCTCCGCAATGCCCCCGAGGTCAAGCACCTCCGGAACTTCCCGATGGAGGCGGCGTAGGAGCGGGATTCAGGGTTCAGGATTCAGGATTCAGGATTGAGGATTGAGGATTCAGGATTCAGGAATGACGGCCCGACGAGCTCAGACTCGCCGGGCTGTTTGATTTCTCGACTCTCGGACCTCAATCCTCAATCCTCAATCCTCAATCCTAGATCCTGTTAAACTCCACTGATGCCTCCGCATCAACTTCCCCTGTTCCCGCTCCAAGTCGTTCTCTTCCCCGGCGCGATGATCCCGCTCTACATCTTCGAGCCCCGCTACCGGCAGCTCCTCGCCGACGTGTCGGCCGGCGACCGGCGGTTCGGCATCCTGCCGCCCGGCGTGGATGGCGGGCTGCCCGATCCGGGAGCCGTCGGGTGCTCGGCGATGCTGCGGGGTGTCCAGGCCCTCCCCGATGGGTGCGCCAACATCGTCGTGAGCGGGGAGGAACGGTTCCGTTTTCTGGGTGCGGTTGCGTCGGACTCTCCCTATCACCGGGGCCTGGTCGAACCGTTCGGGGACGAAGTAGAAGTTCAGGTGCCCAGCGAAGCAGAGCTCCGGAGGCTCCGCGCCCTGGCCGAGCGCTACGCGGCGGCGCTCGAGTCCCGCAACGACCAGTTCCTGGAGCTGCAGTTCTCCCTCGTGCCCGGCACGCTCACCTTTCAGGCGGCCGCCCTGCTGGAATGGTCGTTCGAGGATCGTCAGCGGGTGCTGGAGTCTCGTTCGCTTCGGGAGCGCGTCACCCTGCTGTTGCACGCGCTCCCGGCGCTGGTCCAGACCGCCGAGCAGCGGGCCCGCATTCACGGCCAGTCCAAACAGAACGGCCACGGAGCGCTCCGCTGACCAACCGGATCGTGGAACGTCTGTCGGGCGTGACCGGCCCGCGCTGGGTGCGTTGCCGGCCAGCCGAGCTCCGGACCTTCGAGTCGGACGGGTTGCCCACTCGCACCTCGACGCCCCGCCTCGTGGTCCTGCCGGCGAATCGGGAGGAGTGCATCGCCGTCATCCGCCTGCTCGCCGAGGAGGGCCTCCCCTGGGTGGCGCGCGGCGCCGGCACCGGGCTTTCGGGCGGGGCGGTGGCCGAAGACGACAGCGTGCTGGTGGTCCTGACCCGGATGAATCGCATCCTCTCGGTGAATCCGGCACGGCGCCGCGCGGTCGTCGAGCCGGGCGTGGTGAACGCGCGGCTTTCCGAAGCGGTCCTGCCCTTCGCGCTGCACTATGCCCCCGATCCTTCGAGCCAGAGTGCGTGTACCCTGGGCGGCAACGTGGCCGAGAACGCGGGCGGCCCGCACTGCCTCAAATACGGGGTGACCACCAATCACGTGATGGAGCTGGAGGTCCTGCTGCCGGATGGCTCCGTCACGACGCTGGGGAGTCCCCAGGGGGAAGCCTGGGGCCCCGACCTGGTGGGCCTGTTCGTGGGCAGCGAGGGCATGTTCGGCATCGCACTCAGCATCACCTTGCGGCTCACCCCGCTGCCGACGGACGTTCGGACCCTGCTGGCGGATTTCGGGACGGTGCGGGCCGCCAGTGAAGCGGTCAGCGCGATCATCGCCGCCGGCATCGTACCGGCCGCGCTGGAGCTGATGGATCAGGCCTGCATCATCGCGGTGGAGTCGTCGATTTACGCCGCGGGTTATCCGGTGGATGCCGGCGCGGTCCTCCTGGTCGAGCTCGACGGCGGGCACGCGGCGGTGCAATCGGAGAGCGCCTCGGTGGAGGCACTGCTCACCGCCTCGGGCGCCCGGACCATCCGGGCCGCCTCTACTCCGGCGGACCGGGCCCGGCTCTGGCAGGGACGCAAGAAGGCCTTCGGCGCGATGGGACGCATCGCGCCCGACCTGGTGGTGCAGGACGCGGTGGTCCCCCGCTCCGCCCTGCCCGACGTCCTGGAGCGGATCACGGACATCGGACTCCGCTACCAGCTGACCATCGCGAACGTGTTCCACGCCGGCGACGGCAACCTCCATCCCAACATCTGTTACGATTCCCGTGATGCCGGTTTGACCGAGCGGGTCCACCAGGCCGCGCGGGAGATCATGGAGGTCTGCGTCGCGGCGGGGGGCTCGATCACCGGAGAGCACGGCGTCGGATCCGACAAGATCGACTACATGCCCATGATCTTCGACCCGGACAGCCTGGCCGCGATGTGCGCGGTGCGCCGGGTCTTCGATCCCACCCTCCGCGCCAACCCGCGCAAGGTGATCCCGATGCATCACTGCAACGAATGGCGGCGCGGGCCGGGCCCCACCGCATCGTCCGGCCGGAATCCGCGATGAGCGACGTCATCCTGATGCGGCTGCGGCACGCGCTGGGCGAGTCCGCCATCGAGCTGGACCGCGAGGGCCGGCCCCGGGTCACGCCCGATTCCTCCGAGGGAGTCGCCCAGGTCTGCGGGCTGGCGCACGAGCAGGGCTGGCGGGTGCGGATCGAAGGCCGCGGCTCCTGGATGCCGCCCGATGCGCCCTGCGATGTGGCGCTCTCGACCAGGGGCCTCTCGCGAATTGTCGACGTGGCGCCGTCCGACCTGGTCGCGACCGTCGAGGCCGGGGTGGAGATCGGTCTGCTCCAGCGCGAGCTC
>DASYPZ010000219.1:0-3449 GCA_036006105.1 Gemmatimonadales bacterium | reverse complement strand
CAGGTGGCCGGGCGGGCAGGGCGGGGACCCAAGGGGGGGAAGGTCCTGGTTCAGACCCGGAGTCCCGATCACCCGGCCTTGAAATACGCCGCGAGTCACGACACCGAGGGCTTCCTGGCGCACGAGGCCCGGGAGCGGATGTCTCCGCCGTATCCTCCGGAAACCAGCCTGCTGAATGTGATCGTCTCGGCCGAACAGGAGGAGCGGGCGACCGAGGAGGCCGTCAGCGTGGCGGACTGGCTGGAAAAACTGATCGCCTCCCAGGGCCTGCCGCTGCAATTGCTGGGGCCGGCACCCTGCCCGCTGACCAGGATCAAGGCGCGATGGCGGTGGCATGTCCTGGTCAAGGGGCCGGTCGAGGAAATCGGGCGCGTGGTGCGCTACGCCGCTCCACGGCTGGAAGGGCGGGGGAAGGCGCGGGTCGTGCTGGACCGGGATCCGGTGAGTCTGTTGTAGCCGATGAGAGAACCTCTTGCTACGGTCGTCATGTGAAAATCGCCACCTGGAACGTCAACGGCATCCGGGCCCGGGAGGTCCAGTTCGCGGAGTGGCTGCGGCAGGAGCGGCCCGACGTGATGTGCCTGCAGGAGCTGAAGGCCGAGCTGGCGCAGATTCCCGAGGCGTGCCAATTCGAGGACTACTGGGCCTTCTGGCATTGCCGGCGGGGGTACTCGGGCGTCTCACTCCAGGTCCGCAAGGATCTGGTCGATCGCGAGCCGGTCTTCAGCCATCCGGACTTCGACATGGAGTCGCGCATGGTCCAGTTCGAGCTCGGCAAGGTGGTCATCGCTTCGGTGTACGTGCCCAATGGCGGCAAGGACTTCCCGGCCAAGCTGAGTTTCCTGGGTCGCATGATCGACTGGGTGCGCCAGGTCCACGACTCGGGACGGGAGCTGATCCTGTGTGGCGACCTGAACATTGCCCGCACCGAGATGGACGTGCACCCCCGGGAGAGGAAGCCCAACGCCATCGGCCAGCTGCCCGAGGAGCGCGCCCTGTTCGAGCAGCTCCTCGGCGATCACCTGGTCGACGTCGGCCGCGCCCTCGATCCTGGAAACGAAAATCTGTTCACCTGGTGGGCCCCGTGGCGGAACCTGCGGGCCCGCAATATCGGCTGGAGACTGGACTACGTGCTGGCGTCGAAGGCCATCGCCGCGCGGGCCGTGAGCTGCGTGGTGCTCCGGGACGTCGGCACCAGCGACCACGCGCCCGTGGTCATGACGGCCGATCCGGGCCCGGGGTGATGGTGGAGCCTACCAGGGATGTCAGCCCTGGTACGCGACCGACCCCCCGACCACGGTACGCACGACCCGAATGTCCTTGATCTTGCCCGCGGCCACGGTGTGCGGATCGTCCGACAGCACCACGAAATCGGCCAGTTTGCCCGCGACGATAGACCCCTTGAGGGCCTCCTCCCTGGAGGCCCAGGCGCCGTTCAGGGTGCTGACCCGGATCGCCTCGTCGACGCTGATCCGCTGGTTGGCGCCCCAGGTGGTGCCGTCCCATCCGGTGCGGGTCACCATGCCCTGGATTCCCATCAACGGCGCGAACGGCCCCGGGCTGAAGTCGCAGCCGGCCGCCGCCGGGACACCGGCGTCGAGGAGGGTCCGGAACGCCATGCAGCGCTTCATCAGCTCCGCCCCGTAGAGCACGAATTTGTCGGGGTTGTAGTAGGCATAGGTGGTGAAGAGCGCCGGCACCGCGCCCAGCGCCTTGATGCGGCGCACCAGGTCGTCGTTGATCAGGGTGCAATGGGTGATCTTGGGCCGCGCGTCGGCGCGCGGGAAGAGCCGCTGGGCCCGCTCCACCGCGGTGAGAAACATGTCGATCGCCACGTCTCCGTTGGCGTGACAGTTGACCTGAATGCCGGCCCGGTGCACCCGCTCGATCCAGGCGTTGAGGTTGTCCTGCGTCGTGGTGATGTTGCCCCGGTAGGGCGGCACTCGGCCCGGGTAGGGCTGGCTCATCGCCATGGTGCGCTCGGAAAATGACCCGTCCACCGTGTGCTCGGCGGTGGCGCCCAGCCTGACCCACTCGTCCCCGAAGCCGGTGTGGATCCCGCCCGTGATCATCGCCTCCAGCACCCCATCGTCGGGTTCATAGCTCACCCGGTGGAGCAGCTCGCCCCGGGTCCGGGCGTCCTGGAGCATGGAAAGATCTCCGCCCTCATGGTGCACGCTGGTCAGTCCGTAGCGGACGAACTGCTTTGAAATGTGCGCCAGGCCCCGCTGCTCCCGTTCGGCCGTCTGTGCGGCGGTGTAGACCGGTCGTACGCCCACCGTGTCGAACACGTCCCGGGCCCGGTCGGTGACCCGGCCGGTGAGGTCGCCGGCGCCGTCCCGGTCGAAGGTGCCGCCGGGCCGATCGGCTGTGTCGCGGGTGATCCCGGCGAGGGCGAGCGCCTTGCCGTTGTAGAACGAGGTGTGCCCGCCGCGGTGATGGACCGCCACCGGGTGCTCGGTGGACACCCGGTCGAGATCGTGGACATTGATGAGGCGCTTGTCCTTGACCTTGGTATCGTCGAAGAAGAAGCCCTCGACCCAGCTGCCGGCCGGCGTCTGGGCCGCCTTGGCGCGGAGTTTCTCGACGATGCTGTCGATGGTGACGAATTCGACTTCATAGGGATTCCCGACCAGCACGTCGTAGAGGAGCGTGGTGCCCTCGGGATGCAGGTGACAGTCGATGAACCCCGGCACGACGGTCATTCCCCGCGCGTCGAATCGCTGCGTGCTCCGGCCGGCGAGCGCCCGGATCTGAGCGGTGCTTCCCACGGCGATGAATCTGCCGTTCTTGACCGCGAACGCCTGGGCTCGGCGCACGCCGGGATCGACCGTGTAGACCGTGGCGTTGAGCACCACCAGATCCGGGTCGGTGCCGTGAGCGTGCGATTCCGTCGCGGGGCGCTGTTGCCAGGCCGGCGCTACCGCACCGACGACACCGGCCGCGGTCAGGCCCATGAAATCTCTGCGTCGCATTGGGGCGGCCTCGTCGCTCAGACGGTGTGGGTTTCGCTGGAGGACATGGGGTTCAGGTCCAGGGTGCCATGACTGACCGGCCAGACCTCTCCGCTCACCAGGAGATGGCCCGCGGCGCTCTCCTCGACCCGAAGCCGGCTGGGCCGACCCGCAAAGCGCCCCTGCGCAAGGTGGATGGGCGTTCCCGGATCGGAGAAACCGTGACGGAGAAGATACGCCGCGGCGGGGCCGGCGGCACTCCCGGTTGCGACATCCTCGACCTTGCCCAGATTGTCCCAGGTGCGCATCTCGCGGCCGGCGACGTCGAGCACCAGCAGGAACTTGGCGCCCTCGGCCTGGAGCAGTCCTTCGAGATCGCTTCCGACGATGGCCGCTCGAGCGAGTGCCTCCGCGCCAACCGGGATGATGAGGTACGGCAGGCCGGTCGACACGACCCGCGCGGGCAGGCCGGAGAGCAGGTCCGCCTCCCGGAGA
>DASYPZ010000218.1:0-13999 GCA_036006105.1 Gemmatimonadales bacterium | reverse complement strand
GGAGGCGGCGCGCCGGCCCGGTTCCGGGGTCCACGACGCGATCCTCACGGACGATAGCGGCGCCGATCCCCGGGGCGGCTTCCGGCGCCAGACCAACAACGCCGGCGGACTCGAGGGCGGCATGACCACCGGGGAGCCCCTGGTGGTGCGGGTGGCGATGAAACCCATCTCGACGCTGATGTCTCCTCTCAAGACCGTGGACCTGGCCACCGGCGCCGCGGCCAACGCCCAGAGCGAACGTTCCGATGTCACCGCGGTGCCCGCCATGGGGGTGATCGCGGAAGCGCTGGTCGCGCTGGTCCTCGCCGACGCCATGCTGGAAAAATTCGGAGGAGATTCTCTCGCCGAGCTCCGCCGCAACTACGACGGCTACGTGGCCGGCCTCGGCCGCCGCTGGAGCGAGCTCGGCAAGGGCGGCGGCGAGCCGGAGCAGTGAAGCGGCATCTCGTGCTGGTTGGCCTTCCCGGCTCCGGCAAGACCACCGTGGGCCGCCGGGTGGCCGGGCTCCTCGATACCGCGCTCAGCGACCTGGACGAGATCGTGGTATCCGCCGCCGGGATGCCGGTGGCTCAGGTGTTCGCGATCCATGGAGAGGCCCGGTTTCGCAGGATGGAGCGGGCGGCGATGGATGGGGCGATGGCGGCACCGCCCCATGTGATCGCTCCAGGGGCGGGATGGATTGCGGAACCGGGCAATTACGAGGCGGCGAGCGGAGCGTTGCTGGTCTATCTCGAGATCACCCCGGAAGGTGCGGCCGCGCGCCTCCGGGGGGACGCCTCCCGACCGCTGCTGGCCAATGGCCCCCCGGAGACCCGCCTCGCCGAGCTGCTGGCCCTCAGGGAATCCTGGTATCGGCGGTCGGCCGGCACGGTGGATGCCTCCCGCCCCCCGGACCAGGTTGCCGAAGCGGTGGCCGATATCGCCCGACGACTCGCCATGTAGCTCGAGGCCGGAGCCCGCCATCACCCCGTGAAGGGGGTATCCGGCTGGGGAAACTTCCACGGCGTCCCCCGTTCCAGCGCATCGAGCTGCAGGAAAAACGTTCCGACGCCGGCCGCGCCCTGCATGAATCCGGTTTGGGCCACCAGGTTGTCGGGCTCGATCCGGTTCTCGGCCTGCACCCAGCGCATGCCGTCGGCATCATCGGTGGCGCGAGCCGTCGTGTCCTTGGTGACCCGGTCCCGGAACGCCGTGACCATCGGCGCGGGATGGTACCGGGCCAGATCGATGCAGAACTGCCCGATGCCCACGTTGCCGCAGCATTGGCTGATGTTGTTCCAGTATCCGCTGGTTCGCTGCTCCGGCACGCCGCTCTCGAAGACCGCCCTGGTGAGCGAATCGACCCAGCCCAGCCAGCGCTGCTCCCCGGTGATGCGATGGAGGCGATAGAACAATCGGGACGTGCCGACCGGCCCATGACACCAGCTCAGGTAATAGCGGTTCTCTCCGCCGTCGGTGGAATGGAAGATCCGGGTGGCTCCGTTGGACCGGTCGGCCACCGCATCGAGATACCTGGCTCCCTCGAGCGCCGTGCCGAGAAAGACCGGATCTCGGGTGCGCTGGTGGAGGGTGGCGAGGAAGTAGGAGACGCCCGAGGTGCCGTGAGAAAAGTTGGGATAGTTGCGGTGGAGCGTCGCCGAGGGATACCACATCCTTCCGCCCTCGGCCGGCTCCCCGGTTGCCATCAGGCGGCGCCCGGCCTTGGCGGCGAGGGCCACGAGGTCCTTCCGCTTCCACGCGCGTCCGGCGTGGAGCAGGAAGAGGCCGGTGCCCGCCGTTCCACTGATCATGTCGTTGGAGTCCGACCACTCCGCCCCGTCGCCTACGGTTCGGGCCCTGGCCCCGATCAGCGCGGCGGCACGCTCGGCGGCGGCACCGTACTCATGTCCCACGCGGGCCTGGTCCAGGCACATGAAGGTGTAGCCCAACCCGGCGAGCCCGGTGTAGAGTCCGGCGTCGAGCTCCGACTTGTCGGAATCCATTTCGTGAATCAGGTAGCCGGCCCCGCCCCGGGCCGCCGTCTGCCAGACCGGATCCCGGGTGGCGTCGAAGAGCGCGGCGTAGAAGCTCACGATCCCGGGGATGCCGTTGTAGAAGTCGAGTCCCACGAGATCGGGCTTGAGCGGATCCCCCGGCCACCGGGTGCCCCCCTCGGCCGGCTGCGCGCTCCGTTCGATCCAGCGAGCGCATCGCACCGCCAGGTCGAGCCAGGGGCGGGGAGACCGGCGAAAAGCGGTCAGGAGGTCGGCCCGGAGGGAAAGCGGCAGGCCGGCGGCGGCCAGGGCGACGAATTCACGACGTGAGGTCATTTCGGAGTCCGCACGGGAGAAAGTATGTCTAGCCTGGGAGTGGGGGGCGCGCAACCGGCGGGCCCGGCGAGGCAACCTTTCCCAGGTTCCATTCGTCTGGACTGAACACCCATCACGAGGTTGCTGCATGCGTGGAAGGGTCCCCGGGCGGCTGTTGGCCCTGTCGTTGCTCCTCCTCCAGCGTCCGCAGGCGGGCGGGGACCCACCCGCGCTGCTGTACACCATCGGCATCGTGCCCGGTGACAGTGTCGCGCTGACGGTCGAGCTGCGCGTCGCCGAGAACAGCGCCGGACCCATCCGTCTCCGGCTTCCCTCGGAATGGGCCGGCCAGACCGGACTGGAGCGGGCGGTCACGGGATTGCGCGCCGTCACGCCGGGCGATCGGCTGATCGATACCGACACCGCGTGGGTGAAGATCCTGAATCACGTCGGGGGCGCGCTGGCGGTGATCCGCTACGAGCTGCGCCAGGACTGGACCGGACCGATTCAGTCACCTGCCTATCATCGCGCCATCGTCCAGCGCGACTGGGCCCTCCTGGTCGGAGAGAACGCGCTGGTGCTCCCCGAAGAACGGGCCCGCGAGCTCCGTACAGTCACGCTCGATTTCACCTACCTCCCGGCCGGCTGGAACGTGGGCACCAGCTTCGGGGCCGGTGAGCGCCGGCAGCGGGTCCGCGCCTCGGCGGACCAGCTGCGGAACAGCGAGATCGTCCTGGGCCAGTGGCGCGCGCGGGACGTCAAGGTGGATGGCAAGCCGATTCATGTCTTTCAGCATGGCCGCCAGGCCTTCAGCGATGCGGCCTTCGATTCCGTGCTGGCTTCCGTCGTGGGCAGTGAGCGGGCCTTCTGGCACGCCCGGGCACCGGAGGATTATCTGGTCTCGGTGATGCCGACGCGTGGAGGTGAACATGGCGGAACCCGCCTCGAGGGCGCGTTCATGGTGGCGATCGACTCGACCGCGCCGATGGATCAGCGCACCGTGCGTCTGCTGGCCCATGAGCTCTTCCATGAATGGAACGGGGGGCTGCTGCAGGCGGTGCCGGGCACCCAGGATCATCTCAAGTGGTTCAGCGAGGGGGTGACCGATTTCTACGCCTGGGAAATCGCCCACCGGTCGAAGGCGATTTCGGACAGCGTCTATGCCGCCGGGGTCAACGACCTGCTCCGCGAGCACGGCACATCCACCTGGCGGGACTCCGCGACGGCGTCGCTGGAGCGGAACTACTGGCTCAACTCCGACGCCAAGCTCGAGTTCTATCATCGGGGCAACCTCTTCGCGCTCCGGGCCGACCGGGCGCTCCGCGATGCCAGTCACGGGCGGAAATCGATGGACAACGTCATGCGTCGCCTGGCGGCGGACTCCAGCCGGTCGGCGTTGAGCGATTCGGTGATTGCGGCCGCGTTCCTGGCGGAGGGACTTCCCGACGCGGGGACCTGGATTGCGGAGATGCTCGGGGGCGGTCCCCTGCGGCTGGGCCCGGAATCGCTGGGGAAGTGTTTTATCGGCGACTGGTACTCCCCGCCCCGGTTCGATCTCGGCTTCGACCTGGCGGCGACCATGGCCGCGAAGAGTCTTCGGGGGGTCGACCCGCGCTCCGCGGGTTATCGGGCCGGCCTGCGCGACTCCATGCGGCTGGCCGGCCTCAGCATCTACAATGGCGATGCGTCGAAGGACGCCACCGTCACCGTCATGGCGCCCGACGGCTCCCGCAGGCCGATCACCTACCGGCCGGCCACCCCCGACGGGACCACGGTGCTCCGATTCATGCCGCGCCGGGGCTGCTGAAATCGCCTCATCCCGCCCGGCCCGCAACTGGGCTGGGTCTTCGCGCATCATTCCTGGTTATTCGGGTTCCAATCCCCTACGCCGAACAGTCAGAGAGGTGGTGCGATCATGAGAGTCGCTCGAATCGCAGGTATGCTGCTGGGCAGTCTCCTCGCCCAACAGGCACAAGCCCAGAGTCTCGGCCCGCCCTCCTCCTGGCGCTTCGGCCGGTCGGGCATCATGGCGGGGATATCGTACAAGCAATACGACACGTACAGCGCGCATCTGAGTGGCATGTATTACCTCACTCCGGAGACCAGGCCACTTTCCTTTCGGGTCCAGGGGTATGCCTCGTGGTCTCCTTTTCAAACCACCATCGCGAGAGCGCCGGCGTCTCTGGGGTTGAACTACCTGTCGGACGTCAGCTCGGGTACGTCGCGGGAGATCGGCGGGGGTATCGCGGCGATCCTCCATGCCCGGCCCAAGAGCCGGGTGAGTCCCTACCTCATTGCAGGCTATGGAATCTTCCAGCACTGGCAGGACGGCTCGGTGCAACGGTTCGACGCCGAGGGACGTGCGGCCGTCCTGACCCCGTGGCCGCATTCCTACAGCGGGTCAGATTTCAGCGCCGGTGCGGGAGTCCGGGCTCGCGTGGGTGGCCAGACGTTTCGACTGGAAGCGACCAAGACCAATAACCGCATAGCGGTCTCGGTGGGCATGAGTCTTCCGTTCTGAGGCGGTCGGTGGTCATCTCTCCAGAGCTGGCGGAGCTCCCCCTTATCTTGGAGGGATGACCACTCTCCACGCCACCGTCATCGGTGGCGGCCTGGCCGGATCCGAAGCGGCCTGGGCGCTGGCCAACCGCGGCGTGTCCGTCACGCTGCGCGAGATGCGCCCCGCCGTGCCCACGCCGGCGCACCAGACCGGCAGGCTCGCCGAGCTGGTCTGCAGCAACAGCTTCAAGTCGGTGGAGACGGCCAACGCGCACGGCCTCCTCAAGGCCGAGCTGCGCATGCTGGGCAGCCTGCTGCTGGAGTGCGCCGACGCCGCACGAGTGCCCGGTGGCTCGGCGCTGGTGGTGGACCGCACCGTCTTCTCCGACGCCGTGGACGCCCGGATCCGCGCCCATCCCGGCATCACCATCGAAGTCGGCGAGGCGACCGAGCTTCCCGAGGCCGGCATCGTCGCCACCGGGCCGCTCACCTCCCAGGGACTCGCCTCCGCCATCTCGGCACGGCTCGGGACCAGCGCCCTGGCGTTCTACGACGCCATCGCGCCGATCGTCAACGACGAGTCGCTGGATCACTCGGTGCTCTACAAGCTCTCCCGCTACGAGAAGGGCGACGGGGACGATTACCTGAACGCCCCGATGTCGAAGGAGGAGTACGACACCTTCATCGCGGCGGTCGGCGCCGCCGATGAATTCCACGGGCACGAGTTCGATCAGGTGCCGTATTTCGAGGGATGCCTGCCGGTGGAGGAGATGGCCCGGCGCGGCCCCGAGACGCTGCGCTTCGGGCCGATGAAGCCGGTCGGCCTGCCGGACCCGCGCACCGGACAGGAGCCCTGGGCCGTGGTGCAACTGCGCCGCGAGGACAAGGCCGGCCAGATGTGGAACCTGGTCGGTTTCCAGACCCGGCTCCGGATTCCCGAGCAGCAGCGGGTGTTTCGCTCGATTCCCGGGTTAGGAGCCGCCGAGTTCTTCCGCTACGGGAGCATTCACCGCAACGCCTACATCAACAGCCCGGAGAGCCTCGGGCCGGGTCTCGCCACCCGGGACGGGGCGCCGGTGTTCTTCGCCGGCCAGCTCACCGGGGTCGAGGGCTACACCGAATCGCTGGGCACCGGGATCCTGGCGGGGATCAATCTGCACCGGGTGCTGACCGGCCGGCCGATTGCCGTTCCACCGCCGACCACCATGCTGGGCGCGTTGCTGCGTTACCTGCGCGAGGCGGACCCCAGGCATTTCCAGCCGATGAACGCGAACTTCGGTCTGCTGGAACCGCTCGAGGGCCGGGCGAAGAAGGCCGAGAAGCGTGAGCTGCTGGTGAAGCGGGCGCTCACCGAGTTTCGTGCCTGGGCCGGAACCCTGTGAGGACGGGAAGGCGAGAAGACGGGAAGTCGGGAGGCGCCCAGTCCGGAGGCGGATCCTACCGCGCTACCGGCATCCCGCCCTCCCGCCTGCTCGAAGACTTCCTCACCCACATGGAGAAGGAACGGGACCAGTCTCCCCACACCATCAAGGCCTACCGCCGCGACCTCGAGAAGTTCATCGAGTTCGCGGGACGGCATTACGGCGGCGCCTGGACCTGGGAATCGGTGGATCGTCTGGGTATCCGCGGCTTCATGGGGGAGCAGGAGCGGCGCGGACTGGCGCGGCGCTCGGCGGCGCGGTCCCTCTCCGCGCTGCGGTCCTTCTATCGATATCTCCAGGTGCATCACGGGACCACCAACGGCGTGGCCCGGGCCGCCAAGAGTCCCCGGATCGAGAAACGGCTGCCCACCTATCTCGTGAAATCGGAGATGGAGGCGCTGTTTGTGCTGGCCGAAGAGCGGGCCCAGGGAGACGAGTTCGGCGCGATTCGCGACCTGGCGATGCTGGAGCTGTTCTACTCCAGTGGCCTCCGGCTCTCCGAGCTGGCCGGGATCGACCTCCGCACCCTGGACCTCCTCAGCGATCAGGTCAAGGTGCGGGGCAAGGGCCGCAAGGAGCGGATCGTGCCGGTCGGACGCAAGGCGGTACAGGCGCTCCGGCGTTATCTTCTCGCCCGCGAGCCGGTGGCCAGGAAGGCCGGGGCCGATCGGGCGGCGGTGTTTCTCAATCGGAGCGGACGGCGGCTCGGCGTCACCACGATTCAGCGCCGCATGCACCGGCTGTTCGACGCCATCGCCGCCGGCGGACACCGGGTGCACTCGCTCCGGCACACCTTCGCGACCCATCTGATGGATGCGGGGGCGGATCTGAGAGCGGTACAGGAGCTGCTGGGCCACGCATCGCTCAGCACCACACAGGTGTATACCCACACCAGCGTCGAACGGCTCAAGCAGGTGTATCGGCAGGCGCATCCGCGCGGTGGGTAGGGAATTAGGAGGTAGGGAGTAGGGAGTAGGGCGTAGGGAGTAGGGAGTGGGGAGTAGGGCGTAGGGCGTAGGGAGTAGACACTCGGGGGCACGGGCAATGGTATTTCACGGAACGACAATTCTGGTGGTGCGCAAAGCCGGTCGCGTCGCGCTCGGCGGCGACGGCCAGGTCAGCATCGCGGACACGATCGTCAAGTCCACCGCCACCAAGGTCCGCTCGCTCAAGGGCGGCAAGGTGCTGGCGGGGTTCGCCGGCTCGGTGGCCGACGCGCTCAACCTGTTCGAACGCTTCGAGGAGAAGCTCGATCGCTATCCCGGCAACTTGCCCCGGGCCTCGGTGGAGCTCGCCAAGGACTGGCGCAGCGACCGGATTCTGCGCCGGCTGGAGGCGCTCCTGATCGTGGCGGACCTGGAACACAGCTTCCTGCTCTCCGGCTCCGGCGAGCTGATCGAGGGGGACGATGGCCTGCTGGCGGTCGGCTCGGGCGGCAACTATGCCCTCGCGGCGGCGCGCGCCCTGCTCCCGGATCCTTCGATCTCGGCCCGCGAGGTGGTGGAGCGGGGGCTCAATATCGCCGCGGATATCTGCGTGTTCACTAATCGGAATCTGACGATACTGGAGCTATGAGGAATGAGGAGTGAGGAGTGAGGAGTGAGGAGTGAGGATTGAGGGAACGGCCGTTCCCTCAATCCTCAATCCTGGATCCTCAATCCTGGATTCTCAATCCTGCTAACCATGACTACGCCCACACCGGAAACCGAGCCGCCGCTCCCCTGGCTGGAGGAGATGCCGCCCCGCCAGATCGTCGCGGAGCTCGATCGGTACATCGTAGGCCAGGAGGCCGCCAAGCGCGCCATCGCCATCGCGGTGCGCAACCGGTGGCGCCGGTCCCAGGCGCCCGAGCCGATCCGGGACGAGATCACCCCCTCGAACATCATCCTGATCGGCCCCACCGGGGTCGGAAAAACCGAGATCGCCCGGCGGCTGGCCCGCCTGGCCGGGGCACCCTTCGTCAAGGTCGAGGCCTCCAAGTTCACCGAGGTCGGGTACGTGGGACGCGATGTCGAAGGCATGGTGCGGGACCTGGTCGACGCCGCGGTGAACCTGGTGCGGACCGAGCGCGAGGACGAGATCTATCCGCAGGCGGAAGCGGCGGCGGACGAAAAGCTGCTGGATCTACTGCTCCCCCCCGGTCCGCCGTCGGACGCAAGGACGCAAGGACGCAAGGACGCAGACGCCCCTGCTCCCGACGACGAAAGTCGCACGCGCTCCCGCGAGAAGCTCAAGGCCATGCTGGTCGAGGGCAAGCTCGACGACCGCGAGGTGGAGATCGAGGTCACCCCGCAGGGCTATCCCCCGGTCGACATGATGCAGCCCCCCCAGGGGATGGAAGGCACCGACTTCAATTTCACCGAGTGGCTGCAGCAGATGCTGCCCAAGGGGAAGAAGCGGCGCAGCGTGCGGGTGCCGGAGGCACGGCGGATCCTGATCGACGAGGAGCTGAAGCGGCTGGTGGACATGGACGACGTGGTGAACGAGGCCCTGGACCGCACCGAGAACCACGGGATCATCTTCATCGACGAGATCGACAAGATCGCCGGGGAGCGCGCCGCCGGCGGCCCCGACGTGTCCCGGGAGGGCGTCCAGCGGGACCTGCTGCCGATCGTGGAAGGGTCGACGGTGCAGACCCGCTACGGGTACGTCCGCACCGATCACGTCCTGTTCATCGCGGCCGGCGCGTTCCATGTGTCCAAGCCGTCGGACCTGATTCCCGAGCTGCAGGGCCGCTTCCCGATCCGGGTGGAGCTGACCCCGCTCAGCGAGGCGGATTTCGTGCGGATCATGGTCGAGCCCGAGAACGCCATCACCAAGCAGTACGCCGCGCTGGTCGGCGCCGAAGGCTGCACCCTCGAGTTCGCGCCCGATGCCATCGGGGAAATCGCCCGGATCGCGAACATCGCCAACGACCGGATGGAGAACATCGGCGCCCGCCGGCTCCATACCGTCATGGCCACCCTGATGGACGAGGTGCTCTTCGAGCTGCCCGGCTGGCCCGAGAAGCACATCGTCTTCACGGCGGAGAAGGTGCGCGAACGGCTGATCAAGGTGATCGGGGACGACGATCTGAGGAAGTACATTCTATAGAGGCTAAGAGGCCTAGCCTCTTCCATCTCCTTTCCGCGTCTTGATCAGCAGAATCAGCACTGTCACGCCGAGCGCCGTTCCCGCCAGCAGCAGCTTGAGCCAGAGCGCCTTCGCCACGAAGAGCACGCTGATCCCCACGCCCGCCACCAGCATCCCGATCGCGACGATCTTGGCCCGGACCGTCATGGCCCGGTGCTGCTCCCAGTCCTTGACCGGCGGGCCGAGCCACTTGTGGTGCAGCAGCCAGTGGTAAAACCGGCCGCTGCCACGGGCATAGCAGAAGGCGGCCGCGATCAGGAAGACGGTTCCCGGAAGCACCGGCAACAGGAAGCCCAGGATGCCGAGCCCCACGCAGACATGACCGGCGACCAGAAACGCCATCCGGGCGCCGGCGGAATGGTCTCCCTTGGGCTTGGTGGCAACGTTTCTCACGCCTTGGGACGCTCCTCGACCGGGAGCCCGCGCTCCAGGTACTGTTTCCACCCGCCCACCAGCGCCCGTGCTCCCATCCACCCGGCCTTTCGAAGCTCTCGCGTCACCCGGACGCTTGTGTGTTCGTCCATTCAGGCGCAGTAGGCCACCAGCCAGGCCTCCCGGGGGAGGGCGAGGGCGGCGGCGCTTTCGACCGCGCGATCGGGTTTGAGCCGGGTCGCCCCGGTGGCCCGGAGCAGGGACGTCTCGTAGCCCCGCTCGGTCCGCACATCCACCAGGATCACCGGTGCGCCGGCCGCCCGGAGCGCCGCCAGCTCCTCGAAGGTGATCAGCTCGGGGTGGCGCACGATGCCGGATTCGGCCGGCGCGCTCCCGGCGGCCGCGGGGGCTGTGGCGGGTTCCTCGCGACGGGTGAGGCCGTGGGTAGCCCAGGCGAGCAGCGCCCCGTGCCCCGCCACCGAGAGCAGCACAACCAGCGCGGTGACCGGGAACAACCGTCCGCTGTTGGGCACCCCCGCAAAGACCGGGAGCAGCACCAGCAGGAACGAGGAGAGGGCCCGGGGGCCGAACCAGACGATGATCCGGCGCGCCATCGGATCGAGCCCGCGCCGGGGCAGGAAGAGCATCAGCACCACCGAGCGGCAGACCAGGGCGATGCCGGCGAAGAGCAGGGTGGGGCCGTCGAGAACCCCTAACCCGCTCCAGACCAGCGAGGTCCCGAACGCGATGAAGGAGAGCAGCAACAGCATCTCGGCCGTCGCCTCGCCATAGTCGTGGAAACAGTCGCACAGCTCCACGTCGACCAGGCTGACGGTGAGCCCCGCCGCGAACGCCGCCATGAAGCCACTGGCGTGCAGCGCCTCGGCGGCGGCGTAGGCGGTGAAGGCGATGCCCAGCACGTAGAGCGATTCGTAGTCCCGCCGCATGCCCATGTAGCCGCGGGCGGTGACCATCGCCCGGATCGCCACCCAGCTGACCGCGACACCGGCCAGCGGGCCCAGCAGGAACACCGAGCTCAGTACCCGGAGGGTGGGAGCCATCGCGGGCGCGCCCTGCGCCACCAGCACCGCGATGGCCACCAGGACGATGGGCAGCGTCACCACGTCGTTGAGCCCGCTCTCGATCCGGAGGGCGAAGCGGGCCGCGGCCGGCACCTCGGGGAGCCGCAACAGTCCCCGCATCATCACCGGATCGGTGGAGGACAGCGCCGCGCCGAGGATGGCCGCGAAGGCCGGCTCGAGCCCGAGGATCTTCCAGGCCGCCAGCGCCGTGATCGCCGCGGTGAGCAGGGTGCCCGGCCCCAGCACGACCGCGGCGATGCCGATATGGGTCCGGAGCTGGGTGAGATTGACCGAAACGGCGTCGGTGAAGAGGACCAGCACCAGCGAGAGGGTGGCGATCGATCCCAGGGTGGCCGAGTCGAGGCCGAAGTCCAGCAGCTTGAGGCCGTGGGGCCCCAGCGCCGTGCCCAGCAGGAGAAACACCGCCACGGCCGGGATCCCCAGCCGCTCGATGACGCCCGACGCCAGGCTGGCCACCAGAATGACCAGCCCGACCAGCGCGACGATCGCCGTAAAGGCTCCCGGATCAAACCCCGTCATGGTAGACTCCTGCTGCCATTTTGACACCCATGAAGCGCGACTTCCTTGCCCTGTCCGATCTGGACCCCGACGAGCTCGCGTCGGTGGTTGCCCTCGCCGCCCGGCTCAAGCGCGGCGACACGGGAGCGGGGAGCGACGCGCGGTTGCCGCTCGAGGGGCGGAGCATCGGATTGATCTTCGCCAAGAGCTCGACCCGGACCCGGGTGTCGTTCGAGGTCGGTGCCTTTCAGCTCGGCGCGCACTCGGTGTTTCTCTCGATGCGCGACATCCAGCTGGGCCGGGGCGAGCCGATGCGCGACACGGCCCGGGTGCTGTCCCGCTACCTCGACGCGATGGTGATTCGAACCCATTCGCACCAGGATGCGGAAGAGCTGGCCCGCTACGCCACCGTGCCGGTGATCAACGGCCTCACCGACCTGCTGCATCCCTGCCAGGTCCTGGCCGACCTGCTCACGGTGCAGGAGTCGCTGGGCACCTGGCAGGGGAAAATCGTCGCATGGGTCGGGGACGGCAACAACGTCGCCAACGGCTGGATCGACGCCGCGGGTCTGCTCGGCTTCGAGCTGCGGCTGGCCTGCCCGGAGGGGTACGAGCCGGACCGGAAGACCTTCGAGCGCAATGCGGCGCGCACCCGGATCGTCATGACCGAGGAGCCCGAGGAGGCGGTGGCCGGCGCGCACGTCGTGAACACCGACGTCTGGAGCTCGATGGGCCAGGAAGAGCAGGCCGAGCAGCGCCGCAAGGCGTTCGAGGGATATACGGTCACCACCGCGCTGATGGACCGCGCGGCCCCGGACGCGATCTTCCTCCACTGCCTCCCGGCCCACCGGGGCGAGGAAGTCGAGGAGGCGGTGCTCGAGGGGCCGCGGTCCAGGGTCTGGGACCAGGCGGAGAACCGGCTGCACGTGCAGAAGGCGCTGTTGGTGAGGCTGGTTGGAGGCGAAGAGGCTAGGACGCTAAGACGCTAGGACACACCATCTCCAGAGGGGATCATGACCGAAGAACTCAAGCGCACGCCGCTGGCCGACATCCACAAGGCCCTCGGCGGCAAGATGGTGCCCTTCGCGGGATGGGAGATGCCGGTCCAGTATCCCACGGGCATCATGGCGGAGCATATGGCGGTGCGAACCGGCGTCGGCATCTTCGACGTCTCCCACATGGGAGAATTCGAGGTCACCGGACCGGACCGGAACGCCTTCGTCAACCGGGTCACCTGCAACGACGTGGGCGCGCTGGAGAGCGGCGGGGTCCAGTACTCCGGGATCCTGACGCCCGAAGGCACCTTCGTCGACGACTGCACCGTGTATCGCTTCGACGACCGGCTGATGATCGTGGTGAACGCCTCCAACCGCGCCAAGGCCTGGGAATACATCGTCGATCAGAAGCAGCATACCGGACCCAACATCCGGCTCCGCGATATCTCGGACGACACCGGGCTTCTCGCGGTCCAGGGCCCCAAGGCGGAGGCGCTGCTCCAGCCGCTGGCCAGCCTCAAGCTGGCCTCGATCGGCTATTACAAGTGCAGCACCGGCAAGCTGGCCGACGTCGGCTGCTTCATCTCCCGCACCGGCTACACCGGCGAAGACGGCTTCGAGGTCTACTGCCGCTGGCGGGACACGGTGACGCTCTGGGAAGCCTTCACCAAAGCCGGCGCCACGCCCATCGGGCTCGGCGCGCGGGATTCGCTCCGGCTCGAGATGGGCTACGCCCTCTACGGCCAGGAGATCGACGAGACCATCACCCCACTGGAGGCGGGCCTCCAGTGGATCGTGAAGCTCGACAAGGGCTCGCCGTTCATCGGACGCGACGCGCTCAAGGCCCAGAAGGAGCGCGGCGTCACCCGGAAGACGGTGGGCTTCAGGCTCGATGGCCGGGGCATCGCGCGGCATGGCTATCCGGTCTGGCAGGATGGCCGCAAGGTGGACGAGGTGCGCAGCGGCGGGCAGAGCCCCTCGCTGGGATACTCCATCGGCACCACGATGCTTCCCGCGGCCGCGTCGAAAATCGGCACCCGCTTCGAGGTCGAGTGCCGGGGGGAGAAGATCCCCGCCGAGGTGGTGAAGCGGCCGTTCTATGCGGGGGGACGTGTGCGGAAGATCTCCTAGGAGGCTAGGACGCTAAGACGCTAAGAGGCTAGGACGCTAAGACGCTAGGACGCTAAGACGCTAAGACGCTAAGACGCTAGGACGCTAAGACGCTAAGAGGCTAGGAGGTCCCACGGTTAGAGTAGCTGTCCTGACCATTTCCGATGCGGGCTCCCGCGGCGAGCGCGCCGACACCTCCGGCGATGCGATCGCCGGATGGGTGGCGTCGCACGGCTTCGCGCTGGTGGCGCGGAGTCTGGTGCCCGATGAGACCAGCGCCATCGTCCCGGTGCTGATCGAATGGGCCGACCGGACCGGCGCGGACCTGATCGTCACCACCGGCGGCACCGGCCTCACCCCGCGCGACATCACCCCCGAGGCCACCCGCGCGGTCCTGGACCGGGAGGCGCCGGGCATCGCCGAGGCGATCCGGATGGAGGCGCTGGCGCGGTTTCCCCGGGCCGCGCTGTCGCGCGGACTGGCCGGGGTGCGGGGCCGCACCCTCATCGTCAATCTGCCGGGCAGTCTGGGCGGCGTGAACGACGGGCTCACCGTGCTCACTCGCTGGGTGCACCACGCCA
>DASYPZ010000217.1:0-1739 GCA_036006105.1 Gemmatimonadales bacterium | reverse complement strand
TGTCTCGACTGGAGTGTCCGGCGCCATCATCTGGCCGGTGCGCTGGGCGCCGCGGTGCTGGGTCGTTGCCTGTCGCTCGGGTGGGCCAGCCGGGCGCGAAACTCCCGGGCACTCATCTTCTCCGCCACGGGAGAGCGGGCCCTCCGAAGCCGGTTTCCGCTCCCCTGAATCCGCGGCCGTTCAGGGTTGCTAGACCCCGAACGGAGTTGCTAGACCCCGAACGGATAGGTGTCCGGCAGGCCGGGATCGACCGGTCCCGGGAGCGGTGTCACGGGGCCGGTTTCGTCGAACCAGATGTATTCGTCGAACTGCCGGGGGAGCGAGGCGTGGAAGTAGTGGCTGGCCAGCTCGGTGGCCGGCCGGTAAATGACCCCGATGGCCCGCTCCAGCCGATCCTGCAGAAGTTCCTCCCGGGCGGCGCCGCCGGTGGCTTCCCGGAGCGGAAGCAGGCAGGCCGCCAGTCCGGAGTCGTGGAACAGACGCTCATAGCTCGATGCATGCGAGGGACGGACCGGCATCACCCGCATCGGCTCGTCCCAGTTGTGCGCCGCGGCCACCGAGCCGTGGTCGGTCCCGAATCCCACCAGGTAGGCCTGATCGCCGAATTTTTTCCGGCACAGATTGCCCACGTTGATCTGGCCGGCCCTGCCCATCTCGGTGGCCGCCGCATCGCCCACGTGGGAGTTGTGTTCCCAGACCACCGCCCGCGCGTCGGGTTTCGCGCCGAAGAGGGTGTCCAGAGTGTCGAACATGTGCTGATCCCTGAGGTTCCACGACTCGGTCGAACCGTAATACATCACCCGATAGTAGCGCTCGGCATCGGCCACCAGCCTGGCGTTCTGAATCGCGTCGAGGAAGCGATCCTCTCCCTGGGCGGCGTAATGGAGCCGCCGCGCCAGGAGATCCTGCAGCGTCCGCACCACCTCGGTCTCACAGCTTCGATAGCTGTCGGTCATCGCGGCCCGGCCATAGGCCGCGGGGTCGTCCGACCACGGCGTCAGGCACCCGTAGCGCTGTCTCGCAAGATCGGCGGCGTCCGGATCGGTACGATCGAGGAAATGCAGCACCGATTCTATGGAGCTGTACAGGCTGTAGAGGTCGAGTCCGTAGAATCCAACCCGGTCGGCGGGATTCGCCTGCGTGGCATTGTGGCTCCGGAGCCATTCCACGAACTCGGCCACTTCCCGGTTGCGCCACATCCAGGTGGGGAACCGCTTGAATGGCTGATCACCCGGCGGCGGCCCCGGTGCGTGGCGCACGTAACCATCCACCCAGCGCGCGTCGGGCCAATCGGCTTCGACCGCGACCATCGTGAAGCCCGCATGGAGGATCAGTTCGCGGGTGATCCGGGCTCGCATCCGGTAGAACTCCGCGGTCCCGTGCGTCGCCTCACCGAGGAGCACGACCCGCGCCTTCCCGACCCGCTCGAGCAGCGGGCCCAGATCGGCTTCTTCGAGGTAACCGAACGGCTCGGCCGTCTCGCGGATCAGCTGCGCGATACTGCGGCCGGGACTCTGGATCAGGGGTTGGGTGCCCATACTCGGAGAGACGAGCCACGGCGGGTCGGTCGCACGGGAACGAAATCGGACCTCAGTGCGGGGGCGTGATCGGACCCGACTCTGTCTCGATGCCCTTCCTGGGAGCGAAATCCTTCCGGGGAACGACCGGTGCGTTCCTGGCGTCGCCCGCTTCTCTCACCGCCGGCAGCAGGTACTGTGGCGTCAGGTTCAACTGGACAT
>DASYPZ010000216.1:0-4509 GCA_036006105.1 Gemmatimonadales bacterium | reverse complement strand
CCCGGTGGCCGAGGCGAGCAGCAGGAGCGCGGTACTGCCGAGCTGGTATCGCATGATTCGCTCCTCGCTTACGGCTCGAGCAGTTTGGCCAGGAAATCAGCCGCGCGCGGATCGCCCGACTGCCCCAGCCAGAAAATCGCCTTGTTGCGCAGCTGCTTGTCGGGCTCGTTCTTGGCGATGATGAACAGCTTGTCCACCGCGGCCCTCTCATTGCGCTGGGAGTAGACGAAGATCATCTGCTCCTTCATCTCGCGGCTCGGCATCTTGTCGTACATGTCGAACAGCTCGACGACCGGGATGTTGCTCTGCCCGACCCAGAACAGCGCCTTCTTGCGGAGCTCGATGTCCTCGTTCGGGTCGGACGCGACGGTGACCAGCCAGCGCTGGCTCTCCCGGCCTTCGATCTGGGACACCGAGAAGAGCACCTTGTCGCGCGCCGGGAAGGACTTGATCTGGGCGTACACGGTCTTGAGGAAGTCCAGCCGGTCGGGATCGTCACCCTGCCCGATCCAGAAGATGGCCTTCTCGCGGAGATCCTCGGAGACGCTGCCCCGAAGCGCGAAGTCCCGGAGCGCCTGCCGCGCCTTGGGCGACTCCTGCTGGGACAGGGCGAAGATCGCCTTGTCCTGGAGCACCGGATCGGTGGAGCTGCGCAGGATCGAGTCGAGCGCGGCCACCGCCCGGGGCGAGTTGACCTGCGACAGCCACCAGACCGCCTGCTCCCGGACCTCCTGGTCCGGGTCGCTGCGGGCCGCCGAAAGCAGAATGTCTTCGGTCTCCGAGCTCTCGTGCTGCGAGACCATGAAGACCGCCTTGCGGCGAAGGCAGTTGGATCCCTCATCCCGACGGGCCAGCACCTTCTTCAGGATCGGCAGGGCCTTGTCGGCGTCCATCGAGAGCAGCGCGTTGAGCGCGGCCGCCTGGGCGTCGTCCTCGTCGTCACAGCGATCGCGGTGCCGCCTCCCTTGGCCGTCCGCGATCACCGCAACCGGAGCCCTCGGCGGTGTCGGCGGCGTCCCCACTACTGGTGGCGCCATGGGCCCAACCGCCTCGCCGGCCATCTTCGTGATGTCTTCGGCGGAGCGGGCATCTCCGCCCCGGGCCAGGTCCCCCCGGATCCGGGTGGCCAGCGCGTCGGCATCGGTTCTCGTGCTCGCGTCGGGCGCCTTCTGCCGCTGCAGCGCCAGCACATCCAGCGCCTTCTTCAGCGACGCTTCTCCACCCCTGCGGCGCAGGGCGTAGGCCTGGTAGTAATAGGCGTCGCCGGCATAGGCCGACTTGGGATACTTGGTGTAGACATCCGCGAACAGATTCGCCGCATCCAGGTAACGGCCCCGGTTGAGCGCGCTCCGGGCATCCTTGTACAACGCATCGGCGGGATCCTGGCGAGCCCAGGGCGCGGGAGCCGAGACCGACTCGTCGTCGTCATAGTCCGACACCGAGATCCCGAGGCCATCGAAAGCATCGAAGGCATCGAAGGCATCGAGCCCGTCGAGGCGTGCGCCGGCACGGGCCATGGCCCCCTGACTGCGCGCCATGGCCCCCTGGGCTCGCGCCATCGCCGGAGCCGCCGCGTGCAGGGCGATCCGGGCCTGCGCCATGGCCGGCGCCACCACGCTCATCCCGGCGCGGGCCTGCGCCATGGCTGGTGCCGCCTGGTCCAGCGCGTGGGCGGCACGCGCCGTGGCGGTGGCCACGACCGGTCCGATCCAGGTCAGGTCGGGAATCCGGACCACAATCGGCGCGGAGACGGATTGGGCCGCGGCACCGGCCGGCACCACGAGGAGAGCAAGAGCGAGCGAACGGGCGATCGACATGGTGTTGCTCCTTACAGGCGAATGACCGGACCCGCGGGGATTGCGTTCCGCAGACGGGTCCGAAGTTGGTTCTGAGCGAGCCCGTCGGCGATCGAGTTGAGATCCTCCGCACGGTCCTTGGGATTCATCGTGGCGATCTGGACCAGCACCAGCTCCAGGTCCTCCAGCAGCTTGCGAGTGCGCGGATCGGACACCCGCTTCGAATCGAGCAGCAGCCGCGTCGTGCCCAGCAGATCCTTGGCGTGGTCGGTGAACTCCGGGGACGCCTTGTCGGTGCCGAATTCGGTGAGGAAGGTCTCCACCTGGCTCAGGTGGTCGGCCGTGGCAAGCTGGGTGGCGACGGTGGACTTGTCCTTCTTGTCCGCATCCGGTGCCGCCGCGGTGGTGATCGGGGCCGTCGTCGGCGAGGTCACTCCGGGGGCGGTGATGCGACCGATGGCCACGCCGAGCACCAGGATGGCCGCGAGACCCAGGGCAATCCGGAAGGCCGGGCGGGTGGCTGGACGGCGGAACGGCAGCACCCCATTGCTCCGGCTGGTGCGCCGGGCGGCCTCGATCCGCTCCCACATCTCCGCCTTGGGAGTGGTCGGAGGGGTGTTGTAGTCGTCCCGCGCCGCGTTTCGAATGAAGCTGTCGAAGCGGTCTTCCCGTTCATCCATCATGAGGCCCAGTCTCCTGCAAAGGCTGCGAGTTCATGGCGAAGCTTGGCTCGGGCCCGGCTCAACTGCGCCTTCGAGGTCCCTTCCTGGATTCCCAACGCCGAGCCGATCTGGTCGTGCGTAAAGCCCTCCACGTCGTGCATCAGAAACACCGTCCGATATCCCTCCGGCAATCCGTCGATGGCTCTGGCGAGCCGGTCCTTCAGGTCCGGGTCCGAGTGGCGGATGGTGGCCGCCACCGGCTCGGCGTGCTCGATATCGACTTCCCGGGTCCGGATCCGTTTCACCTTTCGCTGTCCGTTGTACACCACCGAGATCGCAATCGCCGTGATCCAGGTGGACAGCGCCGATTCGCCGCGAAAGGTGGCGAGCCGGTCGAACGTCCGAATGAACGTGTCCTGGGTGTAGTCGGATGCCAGCTCGCTATCGCCCACCATGCGATAGACCAACCGGTACACCCGATCCACATGCGAGTCGTACAGCTCGCGTTCAGCATCCGGGTCGCCCGCCAGAACACGGGTGACGAGATCTCGTTTTTCCACCCGGCTCCGGGCTCAAAAGGGTCGACCCTATACTGTGGCATGGGACAGGCATTCGCCAGAAAGGGTTGCACACGAGAAACGTAGCGGCAGGGGTTGCTGGCGCCTGGGTGCGTCGAAGGCGAGTCCATTCGAGCACGATCGGAGGATCAGGAAGCGCAGAACTCATTTCATAGTATGCATATACAGATACTTGATAATGAATGACTGATTCAGTTATTATTTTATATGGCGAGAATACGTCCCCACGATCGCATCGACAAAATCGCCGATGCCGCCACCGAAACCTTCATCCGGTACGGCTACACCCCCGCCCGGATCAGCCAGATCGCCGAACGCGCCAGAGTGGGACCCGGCACGATCTACCTGTACGCCGCCGGCAAGGAGGCGCTCTTCGACCTCGCGATTCGCCGAGCCATGGAAGACCCGACGGTCTGGTCGATGACGCTTCCCCATCCGCAGCCGGCCCCGGGTGCCGTGGCCGATGCGCTGTGGCGCTGCCTCCAGAACGCCGCGCACTTTCCCCAGCTCTGGCTGGCGGCGGACTCCCCCCCGCCGGCCGACGTGCCGGGCGAAGTCGGTGGAGTGATCCTGGAGTTGTACCACTGGCTGCATCGATACCGTCGTGCCATCGAGCTGGTCGAGCGGTCTGCCGTCGACTGGCCCGATGTGGCCCAGGTCTTCTATCGGCAGTTCTGGAGGGGGGGCGTCCGACGGGTCGCGGCCTACCTGGACCGTCGGGTCGGCGAAGGAGCGCTTCCTCCGCGCGGGAACAGTCTCGCGGCCGCCCATCTCGTGGTAGAATCCCTGACCTGGATGGCCGTCCACCGCGAATGGACTTCCGATGGCGCGAGTTTGCCGGACGCGGCCGCCGAGGGAGCCGCGGTCGCGTTGCTGGTACCGGCGATCTGCGGGCGGCTGACGTAAGGGACAGCAGATCGACACCGGGAGGCGGATCGATGGACATCGGGGCGGCGTTTCTGACGCAGTCGCGGGAATACCTGACCGAGCACTACCTGCCGAAGATTCTGGCCGCGGTCGACCAGCTCTCCGATGAGGACCTCTGGTGGCGCCCCAACGCGGTCTCCAACAGCGTGGGAAACCTGATGCTGCATCTGTCGGGCAACGTCCGGCAGTGGATCGTGTCCGGCGTTGGGGGCGCGCCGGACCAGCGCCGGAGGGAGCTGGAGTTCTCGCGGCGCGATCCGCTCCCCAGAGCCGAGCTGGTCGTCGCGTTGAGCGACGCCGTCCGCGAGGCGGATCGGGTGATCGGCGGCGTCAGACGCGCCGCGCTGCAGGACCGGCGCCTCATCCAGGGACGCGAGGTCACCGTCTTCGAGGCGATTTATCACGTGGTGGAGCACTTCAGCACCCACGTGGGGCAAATCCTCTGGATCACCAAGCTGCGCGCCGGCGTCGACCTCCAATTCTACCGGACGGTCGACGGCATTGCCCAGGCGGCCTGGCCCGGCCACCCGACCAGCGGCAGTGCCT
>DASYPZ010000215.1:0-4253 GCA_036006105.1 Gemmatimonadales bacterium | reverse complement strand
GTCGAAGATGGCGGGCTGGGTCACTTCCTGCTCGAAACCAGCCGAGAGATCTATCCGACCCGCACCATTCTGATCGCCGCCGGCATCGGCGCCTTCGAGGCTCGGAAGCTCCCGGCCGAAGGGATCGAGATGTGGGAAGGGCGCGGTCTGGAATACAAGGTGCTCGATCCGAAGGCCTTCGCGGGACAACGCGTCCTGATCGTCGGCGGAGGCGACTCCGCCTTCGACTGGGTGGTCAATCTCGAGAATGTCGCGCGATCGATCATGCTCATTCACCGCCGGGATGGCTTCCGCGCCCACGCCGCCACCGTGCGTCAGGTGGAGCGCATGCAGCGGCAGGGCAAGTGCGAGGTGCGGACCTTTTCCGAGGTCACGGCGATACAGGGCGGGGAGCGGGTCGAGCGCGTCACCATTCTCAATAACAAGACCAAAGCCGAGGAAACCCTGCCCTTCGATGCGGTGGTTCCCCAGCTCGGCTTCCATTCGGACCTGGGCGCCATCAAGGAGTGGGGACTCGACGCGGTGAAGGCCAACCTCGTGGTCGATCGGGTGATGCGGACCAATGTCCCGGGGATTTACGCGGCCGGCGATATCGTGACCTACGAGGGCAAGCTCGACCTGATCGCGACCGGCGTGGCGGAGGCGTGTACTGCGGTGAACAACGCGGTCCACTGGATCGACCCCAAGCGGAAAGTCGATCCGGGGCACAGCTCCGAGCTCAAGATCTTCGCCACCCAGCAGCACGGCTAGACCCCGACGACGGCGCTGCGGCGCTCCAGGTTGAAGGTGTCGGTCCAGACCCCGTCCCGCAGCGCGATTCGCTCCCGTCGCCCGATCATCCTGAAGCCACACCGCTGGTGCAGCGCCAGGCTGGCCGGATTGTCGGTGTGAATCGAGGACCACAGCGTCCAGATGCCCTCAGCCTCCGACGCCGGAATGAGTGCCTCGAGCAGCGCCCGCCCGACTCCCGTGCCTCGCGCCGCTTCCGCCACGTAGAGGCTCACCTCCGCCACCCCGCGAAAACAGGCGCGGGCCGACACCGGCATCAGCGCCGCCCAGCCGACAATCGCTCCGTTCCGCTCCGCGACCAGGCGGCACTCCGCCAGGTGGCCGGCGTTCCAGGCGGGCCAATCGGGGATCTCGGTCTCGAAGCTCGCCCGGCCGGTGCCGATGCCTTCGGCATAGATCTGCCGAACCGCCGGCCAGTCGTTCGGGGCCATGGCGCGCATCTCGAGCGCTGGCAGGGTCACCGTTTCCCGATCTCGAGCACGAGACTGTCGATCCGCGCGATCATCGCGCTGCCTGCCAGATCGTGGTTGTTGGTCTGAATGGAGAAGATCCGGATCTTCCCGTCGGGCATCGTCACATATCCCGAGAAGGTGTTGACCCGGGAAATCGAGCCGGTCTTCCCGCGGACTTTGCCTTCGAGCGCGGTTCCCACCATCCGATCCCGGACCGTTCCGGTCCGCCCGGCTACCGGCAGCGCGTGCTCGAACCAGGAAAAATTCGGCCGGCTCCGGAGCCAGAGCAGCAGGCGCGCGAACGTCAGCGGGCTCACGACGTTCACATGGGAGAGGCCCGAGCCGTCCCGCAGGGAGAACTGGGTGGAATCGGCGCCGACGGAATCGACCAGAAAGCGCCGTTCCACCGTCAGACCGGCTCGCCAGCTTCCCTCGCCGGCGACCTGACGGCCCAGCTGCTTCAGGAGCATCTCGGC
This sequence comes from Gemmatimonadales bacterium, assembly GCA_036006105.1. Taxonomy (GTDB): domain Bacteria; phylum Gemmatimonadota; class Gemmatimonadetes; order Gemmatimonadales; family GWC2-71-9; genus JABFSM01. The sequence goes on along the minus strand of DASYPZ010000215.1, from coordinate 2,536 downwards.
AAAGAGATTCTGACTCGGACCCAGAATGGGAACCAGCCACTCCCGGAAGGGTCGCGAGGCCGATTCCGCCAGCGGGTTGGTGGTCCGCGCCGGCGCATACCGCAGGGAGTCGGTGGTCGACTCGGTGGGGCCCAGGACAGAGATGCCGGCCTCGGCGAGGGCCCGCCGGAGGGCGCTCGCGGCCAGGCGGTTGGGATCGGGAAGGGCCACGTAGGAGGTGCGGGACGGGCTGCCCAAGGAGATGGTCCCGCCCCCCCAGAGCGACAGCGGTCCAAGGGATCCGACGTCCAGTCCGGATCCCGTTCCGGCGACGGTAGTGGTCCGGTTCTCGATAGTGACGTCTCCCAGATCGGGGACGAGTGCGAGAGTCCCCGGGGCGCCCGCCTCCGGGCCGGGGCTCCAGTGCACATCGAGACTGTTGTCGTTGAAGGCGAGGCCCGAGACCGGAGCGGCGTACCACCAGATCAGGTCCCCGTGCTCCCAGGTCTCGTGGAGCAGCTCTGGCTCGAAGTAGCTGCCGTCACCCACCACGCTGCCGGTGATGGTGCGGATGCCCCGGGCCCGAAGCTGATCGGCCAGGCTGCGGAGCCGTCGCATCGGGTCGGTCTCGCAGGCCCCGGATCGGGTGGTGTCGGAGTCGAAACAGCGGCGGCTCATGGTGGGATCTCCCCGGCCATAGAGCACCAGATCGCCCCGGACCAGGCCATGGTCGACCGGACCGGACGCGTAGAGGCTGGTCATGACGGTGCCGTCGGGCGGCAGCAGCACCGTCGCGGCCGCGGCCACGACGAGCTTGGTGTTACTGGCCGGGACGAAGAGCCGGGTGGCGTTGCGCTGGTACAGGATCTTGCCGCTGGTGTCGAGGACCGCCACGCCCCAAGCATGGCGATCGAAGGGCGCGGCATCGAGGAGCCGATCGAGCCGTTTGGCCAGGGATTGCGCCGAGAGTCCCGGGACGAAAAGGACGGCGGAGGTGAGACCAAACAGGCAGCGGCGCATTGGCGGTTTCTGAGAGTGGCGTAACACAATAAGAGAAATAGATTTAGGACGTGTCGTCAATCAAACTAACGAATCCGGGCCGCTGGGGTGCGCGGCGCTGGGTGTCAACTGTCCGTACAGGGTTCGTGATCGCGGCGCTCGGCGGTTCCGGGCTCCGTCCCGCCTTGGCGCAGGCTGTCGACCAGGGCCTGGTAATCCGGCAGCTCAAATTCTCCGGCAACAAATCCTTCGATGCGGCAATCCTCGGAGCATCGATTGCGACTACCGGATCGACCGCGCTCGCGACGTGGCCGATCATTCGCTCGCTGGGACTCGGCGGCAAGCGTTACCTGAACGAGCGGGCCTTCAGGACCGATGTAGAGCGGCTGAAGACATTCTACCGGATTCATGGATATCTCGACGTGCTGGTCGATACCGCCGTGGTGCGCACCGCAAAGGACGCCTTCATCACGTTCCGGATCAAGGAAAATGAGCCGGTTCGGGTGCGCAGTTTCGAAATTACCGGGCTCGACAGCCTCGACGATGCCCACAAGGTGACCGTGGCACTCCCGCTGCGCGAAGGTCAGCCCTTCGACCGGACGCTGCTGCTCGCGACGGCTGACACGCTGGCCACCCGGCTTCAAGACCTGGGATACCCCGAAGTTCGAGTGCTGCTCGGCAAGCGGGAAGTGAACCGCGAGGAGCGCACCGCCGATGTGGCGCTGGACGTCCAGCCGGGAGTGCTCTCGGTGATTGGGGAGATTCACGTCACCGGGACCGAAACGGTGGACACCTCGTTTGTGCGCTCCCTGCTGGCCACGGCGCCGGGCCGGCCGTTCAGCTCCACCGCGGTGGGTCAGAGCCAGCGCAATCTGTACCGCTCGGAGCTGTTCCGGTTCGCGACGGTCCGGCTGGACACCGCACACTTCGTGGCCGGCTCCGGCGTGGTGCCGCTCACCATCCTGGTCACAGACGGCCCGATGCACCGGGCCCGCTCCACCGTGGGGTACGGCACCAACGACTGTTTTCGCCTCGGCCTGGGCTGGACCGCGCGCAATGCGCTCGGACATGGCCAGATCTTCGACGTCGCGGCCCAGGCGTCCAAGGTGGGCGTGGGAGCGCCGACCCTGGTCGCGGCGCTCCGCAACTCGATCTGCTCGGCGCTCAAGTCCGATTCGTTCTCGATCAAGCTCAACTACAATATCTCCACGTCGTTCCGCCGGCCGGTCTTCATCTCACCAGCGAACACGATCAGCCTGGCGCTCTTCGCGGAGCGGCGGAGCGAATTCAAGGTGTACCAGCGGGAAGACGTGGGCGGCTCGCTGACGCTGCTCCGGGAAACCCAGAACCGGATTCCGGTGTCGCTCACGTACCGCCTCTCCTACGGCCGGACCGAGGCTGACAATGTGTCGTTCTGCGCCTTCTTCAATGCCTGCACCGAGAACGACATCGACCAGCTGCGGCAGCGCCGGCTGCTCGCCACCCTGACCGCGAGCGCGGTGCGGGTCCGGGTGAACAACCCGCTGGATCCCTCGCGGGGTAGCGCGTTGACCGCCGA
>DASYPZ010000214.1:0-2358 GCA_036006105.1 Gemmatimonadales bacterium | reverse complement strand
ACGACACCGATACCGGCGCGCGACCGGTGCATTCGGTGCTGCTGGCGGAGGGAATCCCGATCGTCGAGCATCTGCGCGGCCTGGAGGCCGTGCCGGAACGAGGCGGGCGCTTCTTCGCGGTGCCGCCCAGGATCCGACGCTTCGGAACCTTCCCGGTGCGCGCGTTCGTGATAGCCGACTAGGATCGAAGCCGGCGTGTTTTGATCCACTTTCCGCCCGCCAGCAGACGACCGGGTATCTTGGGGCACTCGTTCAGGATACCGACATGTCGTTTGTCATGCGTGCCGCGGTCGCGATTGCGGCTCTGAGTATGGTCGGCGTAACCCGCGGGGTTGCCCAGAAGAAGGATCCCTACCTCCTCACGCAAGAGGAGATCGCGCCACATAAGGATATCCGGACCGCGTTCGAGGCGGTCCAGCAGCTGCGGCCTCGTTTTCTTCGCGGTCACAAGTCGTACTCGTCCGAGACGGCCATGTCATCGTCCGCGAGTAAACCGGAGGCCGGCGAAGATCCGGCAGGCGGATCCAGCGCAAGCGACGGCATTCTCGTGGTGGTCAATGGGGCTCGCCGCGGAGGCGTCGCGGAGCTGCGCAGCATTCCGATCGATCAGGTCGAGTCCATTCACTTCATCAAGTCGGATGAAGCGAGAGGCATCTACGGACCGGACCAATCCGGTGTGATCGAGGTGAAGACCAGCCTGCAGGCCAGAACGCCCGGCACCGGGTGACCTAGGGCTGCTGGCCGATGTCCCTGAGCCTTCCCTTGGCCTCCTCGTTCTTGGGATCCCGGCGGACCGCCTCGCGGAAGGCCTTGGCCGCCGCCACCGTGTCTCCCTGCATGAGCGTGATGTTCCCGCGGAAGACGTACATCGCCGAGGAGCCCGGGTACAACTCTTCGTTGAGGCCCAGCAGTGCAAGCGCCTCGGGATACTTGGCGTCCCGCCCCAGGCGGAACGCGGCGATGTTGAGCGACGACTCCCCGAAGTTGTAGGCGTCCGCCCCGTAGTATTTCTCCCGCAGCGCCTTGTAGGCTCGGATCGCCGAATCGGCGCCGGCCGAGCTGGCAACCTGCTCCATGACGGCGGAGAGGGGCATGGGAATCGTGACCCCGTGGTGACAGGTCGCACAGGTCACCTGGAGTCCGACCGCGGTCGGATCGGGGATGGTGTCGAGCCGCCGGTTGATCTCCTCCACCATCAGCATCATCTGCCGCGCCACCAGCTTGGTGCGCTTCTTGTCGCTCGCAAAATCGAATTCCGACAGCGGACGACCCTCTTCGCCGACGTGGCAGAAGGGACAGCGCACGCCCAGGTAGGAGGTGAAGTTCCGCATCCTTCCGATCACGTCCCGGACCGGGGTGGACTTGGGAATCACCTTCACATTGACCAGGGAGTCGGGCGGAAACTTGCCCGGCGTCTGGGCCGCGAGGGCCGCCGGGAGCATCACCACCAGGGCGATCGTCAGGCGAAGCTGCATGCGAACCTCGAGTCGAGGGCTACGGCGGCGCCGCGGGGCGGGCACTGACCCTACGAAGGTATCGCGCCAACCGGGGTCGGCGCGAGGCGGCCTCATGTCAGGAAATGGTGGGGAGGCTCAGGCGACCGGCCCGAGCTCCGGTCTGGTGGCGGTGCGGCCGTCGCCCAGGCTCCGCCCGTTGAGCTGGCGCCAGATCCAGGGCAGGAAGTACTGGCGGAACCACCGCAGGTCGGACTGAACCCGGGCCGTGAACGACCCGGCCGGAGAGGGAGGGAGCGGTTCGGCCCAGGAGCGGTCGGACCCGGGCAGCTCGAGCGCTTCCGCGAGGGCCGCGGCGATCCGCTCGTGCCCCAGGGCATTGGCGTGGAGCCGGTCTTCACTCCAGAGCCGCGGGTCACACGCCACCGGGCAGGCGGCCAGATCCACGAGGACCGCACCGGTCCGCCTCGAAGTCTCCCGCAAAACCTCGTTGAGCTGCTGCACTCTCGGAGCAAACCACCGCGCGGCCGGCATCACCAGGGTCAAATCCGGGAGGGTGAAGGTCAGCAACCTGGCGCCCTGACCGATCAGGGCCCGCTGCATGATCCCGACGTCCTCACCCACCTGGTGGGCGTCGAATCTCCGACACACCACGTCATTGGTTCCCGAGAACAGCGTCACCAGGTCCGGCTGCATGGCCAACGCGGGGTGCAGCTGGGTTTCGAGAATCCGGCGGGTGGTGTAGCCCCGCACGGCCAGGTTGGCATAGAGAAGCCCGCCCTGTCCGGCGGCGATGCGCTCGGCGAGCCGAGTGGACCAACCCCGAAAGCCGCCCCGTCCATCGGGATCGTCGAGTCCTTCCGTCGAGCTGTCGCCCAAAGCGACGTAGCGACGGAAGCGGACT
>DASYPZ010000213.1:0-2506 GCA_036006105.1 Gemmatimonadales bacterium | reverse complement strand
GGAGCTGGGCCAGGAATTGGGGCGGAATCCCGGGTGGGGGGATGAACGGCGGGGGATTCACCTTGGCAGCCGCCTGGGTCAGGTAGCTCCGCTGCAGCTCGCGTCGGAATGGATCGATGGTGACGGCGGAGGAACCGAGCTCGCGCCAGATCCCACCGCGCACGTCGGCGAGGAACTCCGTCAGTCCGTACCCCTCACCCGGTCTAGACAGCGCGTCGAACTCATCGATCCGCTCGAGCCGCCGGTCGTTCCACAGCGCGGTCAGGACGGTGGCCTGTGCCTGGTTCACCCGGCGAAGGGCACCCTCGACCTCGATCACACGCAGAATGCTGTCGGTCAGAAAGAACGTGGGCGTCGCGAAGGCGTTGTCGTTGAGAAACCGGACCGCATCCTTTTGCCGGGCCCGGGGCCAGGGGCGATAGCGCGGCCCGGCCTGACCGGCATACTTCTCCTGGGCGTCCGCGCCTCCCACCACAATGGTGACGTGGCGCATCTCGGTGGCCCACTGGTTGATGAGCCGCCCATACAGTTCGGCCAGGTCATCGTAGTCGTGTCCCCGGTGCACGGCCGCGGGCACCAACAGCGGGACGGTCTGCTTGATGCTCTTGAGGCCCCACCCGGTTGCTTTCACGGGATCCCCGTCGCCTACCGCCTCGCTCTGATCGCCGGGGTCCGCCCCGCGCGAGTCGGAAAGGTTGAAGCGGTACCAGGGAATCGAGTCCTGCTGGCGCGACCACCGGTCGAGTGTCGTCCACTCCTCGTCCGACGTGTGCGCCTCGGGAATGGGCGTATAGCCCCACTTGGTGGTGTAAACATCCCAGGGACCGATGCGGGGAATCAGGTCCGCCAGCGGGATGTGGTCTTCCGGTTGGGCCACGTAGTTGAAACGCGAGTAGTCCATGATCGAGGGTGAGTGCCCCATCCGGGCGACCCAGCTCGGCTTGCGGAGGGAATCCACCGGATACGTCGAGCTTCCCTTCTGGTCGTGCTGGTAGCCCAGCGTGTGGCCGATCTCGTGCACGACGACGAACTCGACCAGCCGCCCCATGAGAGAATCCGGGTAGGGCCACATGCGGGCCCGCGGATCGAGGTGGCCGACCTGGGTGAAGTACCAGGAGCGCTGCAGGTTCATGATGTTGTGATACATGTAAATGTCCGACTCGATGATCTCTCCGGTCCGGGGGTCGTGCACGTTGGGGCCGGTAGCGTTTTCCACCGTGGAGGGGAACCAGCGAATCACCGAGTACCGCGCGTCCTCCGGCGCCCAGTCGGGGTCCTGCGCCGGCGTGGGGGCGTCGGCAGCGACGATGGCCCGGCGGAATCCGGCGGCCTCGAAGGCCGGTTGCCAGTCTTCGATGGCTTTGCGGACCCAGGGCTTGAGCCACTCCGGAGTGTTGGGATCCACATAGTAGGTAATCGGCTTGACTGGTTCCGAGATGGCGGCGGCCGGGTCTTTCTTCTCCAGCCGCCAGCGGACGATGTACTCTCGGGTCTCCGCGCGCTGCTCGGGACGGCCGTAGTCCAGCATGTTGATGGTGAAAAACCCGATCCGCTTGTCGGCGAGCCGCGGGAGCATCGGCCGCTCGGGCAGCGTGATCATGCTCCAGTGCATGACGATCGTCGCCGTGCCGGTGGGCGGGGCTTGTCCGAAGCCGCCGGGTCCCGGGGTCGCCGGACCGCCTGGCGTGGCTGGGGGTGGCGGGTAGGTCAGCGAGGCCTCGACATCGATGTTGGTCGGGAACGACAGCACCCGTTCGATGAATGACCGGCTGGGATCCGGAGGGGTGCGCGATCGAGCCGCCGGCACCAGCTCCGGTGGCGGAGCGGTGTAGAGCCGGCTCACCTCGATCACCGCGGCGCTGTCCGGCCCGTACGCCTCGACGTTGAAGGCGGCGATGATCACATCGTTGTTCGAGTTTCGCACCGCGCGATAGATCGGCGTGGTCGAGTCGGCCACGGTCTCATACGACACGGTACGGACCAGCACCCGATTGTCGCGCCGCTCCCATTTGACCACCAGATTCTGGGCGGCCTGCAGTCCGCCGTACCCTTGATTCACCGGCACGCGGGCCGTGCGGGTGACCAGGAGCATTTCCTTGTTGAGTGCCGTGCGGGGAATCTCGAAGTAGAGCCGGCTGCCGATCCGGTGGGTCTTGAAGAGCCCGTCCCGGCTCCTGGCCTCTGCCGTAATCACGCGGTTGTACGGGCGAGGACTTGGCTCCCCTTGCCGCTGAGCGCTGTCCTGCTGCCCGGCGGGGCGCACACCGGCCGGCGCTCCGGTTGCCGGAGCCTGGCCTCCCGATGGGGGAGCTGCCGGAGCGGGGACGACGGGTGCCGGCTCTCGCGGGCCCGCCGAGTGCGCGCACGCGGTCAGCATGAGTAGTGCGGTCCAGATTCCAGGGCGACGGGCGAAGGTCATGGGTGGCTCTCGATCTGGGTCGTTTGGATATGTGTCGACACGGTTACCACTCGGGCGGTTCCCCGAGCCTGGGCCGCTTTTCGCGAT
>DASYPZ010000212.1:0-7607 GCA_036006105.1 Gemmatimonadales bacterium | reverse complement strand
TGTCGCTGCTTCCCCAGTTTCCCCGGACCATTCCGGCCTACAGCCTCAACCGCGCCTGCGCCTCCGCCGGCCAGGCGATCACCAACGCTCACGACCAGATCCTGATGGGCCACGCCGGGGTCATCCTGGCCGGCGGCGTGGAATCGCTGTCCGACATTCCGATTCTCCACTCCCGGCAGTTCAGCCGCATTCTCATGGCGGCGAGCAAGGCCAAATCTCTGGGCGCCAGACTCGGCGCCTTTTCCCGGGTCCGGCTCCGCGACCTCAAGCCCGTGGCCCCCGCTATCGCCGAGCCGTCGACCGGCGAATCGATGGGCCAGTCGGCCGAGAAGATGGCCAAGGAAAACGGGATCTCCCGGGACGCCCAGGACCGGCTGGCGCTGCTCTCGCATCAGCGGGCCGCGGCCGGCACGGCCGACGGCCGGCTGACGGCGGAAATCGCGCCCTGGTTCGGCGGCGCGGCGATGGATCAGATCAGCGAGAGCGACAACGGGATCCGGACCGACACCAGCCTCGAGGCGCTGGCTCAGCTGCGGCCGGTATTCGATCGCCGGTATGGCTCGGTGACCGCCGGGAACTCCTCCCCGCTCACCGACGGGGCCTCGGTGGTGCTCATGATGTCCGAGGAAAAGGCCCGGGCCCTGGGATATCGCCCGCTGGTGACGATCCGGAGCTACGCGGTGGCCGCCGTCGACCCCGGATGGCAGCTGCTCATGGGTCCCGCCTACGCGGTCCCGAAGGCGCTGGACCGCGCCGGCATCGGCTGGAAGGAGCTGGGCCTGGTGGAGATCCATGAGGCCTTTGCGGCCCAGGTGCTCTCCAACGTGCAGGCCTGGGGCTCCAAGTCGTGGGCCGAGCGGCTGGGCCGATCCCAGCCGATCGGGGAGGTGGACTGGAACATCACCAACGTCATGGGCGGCTCGATCGCCATCGGACATCCGTTCGGGGCCACCGGTGCGCGGCTGGTGACCACGATGGCCAACGAGATGCAGCGGCGGGCGGTACAGTTCGGCCTGATCTCGATCTGCGCGCAGGGCGGGATGGGGCTGGCCATGGTGCTGGAGCGGATCTCGTGAGCGCCTTCACCCTGAGCCAGACCGATGGGATCGCCATCATCACCATCGACGTCCCCGGCGCATCGGTCAACGTGCTGGGTACACCGATCAGCACCGAGCTCGAGGACCTGCTGGAGCACATCAGGAACGATCCGTCGGCCCGGGCGGTGGTGCTGATCTCCGGCAAGCCGGACAACTTCGTCGCCGGCGCCGACATCGAGGAATTCATGCGAGTCGCGAGCGCGGCGGAGGGCGCCGCACTCGCCCGGTCCGGCCAGGAGATGATCGAGCGGCTGGAACGCTTTCCCAAGCCGATCGTGGTGGCGATTCACGGCGCCTGCGTGGGTCTGGGCTGCGAGCTCTCGCTCGCCTGCGCCTGGCGGATCGCCACCGATTCTCCCAAGACGGTGATCGGCCTGCCGGAGGTCCAGATTGGAGTCCTCCCCGGGACGGGCGGGTGTCAGCGGCTGCCCCGGCTGATCGGCGTGCGGGCCGCCCTCGACATCATCCTGGCCGGCAAGACCGAGCGGGCCGCGAAGGCATTCAAGATCGGTCTGGTCGACGAGCTGGTGCCGCCCAGCATCCTGCGGTCAGTGGCCCTGGCGGCGGCGGACCGGCTGGCGCGCAATGGCCCGGCCGACCGGAAGAAGCGCGGAAGCCTGCTGCTGGAACGGAATCCGCTGGGCCGCATGCTGGTGTATACCACGGCCAGGAAGACCGTGCTGAAGAAGACCGGCGGCAACTATCCCGCGCCGCTGGCCGCGCTGGAGGCGGTGCGCACCGGGCTCGAGCACGGGATGGAGGCGGGACTCCGGAAGGAAGCGGAGCTCTTCGGAGAGCTCGCCGTGGGCGAGGTGTCCCGCAACCTGGTACGGATCTTCTTCGCCACCACCTCGCTCAAGAAGGATGACGGCGTTCCCGCCGGCACCGCATCCCCCCGGCCGGTCCGCCGCCTCGGCATTGTCGGCGCCGGCTTCATGGGGGCGGGCATTGCCGGCACGGCGGTGGCCCAGGCCGGCGTCGAGGCCCGGCTGAAGGACTCCGACCTGCCCCGGGTCGGGAAAGGACTGGCGGCCGCCACCGAAATCCTCAAGGGTCAGCTCGCCCGCCGCCGGATCACCCGTTTCGAGTACGACCGGAAGGCGGCTCTCCTCTCGGGTGGCTGGGGCTTCAGCGGGTTCGAGCGCGCCGATGTGGTCATCGAGGCGGTCTTCGAGGATCTCGACGTCAAGCGCCGGGTGATGCACGATCTCGAGGAGGCGGTGCGCCCCGAGACGATCCTCGCGAGCAACACCTCCACCATCCCGATCGGAAGTATCGCCGAGGGAGCGAAGCATCCGGAGCGGATTCTGGGCATGCATTTCTTCTCGCCGGTCGACCGGATGCCGCTGCTCGAGGTCATTCCCACCGCGCTCACCGCCCCGGTCGCGATCGCGACGGCGGTCCAGTTCGGGCGCCGGATGGGGAAGACGGTCATCGTGGTCGCGGACCGGCCCGGATTCTGGGTGAACCGGATTCTCTCCCCGTACATCAACGAGGCCGGCCTGCTCCTGTCGGAGGGAGTGCCGATCGAAGCCATCGATACCGCGATGACCCGGTTCGGGTTTCCGGTCGGGCCCATCGCCCTGCTCGACGAGGTCGGCATTGACGTGGGTCAGAAGGCCGGCGGCGTCATGCAGGCCGCCTTCGGCGAGCGGATGAATCCCGCCCCCGGCATGGGGAAAATGGTCGAAGCCGGCCGCCTGGGACGGAAGAGCGGGAGAGGGTTCTATCTCTACCACGACGGTCACAAGACCGACCCCGATCCGGCCGCCTACAAGCTGCTCGGTGTTACCCCGCTGGCCTCGGTGGATTCGGGTGACATCGAACGGCGACTGGTGTACATCATGCTCAACGAGGCCGCCATGGCCGCCGCGGAGGGGGTGGTGCGCTCCCCTCGCGACGGGGATGTGGGCGCGATATTCGGCATCGGCTACCCCCCCTTCCGGGGTGGCCCGCTTCGCTACATCGACATGCTCGGTGCTACTCGCGTGGTCCAGACGCTCGAGGGTCTGGCCGCCGCCCACGGTCCTCGCTTCACGCCCGCAGCTGGTCTGGTCGACATGGCCCGTCAGGGGAAGCGATTCCATCCCGACTGAGTTTCGGCATTCGAACTGTCCGTTTCTGGGATTTCGGCGTCCCACATCCGCGCACCCGGGTCCTTCCAGGCTGACGTCCGAAGCACATAAGTCATTCATTCACAGATAGATAGAGAATCAACCCCGACGGCATGGCTCTTCCCTTAGTCATGGCTAGGGTGGTTTGAGTTTGCCGACCTCGAATAAGTGCGGGTCATGGACATAAAGCGCGAGCCGGTAAAGAACCGGAAGAAGATGATCATGATCGGCGTCGGGGTCCTGGCGCTGGTCGTGGTCACGATCCTGTTGAGCAAGCTGAAGCCCGCCGCTCCGACGGTTGATCTGGGCACGATCTACCTGGATACCGTGGAGCAGGGAGAGATGGTCCTGGAGGTGCGGGGACCGGGCACTCTGGTACCGGAGGACATCCGCTGGATCACCGCCGTTACTTCAGGCCGGGTGGAAAAGCTCAACCTGTTGCCGGGTGTGACTGTGGATGCGAATACGGTGCTGCTCGAGCTGGTCAATCCCGACGTTGAAATCGCCACGCTGAACGCCGACCGGCAGCAGACCGATGCCGAATCGCAGCTGGTCCAGCTCAGGACCAGCCTGAACAGCAACAAGCTGGCGCAGGCGTCGGCGGTGGCCAACCTTCGGTCCACCTGGCTGGATGCCAAGCGCCGCGCGGAATCGGGCGCCGAGCTCTTGAAGAAGGGTCTCATCATCCCGCTCGACCAGCAGAAGGCCCAGGAACTGGCCGACGCCCTCGGCAAGCAGGTGGATTTCGAGGAAGAGCGGCTCAAGATCATGACCAACACGATCGACGAGCAGATCCGGGTGCAGGAGGAGCAGGTGAGCCGGCTCAAGTCGATCACCCAGTTCCAGCACGCGCTCAAGGCGTCGATGATCGTGCGAGCCGGCACGCATGGCGTGCTCTCGGAGATTCCCCTCCAGATCGGCCAGTACGCCCAGGCCGGTGCCACGCTGGCCAAGGTGGTCCCGATCCCGCTCCGCCTGAAGGCGGTGCTCCGGATCCCCGAAACCCAGGCCAAGGACCTGTCCATCGGCCAGAAGGCCTCGATCGATACACGCAACGGTATCCTGCCCGGGCACGTCTCACGGATTGACCCGTCCTCCACTCTGGGCACCGTCACGGTCGACGTGGCCCTCGACGGCACCCCCCCGGCCAGCGCCCGGCCCGACCTGAGCGTGGACGGGGTCATCGAAATCGCCCGGATGAAGAACGTGCTCTTCACCGGTCGGCCACCCTACGGCCAGACCGACGCGACGATCGGAATCTTCAAGCTGGTCGAGGGCGGCAAGTACGCCCAGCAGGTCTCGGTGCGGCTGGGGCGGACCTCGGTCAACAGCGTGGAAATCAAGGAAGGGCTGGCCAAGGGAGACGTGGTCATCCTGTCCGACATGTCGCGTTGGGACAATACGAACCGTGTACGTATCAAACAATGAACAGGAGTGAGGATTGAGGATCGAGGGGGTCACCGTCTCAATCCTCGATCCTCGATCCTCAACCCTAACGTCAAACCCCAACGACCTAAGGAACCCAACATGAGCACGGCGCCCGGCGAAGTCCTGATCAAGCTCGACGGCATCAAGAAGGTCTTTCTGACCGACGAGCTGGAGACCCATGCGCTCTCCGAGATCCATCTCCAGCTCATGAAGGGAGAATACGTGTCGATCTCCGGGCCCTCCGGCTGCGGTAAGACGACGCTGCTCTCCATCCTGGGCCTGCTGGACACGCCGAGCGGGGGCACCTACACGCTGGCGGGGCACTCGGTCGAAAGTCTCACGCCCTCGGAGCGGGCCCGGGTCCGGAATCGCCAGATCGGCTTCATTTTCCAGGCGTTCAACCTGATCGGCGATCTCACCGTGTACGAGAACGTCGAGCTGCCGCTCACCTATCGCGGGATGCCCTCCTCGGAGCGGCAGCAGCGGGTGACCAGCGCCCTGGAACGGGTCGGGATGGCGCACCGGATGAAGCACTATCCGTCCCAGCTGTCGGGCGGTCAGCAGCAGCGGGTCGCGGTGGCCCGCGCCGTTGCCGGCGAGCCCGCCATCCTCCTGGCGGACGAGCCGACCGGAAACCTCGACTCCCAGAACGGCGAGGCGGTCATGGAGCTGCTCCGCGAGCTGCATCGCGGCGGCGCCACGATCTGCATGGTGACCCACGATCCGCGCTATGCCAAGTGGGCGGACCGGGAAGTGAAGCTGTTCGACGGCAAGGTGGTGGAAGAGGAAGCCAGCGGCGGCCGGGTCGACGTGCACCACTAGGAAACGAGGGGGCGGGGAGCGGGAGGCGGAGCGCGGTGAGTCGTTTATTCCCGCATCCCGCTCTCTGCTCCCCGCCCTCTTTTCTTTCTCCCGACCATGCGCCTTCTCTCGGAGCTCCAGCACGCCGCGCGATCCCTGGCCCGAGCGCCCGGGCTCGTGGCCGTGGCGGTGGTTTCGCTGGGCCTGGGCATCGGCGCCAACGCCACCATCTTCAACTTCGTCAACGCCATCGAGTTTCGGCCGCTCCCCTTTCCCGAGCCCGAGCGGCTGATGGACGTGAGCGAAGACAACCCGCAGGAGCTCTGCGCAGGCTGCGGCGTCGGCACCGCCTATCCCACCTTTCAATTCTGGCGCCGCAACGCCGGCAGCTTCACGGCACTCGGTGCCTACCGCGAAGACGCCTTCGCGCTCGCGGGTGAGGGGGAGCCGGAGCGGGTCGGCGGCGCGGCCGTCAGCGCCGGCCTCTTCTCCATTCTCGGGGTGACGCCGGTGCTGGGTCGCGGATTCACGACCGCCGACGATGTTCCCGGAGCACCTCCGGTGCTGCTCCTTGGCTACGGACTCTGGCTGCGCCGGTACGGGGGCGACACGGCGGTCATCGGGCGAACGGTCCGGCTCAACGGAGTTCCCCGGACCATTGTCGGTGTCATGCCTCCCCGCTTTGCGTTCCCGGAGTTTGCCGCGCTATGGCTGCCGATGGCCGGAGAGGCCTCGATCACTTCCAGCAGCGATCGGGTCGCCGCCTCGATCGGGACCGTCGGCCGGCTCAAGCCCGGCGTCTCCATGGCACAGGCGGGCGCCGAGATGGCAAGTCTTTCGACCCGGCTGGCGGCGCGGGATTCGGTGACCTACCACGGCTGGGTCGCCCGGGTCGGACCGCTGAAGCACAACATTTCGAACGACACCAGCGGGGAGGCGTTTCTCCTGGCGCTGGGCGCGTCCGGATTCGTGCTGCTGATCGCCTGCGCCAACCTCGCCAACCTCCTGCTGGTTCGCGCCACCTCACGGGCCCGCGAGCTGGCGGTCCGAGTGGCCCTGGGGGCCAGCCGCGCCCGGATCGCCGGACACCTGCTCGCCGAATCGACCCTGCTGGGTCTCGCCGGCGGCGCCGTGGGCCTGCTGCTGTCGTTCTGGGGCGTCCGCTACGTGAGCGGATTGGTCAACACCGCCATGCCGTTCTGGATCCGGCTCGGCACCGATTGGCGATTCCTCCTCTACACCTTTGCGGTGTCCCTCGCCACGGGGATCGCGTTCGGCATCGGTCCCGCCCTGCGGGCCTCCCGGATCGACCTCCAGGAGACCCTCAAGACCGGTGCGCCCGCGACCACGGCCGGCCGGCGCGACGGTCGCCTCCGCGGGGCGCTCGCGGTCGCGCAGATCGCGCTGGCGATTGTCCTGCTCGCCGGCGCGGGGCTGATGATCAAATCGTTCCTGGTCGAAAGCCGAACGACGGACCTCGGATACAACCCGCATGGCGTGCTCACGGCACGGATGCAGCTCTCGGCGCCACGCTACCAGGATCCGGCGCAGATCCGGCTGCTCGAGGAGCAGCTCCTCGAACGGCTCCGGGTCCAGCCGATGGTCGAGGCGGCCACCATCGAGCGTCCGGTGTTTCTGAATGCATTCGTCGGCCACGATACCCGGATCAGGCTCGAGGGCGCCGCGGCGCCGGTGCCGATGGGGCAGGGACCCGGGCACGGGAACGCGGTGGCGCCGGACTACTTCCGGGTCATGGAGATTCCCCTGGTGAGCGGGCGCGCCATCGCCGGGTCCGATGGTCCGGCGGCCCCGCCCGCGGTGGTCGTCAATGAAAAAACGGCCGCATTGTTCTGGCCCGGCCAATCGGCGCTCGGCAAGCGTCTCAAGATCGACGAGGGCGGGCCCTGGCTCACGGTCGTGGGCGTTGCCCGCGACGTCGACAGCCATCCGTTCGGCCGGGGCGCCATCCCGCTGCTCTACACCGCTCTGGCCCAGGACTCGGCCCGCCCGTTCCGGGTGATGATCCGCTTTCATGGGGACGAGGCGACCGCGGCCGCGACCCTCAAGGCGGTGGCGCGCACGGTGGATCCCGACGAGCCGGTCGAGGACGTCATGACCCTCGATGCCGATCTCGCCCAGCAGGTATCGCCGGTGCGCTTCATGGCCA
>DASYPZ010000211.1:0-5034 GCA_036006105.1 Gemmatimonadales bacterium | reverse complement strand
GCCGAGTCGTCGGTGTCGATGGGGGACGGCTGGTCTTCCGGTTTGACGCGCCGCCCAAGGGCGAGAAGCTGGCCGGTGCGCCGGGACGCGGGGACAGCGGTGGCCCCGCATTGCTTGGCCAGGGATCCACCATCTATGTAGCGGGGATCAGCTCGGCGGGTTATGACGGCGCCAACGGGCCCGGGACCTACGGCGCGGTCGACCACTTCACTCGCGTGTCGGACTACCTCGCCTGGATTCGCAAGACCATCGCTTCGCCGCCCTGATCCCGCCGCTGTTCAGCCGAACCGGTTCCCCCCGGCGGTCCAGTCCTCTGCAACTCGTCCGCGCTTCTCCCGTAGCGTGGTGAGTCACCATCGCGCGCGCTCCCGGTGACAGGCCATTTACCGTGAGGAAGGAGATCGCGTGACCCTGTCCAAGCGTACCACCCTGGGTGTTGCCCTGGGGGTCATCTTCCTGAGCTGGATCCGCGACCTTATCACCGGTTTCGCCGATCAGCAGGTGCCCGCCACATTTCGCGAGCTGGTGCTGGGCGTCGTGCTGGTCAAGCTCGTCGTCCTCGCCGTCATCTTCCTCCTGCTCCGTCTGGAAGGCGAGCGGTTCGACGCCCTCGGGGTGAGCCGTGATCAATGGCCCAGGCGCATCGGCGCCGGGCTGCTCATCGGTCTCGCGATGTTCGTCGGGCTCAATGTCGCCTTCACCGCGGTCATGAATGCGCTGATTCCGGCGCCCCCGGCCACCGGCCCGACGATCACCACGTTCTTCAAGGATCCGGCGCATCTCCTGGCCTTTCTGCCGATCGGCATCTTCGGGGGCGGGGTTGTGGAAGAGCTGCAGCGCATCTTCGTGCTCACCCGCTTCGAAAAGTGGCTCGGCCGGCCGGGCCTTTTCCTCGGACTGGCGTTGACCTCGGTGATGTTCGGCGTCGGCCACCTCTATCAGGGCGTCGGCAGCGCGGTCTCGGTCGCGGTGTCGGGGCTGGTCTTCGGGCTGGTCTATTTGCGGCGACGTTCCGCCCTGGAGCCCATCGCGGCTCACGCCTTCAGCAACGTGCTCGCCATGGTGGCCGCAACGATGCTCGCCAAATAACTCGATGGAGGGCAAAGCTTCGCTGTGACCTGCGCCATGTAGAGGATGATCGCATTTCGGCCACGCGCGTCGTCGATTGGCGTTCGTGTCACTGCGACACGCTCCGGCTTCCCCTCTGATCGGTAAGTGCTTTCGTATCAACAGACCCGTGTGGCCTGCGGGTGGCGTGAGACCTGCGAGAGGGAGGTACGCGAGGGCCGAGGTCTCCCGGACCAATCGAGGCACACAATGACTGCCTGGCTGCGGGGTGTCGTCCGGGTTACACTGAGCGCGCTGGCGGCCGGATTGGCCGGATGTCACTCCGATGCTCCCGCGGGCCCTCCGCCTCCACCTCCGCCGCCGCCCGCCGCACCAGGCTGGGCCATGGTGAATGCCGGGCCGGAAAGTCCGGGGCAACATTTCATGGACACCTGGTTCCTGACCAAGGACGAGGGCTGGGTGGTGGGGATTCCGGGCGACGTCTACCATACCGCGGATGGTGGCACCACCTGGGACGTTCGGCACACGTCGCCCAATAATGGCGCACAGGCGTTTCGTTCCGTCACCTTCATCACGCCGACTCACGGCTGGGTCGGTGATATCAACTTCTTCAATCCGGTTCCCCATCGTGCCTTCTGGGAGACCCTCGACGGCGGCCGCACTTTCACCGACATCTCCACCCAGATCATCGGCCCGGAGCCGGTCGGGATCTGCGGCCTCTGGAAGGTGGACGCGTCGACGGTGTATGGCGTGGGCCGCTGGAACGGGCCCGCCATCTTCATCAAGACGACCGACGGTGGAGTGACCTGGCACTCGATGAACCTGGCTCCCCTGCTGACCGGCGCGGTCGACGTGTATTTCTTCGATCAACTGCACGGGCTGGTGGTGGGCGGCCGAGGGGTGGGGAACACCCCGGCGGAACAGGCTTCCTCGCGCACCGTGGTGATCATGACCAGCGATGGGGGAGCCACCTGGAGCGAGCGGTATGTCGGCAGCACCACCGGCCACTGGGCCTGGAAGATCTCGTTCCCCACGCCGCTGATCGGCTACGTCGCGACCCAGGGTGGCGGGGCCGACCATGTGACCATCAAGACGACCGATGGCGGGCTGACGTGGTCAGAGCTGCCCGTGGTCACGACCGAGCTTGGGTTCAGCGGGGCCGGGTTCGTATCGCCCACGCTGGGATGGATCGGCGGAGAAACCGGGGCATTCGAAACGGCCGACGGCGGCACCAGCTGGCAGAAGGTGGCCTGGGCGGGGGACGAGGCCATCAACCGGTTCCGGATCCTGAGCAATGGTGCCGCGGTGGCGGTGGGAAAGCACGTCTTCCGGTACACGCCGCCCAACTAGGGAGGATCGATCCAGACGCGGAGTTTGATCGCAAGAATCGAATGGTTATAGCCGCGCAATCGAGCTATCCTGAACCATGATCGATTCCACCATGCCCCACACCGAAGCCGAGCCCGTGCCCGGCGACCGCCCCGGAGATGCGGCGGCCTGGCGCGCGGTGCTGCGGCGCGACGCGCGGCGGGACGGCACGCTGTATTACGGTGTGCGCACCACCGGCGTCTACTGCAAGCCTTCCTGTGCCTCGCGGCGGCCGCTCCGGGTCAACGTCACGTTCTACGCCACCCCGCAGGAGGCGGAGGCCGCGGGCTTTCGGGAATGCAAGCGGTGCCGGCCGCGCAGCGGGGGATCGAGCGCCGCCGAGCTCGCGGTGTCGCGGGCCCGGGCCCACATCGATGCGCACCGGGACCGCCGGGTCTCCCTGACCGAGCTGGCGATGCTGGTGGGGATGAGCCCGCATCACCTGCAGCGGGTGTTCAAGCGCGCGGTCGGGGTGTCACCCAAGTCCTACGGCGACGCGCGGCGGATGGAGCAGTTCAAATCCCAGCTCCGCTCCGGCGCGTCGGTCACCCGGGCCACTTACGCGGCGGGCTTCGGCTCGAGCGCCAGTGTGTATTCCCGGACCGGTACCGGGATCGGGATGACGCCGGCGGAGTATCGCCAGGGCGGGAGCGGAGTGCAGATCCGTTTCGCCACAGCGCCCACCGCTCTGGCACGGGTGCTGGTGGCCGCCACGGCGCGCGGGGTGTGTGCGGTCATCATGGCCGGCAGCGAGGCGGCCATGGAAGCGGCGCTCCGGGAAGAATTCCCCCGGGCGGAGAGGGTGCGAGTTCCCGCCGGTGATCCGCAGCTCCGAGCCTGGGTGGGCGCGGTGGTCCAGCATCTGGCCGGCAAGCAGACCACGGTGGACGTGCCGCTGGACCTGGCCGGCACGCCGTTTCAGCACCGGGTGTGGCAGGCGCTGCGGGAGATCCCTTACGGCCAGACCCGATCCTACGGCGGGGTCGCCGAGCGGATCGGGGCTCCCGGTGCGGCCCGCGCGGTGGCCCGGGCCTGCGCCACCAACCCGGTGGCCCTGGTGATTCCCTGTCATCGGGTGGTGACCGCCGGCGGAGCGGCGGGCGGCTACCGCTGGGGCAAGAAACGGAAACTGCAGCTGCTGGCGCAGGAGCACGCCATCGTGGCGCGGGCGGTATAAACGGCTGCCGGCATGCGAAACGGGCGCCCCCGAGGGAGCGCCCGTTTGCTATTCCAGCGTGTTATGGCGGGCTATTGCTTCCGTTGGGCCCCGCTTCGGAACACCCTGCCCGATACCTGAGGTGCCGGCTTGAACATGCCGCTGCCGCTCGCAAGGCTCGGCGAGAAATCCGGTGCGGCGGCGCCACCAAAGGTGTAGACCGCCTGACCGAGGACCGACAGCTCCTTGGCCGGGACCGGCATCTGACGCGGCGTCGCGGGATACAGGCAGTTGATCGACGGGCAGGGCGCGGCAAGCGTCCAGCCTTCGGGGGTCCCGCGGCGCCGGTTGTAGAACGCCGTGGAGGAGAACCCGATTTCCTCGACTTCCTGCTCGTACTGCAGCGCCAGGAGCAGCGCCGGCAGGCCTTCGCCGCCGGTCAGCGCGGGCAAGCCGCCCCGGCCGACCCGGGTCTTGTTGATCAGCGCCGCCGCCTGGGTCGCACTGCCGCCGCTGCGGAGCAGGCCCTCCGCCCAGAACAGATCGTTGGCGGTGGCGGGGTAGAACGGATCCACGCCCTGCCCGTTCTCCGAAGGCAGGCCGCTGCCGGTGGAGGCGAGGTAGGAGTACCGGATGTGGATCAGGCTCGACTGGTGATAGGCGCCGCGCACCGGACGGAAAACTTCCTGCGGCGACCAGGCGAAGTCAGTACCGGCCCCGGCATCTTCCGCCTTGGTGGCGGCACCGTTGAAGTTGTCATCCGGACCCCAGGTGCCGTCGCCCACCCGCTTGTCGGCAGAGTTGGGCTGCGGCTCCGGCGCGCCAGGGTAGACTTTCTGCATCGGTGGGACCGACCCCAGCGCCGGCGGATAGCCGCCGGTGACCAGGTTGGCGACCTTGGTATGGATCCGGAGGAAGCCGTTCAAGCCGAACTGCTTGATGTTGTCCGCCAGGTTGGTGAGATCCTGGAAGAAGCTGAAGTCCTCCGACGTGCCCGAGCTCAAGCCCTGGGAGGCGAACGTTGCCACCTGGGCCCAGTCGACGGTGGCGTTCTCCGCCGCGTCCCGCGGGAAGTCCACCAGCAGCTCGGCCTGCATGGTGCGAATCAGCTTGATCCACTGCGCCGGAGTGTAGGAAATGCCGCTGATGACTCCGGTCCAGGCCTCGGGCGAGTCGGGCACGCCCGCGGTGCTGAACAGCGCAATGGCCTGATTGAAGGTCGAAATGGCCGAGTCGCGCAATTCCGCCCGGGGCCGGAACGGCAGGCCGGCGGGGTTGGAGATGTCGGTCTTCTCGGTGACGTAGAAGCCCTTATCGTAGTTGACCGCGATGTTCGCGAATACCACACCCTCCAGCATCACCGACGCCGCTTCCAGGAGCTTGGTGTTGTTGGCGTCGCCGATGACCAGCGGATGGGTGGACGAGCGAATGGCCGTGAGCAC
>DASYPZ010000210.1:0-2627 GCA_036006105.1 Gemmatimonadales bacterium | reverse complement strand
GCTCCACCGGGAAGATCAAAGGCATCGGACTCGAAGCGAA
This sequence comes from Gemmatimonadales bacterium, assembly GCA_036006105.1. GTDB lineage: Bacteria > Gemmatimonadota > Gemmatimonadetes > Gemmatimonadales > GWC2-71-9 > JABFSM01. Next base: position 2,587 of record DASYPZ010000210.1, on the reverse strand, counting down.
ACGCATGCTGGGCCGGACGCCGGAGGGCATTATCGCGGTTCGGCCGCTCAAGGACGGCGTGATCGCCGACTTCGATGTGACCGAAAAAATGCTGCGCTACTTTCTCAAGACCATCATCGACAAGCACCTCTTCCGGGTAAAGCCGCGGGTCATCGTGTGCGTTCCCTCGGGGATTACCGAAGTCGAGCGCCGCGCGGTGCGGGACTCCGCGGAAACCGCCGGCGCCAAGCAGGTGCTCATGGTGGCGGAGCCCATGGCCGCCGCCATCGGCGTGGGGCTGCCGGTCGAGACGCCGACCGGCAACATGGTGATCGACATCGGCGGCGGCACTACGGAAATCGCCGTCATCGCGCTCTCCGGTATCGTCTCGGATACCTCGATCCGTACCGGTGGCGACGAGCTCGATCAGGCGATCGTGCAATTCATGCGCAAGAACTACAACCTCCTGGTGGGCGAACCGACCGCCGAAGCCATCAAGATCAAGATCGGCTCGGCGTATCCCACCGGCGAGGAGCGGGAGATGGAGGTGAAGGGCCGCGATCTGGTCTCCGGTATTCCCAAGACCGTTCGGGTGCACTCCAGCGAGATTCGCGAGGCGATTCAGGAGCCGATCCAGCAGGTGGTCGATGCGGTTCGGCGCGCCCTGGAAATCACCCCGCCGGAGCTGGCCAGCGATATCGTGGACCGGGGCATCATCATGACCGGGGGCGGCGCGCTGATCCGCGGGCTTGACCTCCTGCTGCAGCAGGAAACCGGACTGCCGATTCACGTCGACGAAGACCCGCTCACCTGCGTCGTGCGCGGTACCGGCCGCATTCTCGACGACTACGAAAAGTATCGGAGCGTTCTCACCTCCTGACATGATCCGGGCTCCGGGCCGCGCCACCTCACGGAGCGACACCCTCCTTTTCCTGGCCTGTCTGCTGCTGTCCATCGTGGCCATCGCGCTTCCGGACCGCTGGAGCCAGCAGGTGGCGGCGGGGCTGCGGGACACGGTGTTGTCTCCGCTGCTCTGGATTCAGCGCCAGGCCGCGGAGGGCCGCACCAGCCGCAGCCGGTTCCAGGCGGTCCAGGCCGAACGCGACTCGGTGGCACTCGCCTCCCAGTCGGTGGCGGCGCTGACGGCCGAGAATGCCCGGCTGCGCGCCCTGCTCGAGCTCCGCGCCCGAACCGTGTCGAGCTCGGTGCCCGCGGAGGTGCTGCACCAGAGTGCGCCTACCGACGGCCGCACCCTGCTGCTCGGGGTCGGCGCCGCGAGTGGTGTCCGGACCGGCGATCCGGTGGTCTCCCCGGAAGGCCTGCTCGGGGTGCTGGTGAGCGTCGGCGTCCGAACCTCGGTCGCCATGACCTGGGCCCATCCCGATTTCCGGGTCAGCGCGGTCACCGAGGACGGTTCCGCGCTCGGCATCGTGGCCCCCTCCTCCAACACCGACGCGAGCGAAACGTTTCTCGAGTTTCGCGGCGTGGCCTACCGCGACACGGTGGCCACCGGGGCGCTGGTGATGACCTCGGGACTCGGGGGAGTGTATCCGAAAGGCGTGCCGATCGGCCGGGTGGCGGGGGTGCGCCGGGAGGAGCTGGGGTACGAGCGGGTCTATCGTCTGGCGCCGCTGGCCAACCCCGGCCACGTGGCGCACGCGCTGATCGTGCGGACACCCGCGCCGGCGGCCGTGCCGTGACCCCGCGTCGCGGAGAGGGCCGGATCTATCTCGGCTTCCTGCTGCTCCTGGCGCTCCACTTCTATGTGCGTCCCAGGATCTTCGACGGGCGGGCGGCTCCCGACTTCCTCTTTCTCGCGCTCATGATGGTGGCCATCCGCGCCCGGCCCGGATTCGCCGCGGTAGCCGGGTTCGTCTTCGGAATGGTGAGCGATGCCCTGACCCCGGCGTCGCTGGGTTCCGGCGCGCTGGCCAACACCATCGTGGCCTACCTCGCAGCCTGGGGTCGCGCGGTGTTCTTTCCCGACAACGTGCTGGTCAACGCCGGCCTCTTCGCCGGGGGCGTCTGGCTTCGCAACGCGATCATCCTCCTGGCCAGCAACACCCCCTCCGGGCAATTGTCGAGCGGCCTGCTGGTCTGGGCGCCGCTGCAGGCCCTCTCCACCGCCGCCGCGGGCATCTTCCTGCTGCTGGCGCTGGGTGACTGGTTCGCCATCAGGATCGAGTCGTGAGCACCCCGGGCGAACGGCTCCGTGACCGATCGGCGATAACCCGCGCCGTCCTCGGCGTGACCTTCCTGCTCCTGGCGGGAGCCTTCTTCCGGGCCCAGGTGGTCGGCTACGAGGACTACAAGATGCAGTCGGAGAAGAACCGGCTCCGCCAGGTGCCGCTCCTGGCACCCCGGGGCGCGATTCTCGACCGCAACAAGCAGGTCATCGCGGACAATGTGCCGGGGTATACCGTCAAGCTGTTTGCCCCCTCGGTCGATACGATGCGCGCGGTCCTGGGACGGCTCCGCGGCATCGTGCCGCTCGACAGCGGCACCGCAGACCTGATCGTCCGGCGGTTTCGGGTCGCGCAGTATCAGCCGGCGCTGGTGTTCACCGGCGCCAATTTCGCCATGGTGTCGAAGCTGGAGGAGCACCGTT
>DASYPZ010000209.1:0-6127 GCA_036006105.1 Gemmatimonadales bacterium | reverse complement strand
CCCGCGCCGAAATCCGCGGAGAACGTCGCTACGCCATGCGGATCTGGCTGTCGGTCAGCGCGCTCGCCGCCCATGGCCTGACCGTGCAGGACGTGACCAGCGCCATCCAGAGCCGGAACGTGGAGATCCCGGCCGGCCGGATCGAATCGGAACGGCGCGAGTTCTCGGTCCGCTCTCTCGGCGAGCTCCGCACCCCCGAGGAATTCTCCGCCATGGTGGTGTCCAACGAGGGCGGGCAGGTGGTCAAGCTGGGCGACATCGCCCGGGTGGAGCTGGGCGCCGAAGACGATCGGAGCTTCTTCCGCTTCAATGGCCGGCCCGCGGTGGGACTCTCCCTGGTGCGCCAGTCCAAGTCCAACCTGGTGGATGTGGCCGACGCGGTGCGCGCCGCGATGCCCCAGCTGCAGGCGGCCCTGCCTCCCGGGGTGAAGGCGTCGCTGGGCTACGACCAGTCGATCTACGTGAAGCGCTCCATCAAGGAGGCGGAAGAGACCCTTTTCCTGGCCGGTGGCCTGGTCGTCCTCATCATCTTCCTGTTTCTCCGAAACATCCGCGCGACGATCATTCCCGGCCTCGCCATCCCCGCCTCGATCGTGGCCACCTTCGCGGTGATGTACGCGCTGGACTTCTCGATCAACAACCTCACCCTCCTGGCCCTCACGCTTGCCATCGGCATCGTGGTGGACGATGCCATCATCGTGCTGGAGAATGCCTTCCGGCACCAGGAGGAGCTGGGCGACTCACCCGAGATCGCCGCCGTCAACGGCACGCGGGAGATCGCGTTCGCGGTCATCGCCACCACCATCTCGCTCATCGCGGTGTTTACGCCGTTGGCGTTTCTCACCGGCAGCACCGGGCGACTTTTCAAGGAGTTCGGCATCGCGGTCGCGGCGGCGGTCGCCATCTCCGGGTTCGTGGCGCTGACGCTCACCCCGATGCTCTGCGCCAAGATCCTGCGGGTCCCGACCCGGCACAGCAAGCTCGCCAACACACTGGAGCATGCCCTCAAGGGAGTGACCACCAGGTACGAGCGCGCCCTCGAATGGGTCCTGGGGCACCGGATCGCGATGCTCACGGGGACCGGTGTCCTGGTCGCGGCGGCGGTGCTGGTGTTCACCAAGCTCAAGGTCGAGTTCGTCCCGCCCGAAGATCGCGGCCAGATCCAGATCTCCCTCACCGGCCCCGAGGGCGCCACCCTGGCCTTCACCGACCAGTACCAGCGCCAGGTCGAGCAGATCCTCGCCGGGATTCCGGAAATCGACAATTACACCAGCGTGGTCGGTGGCGGCGGTGGCGGCGGCGGTGGCGGTGGCGTCAATCGCGGAGGCATCTACATCCGCTTCGTCGACTGGTCCAAGCGCAACCGCAGCGCCCAGGACATCATCGAGGCGCTGCGTCCCCAGCTGGCCAAGATTCCCGGCGTGCTCGCGTTCGCCAACAACCCCCCGGCGTTCGGCGGCTACGGCTCGGCGGTTCAGTTCGTGATCCGGCACCCCAATTTCGACAGCCTGTTCGCGGGCACCCAGGCCCTGTTGACCCGGGCGCGGCAGATCAAGGGCCTGACCAACGTCGACACCGATCTCCGCATCAACAAACCGGAGCTCTCGGTGTCCTACGACCGGGATCGCGCCGAGGACCTCGGCGTTCCGGTGCGTGCGGTGGCCGGCACCATGCAGGCCCTCCTCGGCGGCCAACGGGTGAGCACCTTCACCCAGAACAACAAGCTCTACTACGTGATGGTGCAGCTCTCTCCCGACGAGCGCGCCACGCCGACCGACATGAGCGGACTGGCCGTGCGGGGCCGCAACAACGAGCTCATCAAGCTCGACCAGCTCGCCAAGGTCAGCGAAGGCGTCGGCCCGCGTTCGCTGAGCCATTTCATGCGGGTCCGCGCCTCCCAGCTCTCCGCCGGGCTCGCGCCCGGCTTCACCCTCGGCGAGGCGCTCGATTCGCTCGAACGGATCGCCAAGGAAGTGCTGCCGGCGGGATCCACCGTTGCGCTTGCCGGGGAGTCGCGCGAGCTGCGGGAGAGCGGCACCGCCCTCTACTTCGCGTTCCTGCTGGCCCTGATCGTGGTCTTCATGGTGCTGGCGTCCCAGTTCGAATCGCTGATCCATCCGTTCACGGTGCTCATGGCGGTCCCGCTCGCCGTCACCGGCGCCGTCTTCACCCTGGCGCTGGCCAGCTCCAGCCTCAATCTCTACAGCCAGATCGGGATGATTCTCCTGATTGGCCTGGTGGCCAAGAACTCCATCCTGCTGGTGGACTACACCAACCACCTCAGGGCCAGAGGCATGGACACCACGGCCGCGCTGCTCGAAGCCGGACGGGTCCGGCTGCGACCCATTCTCATGACCTCCGTCGCGGTCGTCATGGGCGCCATTCCCATCGCCCTGGCGCTCGGAGCCGGCTCCATCAGCCGTCGCCCGCTGGGCTACGCGATCGTGGGCGGCGTGTTGTTCTCCACGGCGCTCACCCTGTTCCTGGTTCCGGTGGTGTATTCGCTGATGGAGGGAGTACGGGTCCGCGTGAGCCGGATGCGCCACCGCCCGACGACGACCTCCGTCGCCACGGCGGAGGCGGAATGATCGCCCTGCTTCTCGCCGTGCTGGTTGCTCCATCGGCGGCCGCGCCGGATTCCCTGGCCCGGGTCACCCTGAGCGAGGCGCTCAGCCGGGCCGCCCGGCTTGATCCGGAGTACGTCCGCGCCCTCGGCCAGGTCGACAACGCCGCCTGGGCGCGCCGCGCCGCGATGTGCGCAATGGTGCTCCCGTCGATCTCGGTGGGCACCGATTACACCAATTTCTCGGTGTCCCAGTTCAACGTCGGGACGGGCGCCCAGGCCCAGACCAGCGCCACCGCGCGCATCGACGCGCGCTTCGAGCTCTTTACCGGATTCCGGAAGGTGTCGGACCTGACCCGGACCCGGGCCGACCTGGAAAGCGCCCAGGCCGGCGAGCAACAGCAGCGGTTCACCACCGCCCTCCTCACCGAGGCGGATTACTACGCCGTCCTGAGCGGGCGCGAGCTGCTCGAAGTCGAGCGGGACCGGGTGAGCCGCGCGGAAGAACAATTGGTGGTTGCCCGGGCACGGGTGGTGAGCGGCGCGGCGGTGCAGACCGATTCCCTGCAGATCCTGCTCGAGCTTTCTCGGGCCCGGATCGGCCTGCTCCAGGAAGAAGCCCGACTGCGGGTTGCTCGATTGCAGCTCGGACGACGGGTGGGCATCCCCGGGGGCGTCGACGCGGTGGCCCTCGATTCCGCCCCGGCCCCCGACCTGCCGCTCTCTCTCGTCGATGCGATGAGCCAGGCGCTGGAGCAGGGTCCCGAGTACCGGGTGGCGCGGGCCAACCAGCGGTCGGCCGAGGCCTTCCTCCGCGCCCGCCGATCGGTGTACCTGCCCCAGGCGACCATCTCGGCCAACACGGTGACGTTCGGCGACAAGTTCTACCCCCACGGCCTCACCCGGAGCTCGATGACCATCTCCGTGAGTCTGCCCCTCTGGGACAACGCCCAGCGGGAGCTCACGGTGAGCCGCGCGCGCGCCGCGCGTGACGTGGCCCAGGCCACCCGGGAAGACCTGGAGCGTGCCGCCGAGTCGGATGTCACCGCGGCCTATGACGCCTATGAGACCGCCCGAGCCACCTCGGACCTGGCGGCCCAGGGTCTCATCGTGGCGCGGGAATCCTATCGGGTGCAGCAGGCGCGCTATCGGGCCGGCGCCAGCACCATTCTCGATCTTCTGGACGCCCAGGCCGGTCTCACCGAGGCCCAGGCCGAGGTGGTCCAGGCCAGGTATGCGGCCAGGCTTGCCCTGGCCGGGCTTGAGGCCATCCTGGGCCGGCGACTCTTCAGCGACAAGGATCATCCGTGAGAGGACTGACCTGGGCCGCGCTCGCCGCGCTCATCACCGCCTGTGGCGGCTCCACCGCCGCGCGCCCTAATGGAGCCGCAAGCCACGGGCAGGCGAGACCGGTGCCGGTGGAGGTGGCTCTCGCGCGATCCGACACCGTGGTGGATGCCATCACCGCCACCGGCCAGATCGAGCCGATCCAGTCGATCCAGCTTCGCCCCGAAGTGGATGGGCGACTGGTCGAGATCCTGGTCCGGGAGGGTACCGAGGTCGCCGCCGGGACGGCCCTCTTCAAGGTGGACGATGGCGAGCTCAAGGCCCAGGTGGCTCGCGCCCAGGCCGATCGCGATCTGGCCCAGCAGGCGCTTACCCGCACCAAGCAGCTGCTGGACCAGAAAGCGGCCGCCCCGGCCGACGTCGAGCGCGCCGAGGCACAGATGCGCAGCACGCAGGCCGCCCTCGATCTCCTGCAGCTCCGGCTCGATCGCACCGTGGTCCGGGCGCCGTTTGCGGGAGTCGCCGGCCAGCGGCTGGCCAGCCTGGGTGACTACGTGAACAACAGCACCCGGTTGATCACCCTGCAGACGGTGAATCCCCAGCGGGCGGCCTTCCAGGTGCCCGAGCGCTACGCCGACCAGCTCAAGGTCCGCCAGCGGGTTCTCTTCCGGGTGGCGGCGCTCCCCGGACGCGACTTTTTCGGGACGGTCGACTTCGTCGATCCCCTGGTTCAGCTGCCCGGCCGGACCATCACGGTGAAAGCGCTGGTCCCCAATCCGAAGCGGGAGCTCCAGGGCGGCATGTTCATCGAGGCCCGGCTGGAAACCGCCGTCCGCACCGCCGCCACCGTCATTCCGGAAGACGCGGTCAGCCCGATGCAGGGCTCGATGTTCGTCTGGATCGTCAAGGACGGGAAGGCGGACCGGCGCCAGGTGACCCTGGGCGTGCGCACGCCCGGATACGTTGAAATCCGCGACGGGATCCAGCCCGGCGAGCAGGTGGTCGTGGGCGGCAGCGAACGGCTCACCCAGGGCGCCGAAGTGCGGGCCACCACGGTCGACCGGGCCCCCACCCGGATCCGGGAAGACTCCCTGCCGAAATAGTAAAATTGCCATTATTTATGCTAACCCAGAAAGATTTAATGCTTATTTGTTGATTTTTTAGCGTATCCTGCCTAAACTTGCCGGTCCCCCGCCAACTCCTCTTCACCGCGCAGCCCGGAGACCGTCATGAGCAGCGAGCTCAGAGACTTCCTGGAAATTCCCTACGATCGGCTCGAGGAGATGAACCTCGAGGCCAAGCAGGAGCGCGTGGCGCGCACCTCACCCGACAAGATCCGCGACAAACGGATGAAGTACCTCGCCGACGAGAAACGCATCAAAGCCGTGACGGTGTGCTTCGCCGATCTCGAAGGCCGGCTGCACATGCTGGACTACGACAAGAAGTTCCTGCTCAAGTCGGCCGATAACCTCACGTTCGACGGGTCGTCGATCCGGGGGTTCTCCCAGCAGGCCGAATCCGACCTCCGCCTCGCCATCGACTGGCCGGCCTTCTATTGGCTGCCCTCCGACGTGTTCGGGCCCGGCAAGGTCCTGGTGTTCGCCGACGTACTCGAGAAGGACGGCACGCCGTACATCGCCGACATGCGGGCCACCTTCAAGAGCTATCTCGACCGGATCTACCAGAAGGAAGGCTACGTCTGCAATGCCGCGAACGAGATCGAGGGTTTTCTGTTCAAAGGCAAGGACGCGGAGCGCCGCTACCACGAAACCGGGAAGTTCGAATTCCCCAGCACCGGGGGCTACTATCACTCCCTCCCCGGCGACACCCTGCGGCTCTTCATCGATACCGCGGCCGAAGTGCAGCGCGCGATGGGGTTCGCCAACGAGAAGGACCACCCGGAGGTCGCGCCGTCCCAGTTCGAGATGAACTACGGTTACACCGAGGCCGGGATCGCCGCCGACCAGGTGCTGCTCTACAAGCTCATCTGCCGACAGGTTGCCGCCCGGCTGGACATGACGGCGACGTTTCTCCCCAAGCCGATGACCGGCATCAACGGCAGCGGCATGCATACCAACCTGTCGGTGAGTCAGAAGGGGAGGAATCTCTTCTTCGACCCGAAAGGGCCCGACAAGCTGTCAAAACTGGGCTGGAAGTTCATCGACCGTATCCTGACCAGCGGCCAGGACATCTGCCTGCTCTTCAATCCGAGCGTCAACGCCTATCGCCGCCTCGACCCCCACTTCGAGGCCCCCAACCAGATCAAGGCCTCCGCGG
>DASYPZ010000208.1:0-1634 GCA_036006105.1 Gemmatimonadales bacterium | reverse complement strand
GTCGCCCCCGTCCATCGGATGGACGGCCATCAACTGGTGCAGATGGATGCACTCGTGAACGATGCTCGAAACCAGCCATCCCAGGCTTCGCGGCTGGCCGGTTCTGGGATTGACGAACGCCGGTGGTCCGATGGTCACGACCCGGGTGTGGCCATCGGTGTCCCCCTCCTGGGTCAGGGCGGGATCCCAGCGGGCCCCGTTTGTGAGGCCGTAGGCGCTGGCGGCAGCATCGATCGCGCGCTGGTGGTCTCCGGCGACCATCGCGTCCCTGATCGCCTGGCGCTCGGTCACCGTCGGTGCGATCGGCGGGCGCTCCTCGGGCGCGGCGGCGATGCCGACCGCGCCTGGCTCACCATCAGACATCTCACCATCATGACTCGAAGGCATGGCGCCGGGGGGGCCGGTGTCGACACCGAGGCCGGCGACGGCCACAGGTCATCGTCCTCCCTACAATGCGTTGCGCCCGGCTCTGGAGGCGGCCGGGCGCTCGATCCCAGCGTCACGGCCGTCGTCGGGGCCGGGTCGCGCGCCATCTTGCTGGGGGCCGCCTCCCGCCGGCTCGTCCGCGCCGGCGTCGGTGGGTCCTCGCCCGCCGTCGATCTTCGAGGCTTCGCTCTCGCCAGGACCGTCGGCGCCCGCGTCTCGGGCGCCGTCGGTTCCGTCCCCGGCAGCGGCATCCTTGGTCACCGGGATCTCCGGGAAACCGAAGGCGGCCCTGGCGGCGCCGCTGGGCACCCTGGTGACCCCCGTACGATCGAGGTCCATGCGATCCATGTATTGCACGGGCGCCACCAGGGCGATGCCGGCCGAGTCGAGAAATTTCTTCAGCCCCGGGTCCTTGAAGGGACCGACATCGAAGCCGTCCAGGAACGGGTGGAAGAAGTCGCCCAGGTGGTTGGGGATATAGGCAGCGGGACGCAGGACGGGAACCACCAATCGGGCGACGCTTTCCCCGCCACCGGCGATCCAGACGTCGACGCTGTCCAGTCCCAGGGCTCGCATGGCGGCCGACAGGCTCTGGAGCGGACTGCCATGGTTCTTTCCATCGACGACGACGTCCAGATGCAGATCCGTGGCTGAGCCGGAGTTGGTCCAGAAGAGGCTGAAGACCTTGCGGTCACTCTGGGGGGCCTTGATCGCGAAGAGGTAACCGCGGTTGCCACCGCCGTTGGGGAAGTCCTCGGCGACACCGCCGCGAAGATTGCCGTTGGCATCCGGCTTGGGCGGCGCTCTCAGCTCGACAGGATCGTGCTGCTCGCCGTTTTGCTCGTGGGTTCCGCTGTGGTTCCACAGCACCACCCGCATGGTCACCGCGTCGCTGAGGCGGAACATCTCGCCGCCGTACACCGGGGTGCACTGCTCCCGGGGCACGCCCAGGGCCTGAGCCTGGTAACAGGTCGATTGCGAGCCGATGATCTGCGCCCCCGTTGCCTTGGCCCAGTAAGGGGTGTCGAAGCTGTGATCGAAGTGACTGTGGCCGGTCAGCAGATACTTCACCGGATTGTCGGTCCTGAGCACCGCGTGCATCCGGTCGACCATCCCGGTGTCGATGGGAAAACCCGCCTTGGTCAATCCCAGGCCGCCGCCGCCGCCCGAGAAGTACTCCTGGGGAATGCGGGACATGTATCCGTCGA
>DASYPZ010000207.1:0-8555 GCA_036006105.1 Gemmatimonadales bacterium | reverse complement strand
CGAGCCCGCCGATCAGCGCGTGCGAGCTGGAGCTGGGCAGCCCCAGCCACCAGGTCACCAGATTCCAGAGGATCGCGCCGATCAGTGCCGCCAGGATCACGTTCGGATCCACCACATCCGGCCGTACCAGTCCCTTCCCGATGGTCTTGGCGACCGCGGTCCCCACGATGAAGGCGGCGACGAAATTGAAAAAGGCGGCCCAGAGGACCGCCAGACCGGGTGTGAGCACCCGGGTGCCGACCACCGTGGCGATGGAGTTGGCGCTGTCGTGAAATCCGTTGATGAAATCAAAAACCAGCGCCACCACGATGATGAAGACGACGAGGGTGACCGGGTTGGAGAACATCAGGAATGCTTGATGGCGATGGATTCGAGGATATTGGCGACATCCTCGGCCTGATCGAGGGTCGACTCGAGCGTGTCGTAGATTTCCTTCCACTTGATCAGGGCGATGGGGTCCTTCTCTTCGTCGAACAGCCGCCCCAGCCATTCGGTGTACACCGCGTCACCCTCTTCCTCGAGCTTCTTGACCTCGATGCAGGCCTGGATCACCACCGGGGTCTTTCCCTTTTCCAGCACCTTGACCGCCGCCAGCACCTGGTCGGTGGCCCGGGCGATCACGTCGGCGAGAATAATCGCGCCCTGGGGAGCGCTCTCGGTTCGGAAGATGGCGGTCCGCCGGGCGCTCCCGTCGATCTGGTCGATCACGTCGTCGAGGCGGGAAGCCAGGAAGTGAATGTCTTCCCGATCCAGGGGGGTGATGAAGCTCCGGTCCAGCCGGGTCACCAGCTCGTGGGTGATGCCGTCCGCCTGGTGTTCCAGTTTCTTGATGGATTCGACCAAGTAGGTCCGCTTTTCCGGCGGCGCCTTGAACAGCTCGAGGAGGATTTTGGCGGCTTCGGCGGTGAGGGTGGCTACGGACGTGAAGAGCTCGAAAAACCGCTCGTCGCGGGGCATGAGACGCACGGCGGCACTCCAAGGAGGGGGAAGAGACTGCAGCCAAAGATACCCGTAACCCGAGCGGTCACAAGGTCGTTACGGCCTGCCGCTCAGGCGCCGTGACCCGCCTCCTCGGCCTCGGCGTAGATCGCCTCGATTTGTTCAGCGTAGTTCTTCTCCACGATCTTCCGGCGCACCGACAGCTTCGGGGTCAGCTCTCCGCTCTCGATCGTGAAGTCGCGCCCCAGCACCAGGAAGCGCTTGGGCACCTCGAACTGGGCCAGATCCCGAAGGTTCTTCCTGGCCTCCGCGGCCAGCTGGGCCTCGACCTCGGGCAGCCGGGCCAGCTCCTCGCGGGTGTCCCATCGAAGGCCCGCCTCGCGGGCCCAGGTCTCCAGGCGGTCGAAATTGGGCACGATCAGGGCGAGCGGAAACTTGCGCCGGTCCCCCAGCAGCACCGCGTTGGTGATGAATTTGTTCAGCTTGAGGAGGTTCTCGATCGGCTGGGGAGCGATCTTCTTGCCGCCCGCGGTGACGATCAGGTCCTTCTTCCGGTCGGTGATCCGGAGGAAGCCCTCCACGTCCAGCATCCCGATGTCGCCGGTGTGGAACCATCCGTCCGGCTCCAGGGCCTCCCGGGTCGCGTCCGGCTTGTTGAAGTAACCGGACATGACGTTGGGCCCGCGGGTCAGGATCTCGCCGTCCTCGGCGATCCTGACTTCGACACCGGGAATCGGGCGGCCCACCGTCCCGATCTTGAGATGCTCCGGCGTGTTCACCGCCATCACCGGCGACGTTTCGGTGAGCCCGTAGCCCTCGAGAATGGGCAATCCGGCGCCATAGAAGAAGCGGGCGATTTCGGGGGCGAGCGGCGCGCCGCCCGAGACGAAATAGCGGAGCCGGCCCCCCACCCGCCGTCGGATCCTGCGGAACACCAGCAGGTCGGCCACCGCGCGGGCGATCCGGAGATCGATGGGGATGCTCTTCTTGGCGAGCCGTCGTTCGGTCCACTGGTCGCCGACCCGGCGGGCCCAGAAGAAGATCTTCTTCTTGACGGGCGAGCCGGTCGAGGCGGTTTCCAGCGCCCGGGCATAGACCTTTTCGTAGAGGCGCGGCACCGCGCAACAGATGGTGGGACGGACTTCCACGAGATTGCCCGCGACGGCGTCGAAGCTTTCGGCGTAGTTGATCACCACGCCGGCGCTGAGCATCAGATAGTGCCCGGCCATCCGCTCGAAGATGTGGGAGAGCGGCAGCAGCGACAGGCACTCGTCCCGATCGTTGACGGTGAGCAGGGGACGACAGGTGATCACGTTCGAGGCGATGTTGCCGTGCGAGAGCATCACCCCCTTGGGCTCGCCGGTGGTGCCCGAGGTGTAGATGATCGTCGCCAGGTCCCCGGGACGAGCCGCCTCGGCGTCCTCGCGCCACTGGGGCCATTTCGCGAGCGCGGCCCGCCCGGTGGCGAGGAAATCCTCCATGGCGATCACCTCGGGGCCGGCGAGCCCGGGATCCATGGCGATGACGTGGCGGAGGGCCGGAAGATGGGCCCGGATCTCGGTGATCTTGTCACGCTGGACCCGGGTCGAGACGAAGATCGCCACCGCGCCGGAATCACGCAGGATGTACTCCACCTGCCTGGCGGGCAGGGTTGCGTAGACCGGCACATCGGTGCAGCGGGTGGCGAGACAGGCGTAGTCCACCACGGCCCACTCGGGACGGTTTTCCGAGAGAATGGCGACCCGATCGCCGGGACGGACGCCCAGCTCGCGCAGGCCGATGCTGGCCTCGTGCACCCGGGCCCGCAATTCGACGTAGCTGATCGGAATCCAGCGGCGGTCGCGTTTCACCCGCATCGCGACCGACCGGTCCCGAAATCGATCGGTTGCCTCGAAGAAGATTCCGGTGAGCGTTTCCGCGGGCTGGGCCGTCAAGTCGGGGCCTTGAACAGGACCGTGAACCGCCGGCCCGATCCCGGAACCGCGCTGCCGTCGGGGTGCACGGCCGTCACCTCCACGATGGCGCTGTCGGGCTGGGTTTTGTTGGCGCGCCGGTTCAGCACCGTCGCCACCAGCGGAGTGCCGGTGGGGCCGGAGCAGGCGGTGACCGTGAGCTTTCCTCCGGTGAACTCGACGGTGCGGTCGTCGAGGCTGGCGAACACCGGCTCGATGACGCGATAGGTCAACGGGAACGACTTGACGTGCGTCGGCGGCGTCTGGTGACTGATGGTGACGATCAGCGCCTCGGACGCGGTTCGGTTCGCTTCGACGGTGACCCGGGCCGCGCTGGTCTGCGCCAGGGTGTCCGCGAAGGGCGTCACGACCAGGGGAAACAGATCGGAGATGATGGGATCCTTGGTGCCCACCAGGGCCTGAACGCGCGCGGTGTCCGAGACGGCGAGTCCGCTGACCATTCCCGTGGCGCTGTCCACGTGGATCGTGGTATCCGGCGAGCGCCACCAGACCGGCGCCGACACCGAATCACCATGCTGATCGAGGGTCTTGGCGGCGAGGGTCACGGTGCTGCCGACCTCGATCCCGCCGCAGGTCGGGAGATGGAGCTCGAGAAACGAAACCCCGGCATCGTTGGGTTGAAGACTGCCGCATCCGACGAGCAGGGCCGCGAGGAGCGCCGGCGCCCCGACCCGTCTCACGTGGTTCCTGCCGCCTCGGCCTCTTCGGCGGACGCCGCGCCATCGATATCGCGGAGCGTCGTTTCGGCGTGGCGAACCCAGCGTTCGGCATCGGGCCCCTTGGGGGGACGCCCGAGAAAGGCCCGGAGATGCTGCGCGGCGGTCGACACCTCCCCACGCTTGATCAGGAGGAAGGCGATGCCGTAGTGCGCCCCGGTGAGGGTGGGATCGAGCTCCAGCGCGCGCCGGTAGTGCCGGATGGCCTCATCGGGCTGTCCGGTCTTGGTGAACGCGATGGCCATGTTCTGGAGAATGCGCGGATCACGCGGATTGTCGCGGAGTCCCAGCCGATACGAGGTGATCGCGGCGGTATAGTCGCCCTGACGCTCGAGCGCGAGCGCCTCGTTGAGATAGTCCAGGCGCTTCGGGCGGGAGGAGTCGGGCGGCGAAAAACTGCTCAGTAGCCGGCGCCAGAAACTCATTGTCCTATACTATATCCATCCATCCGGCAAGGCAACGCATTTGCCCCCACCACCTTCCGGTGTTTACGTTCGGCCGGATTTTCCTCGCTTTCGACGATTGCCCTGAGGTCCCCATGCGCCGAACCATCTCTCCTACCACCCGGGGCGTCCTCGAAATCGACTGGCCCCTGTTCGGCGAGCTGTGCCGGGCCCTGGCCCTCAAAGTGGCCCGGGAATACGATCCCGAAATCATCCTCGGGGTGGCCAAGGCCGGAGTGATCCCCGGGGTCGTCGTCGCCTCGATCCTGCAGCGGGATTTCTTCTCCATGGTGGTGACCCGCCGAGCGGAAGACGAGCTGCCGGTGCTGGTGGCCGGACCTCCACCTTCCGTGAAGGGCCGTCGAGTGCTGATCGTGGACGAGACCTGCGACAGCGGTCATACCATGCGGCTGGCGCTCAACGAGGTCAAGGCGGCCCGGCCGGCCGAAGTGCGCACCGCGGTCTCCTTCAAGACCGGGCCCTTCGAGCCGGACTTCCACTCCTTCGAAACCGACAAGTTCATCATCCTGCCCTGGGACCGTGATGTGGTGGAGGACGGACAGCTGGTGACTCGCCCCGACTACGCCAGGTATCTCCAGAGCACGCGGTGAAATCGCGGATTCTCGACGCGTTGGGCCTGTCGCGGGCGGGCTATACCGAGCTTCGCGTGCGCCGTGTCTGGTCCACCACCGTCCTGGTGCGGGGCCGATCGGTCGAGGTGGCGACCTCCGGCGTCGAGACCGGCGGCCTGGTGCGATGCAGCTCTCCCGGGACCGGATGGGGCATGATGGGCTTCTCGGGCTCGGACGGGCTCGACGCGCCGGTGCTGCGCGCCCATGAACTGTCGCTGGCGGCGACATCCCGGGTGCCGGTGATCCTGGCGCCGATCACGGTGCGTCAGCACGAATCCGCGACTCCGCTCGATGATGATCCCCGCGAAATCCCCTTGACCGAGAAGCGGCAGCGTGGGGAAACGCTGGCCGCGAGCCTGTTCGGGCCGGACCGGCGAGTCGTGTCCGGCCGGATTCTCCTGCGCGACGAGGTGGTGGAAACCTGGCTCGCCACCTCCGAGGGCACCTGGGTGCACGATCTGCGCTCCGAAGTGAGTGTGGCCGCGCTGGCGATCGCGGAAGAGGAGGGCAATATCGAGCGGGCCCTGGGCTCCCTTGCGCTGCGAGGCGGCTGGCGCGCCGCGGAGACCGGGGAGCGGCTGGTGCGGGACGTCGCCGCGCGCGCGGTGGAACTGCTGCACGCGGCCCCGGTGCGTCCGGGCCGGTACACCGTCGTGCTGGACCCCGCCGCGGCCGGCGCGCTGGTCCATCGGGCCGTGTCCCATCTGGCCCGTCCGGCGCTTCCGGGGGCCGACCCGGACGTCCTGCCGATGGGCACTCGCATCGGACCGGAGTGTCTGTCGGTGGGCGATGACCCCACCGCCGTCGGATTGCGGGGGACCTCGGTCTGCGATGACGAGGGAACCGGCACCCGGCGCACCCCGATCGTCCAGAACGGCGTCGTGGTCGGCCATCTCCACACTAGAGAAACCGCCGCCGCCGCGGGTCAGGCGCCCACCGGCCACGCGCGGGCCGCCGGGCTCCGCGGAGCGCCGCACCCCAGACCCACCAATACCTACCTGGCCCAGGGCAGCGGCAGCTTCGAGGATCTCCTCGACGGGATTCCCGCCGGGATCTACGTGGCCGATACCCTCGCCGCGGAGGCGGACGGCGAACGGGTCGGCCTGCGCAGCGGAGCCGCGCGGATGATCCGGCACGGCCGTCTCGCGGAACCCGTCAAGGGCGTCAACATCGAGGCCGGCATCCTCCCTTTGCTGGGACGGATCGATGCGGTCGCGGAGGATTTTTGCTGGGACGGCCAGCGCGCCACCTGCCGGGACGGGAGCGCCGGCGTCGTGTCGGTGAGCACCGGTGCCCCGCACGTCCGCCTGCTCGACGTCGCGGTGGGGGCGGGGTACTCGTGATCGGGAGGCTCCTCGACGCGCTGGCGGGACGGGTCACGGCGGCGGACGCGGTGGTGAAGACCGACGACACGATCACGCTGTCGATCTCACCCGACGGAGACACCCGGGTCGCCGGGGCGCGGAGCCAGCTCAGCCATCTCCGGGTCGCCCGCCAGGGCCGGATCGGGTTCGCCTCCACGACCGGCGATGAGGACGCGGAGCTGGTGGGCCGCGCGATGGCCGGCGCCGCCTCGGGTGAGGCGCTGGAGCTGTTCCTGCCGGCGCCGGCGCCGCTCCCGGCCGTGGTAACCCGCGAGCCCCAGGCGGCGACCGCCGATGCGGAAGAGCTGCACGCCCTGGCGCGGGCCCTGTACGAACGGCTGACCCGGACCCATCGCCGGGTGGAGGCGTGGGCGGAGCGATCGACCGGATCGGTGCAGGTGGCCAGCACCCGCTCGGTGCTCGCGGGTTATGAGGTGAGCGTCGCCGGACTCGGCGCGGTGGTGGAATCCATCGGAGCCGAATCGGCTCCGCCCTGCCGGGTCCACTACGCCGCCGTGGCCCTGCCGGCGCTGCGCGACGTGGAGCGGCTGGTCGACGAGGTGAGTGCCCGGCTGGACCCTCCGATCCTGACCGGTGCCGGCGCCATCGGGAGTGGCCCGGTATACCTGGCGCCGCGGGCGGTGGCCGCGCTGCTCCGGCCGGTGCGCGCGGCCCTCACCGGGTACGAGGCCCTGCTGGGCCGCTCCCCGCTCCGGGGGCGCCTGGGCGAGCAGGTGTTCGACCGGAAACTCACCCTCCTCGATGATCCGCTGGCACCGGGCCGCCCCGGCTCGCGTCCGATCGACGATGACGGCGTGGTGTCCCGCCGGGTGACCCTGGTCGATCGGGGCGTGCTGACCGCGTTGGCCAGCGATCTCCTGGTCGGGGCCCGGGCGCAGGTGCCCTCCACGGGGCACGGCTGGAGGATGCCCAACGCCGCGACCCGGGTGGGCCTCACCAATCTCCGGATGGAGCCCGGCACCGAGGATCCCGGGGCCCTGCTGGGGGGCCTTTCACGGGGCGTGATGATTCAGGATCTCGAATGGGGCGGCGGAGCCAATCCGCTGGCCGGAACCGTCGTCTTGCGCGCGCCGTGGGCCTATCTGGTGGAGGGTGGGCTGATCCGGGGCCGGCTCGAGGGGGTGACCTTGTTCGGCAACGTTTTCGAGGTGCTCAACCGGATCGCGGCAGTGGGCAACGATCCCATCTGGGTGGGCGCCCAGGAGCTGCCCTCGCTGGTGGTGGAGGGACTGACGGTCGCCTGCGATCGCTGAGGTGCGGAACCGCCGTCAGGCGATCGCCTGGGCGTAACTCATCCCCGTCGTCATCCGCTCGTACACGTACGTCAGAATGTCGGGGGAGCCCACCAGGAAACGGCAGCGCGGCTCTCCCCGGCTGGCGCATTCGACCTCCATGACCGCCGCCTGCGCACCGCCCAGCCGGGTGAAGAAATCGGCCAGCATACCCGACGAGAAGTGACAGGAAGGATACTCGGCGCCGTGCGCTTCGCATTCGGCCCACTGCAGCATGTCGAGCGCCAGGACGGTGGGGGAGAGTTCGGTCATGGTGACCGAGCCCCAGCCGGCTTCGCCGAAGAATCCGGAGAGGGCCTCGGCGAGGTAGGCACTGTCCAGGTTCGAGGGCGCGTCCACGTGGTAGTGCTCCCGGCACCAGGCCTCGAAGGCCTCCCAGAGCGCGGCGCCGGTGGCGAATCCGATTTCCCGGAGCAGCAGCGCGGCTTGCGCGCCGGTCTCCCGCTCCAGCACGGCCCGCATCTGATGCAAGGCGCGCTTACCGACGATGACGCCCGCGGCGCCGCTCGCTGCTGTGGTCATGGTGAATCCCGTCTCCGGTCCCGGCCCGTCACTCCTCGCGCCGCGCGCGACGGAGCAGCTCGGCCTCGTCAATAACTTCGATCCCCAGGGTCCTGGCCTTCTCGAGCTTGCTGCCGGCATCGTCCCCGGCAACCAGCGCATCGGTCTTCTTGGTGACGCTGCCGGTGACGCGGCCGCCGGCCGCCTCGATCAGCGCCGCCGCGTCACTTCTCGACAGCGTGGGAAGCGTGCCGGTCAGGACATAGCTCTTGCCCAGAAGCGGGCCATCGCCCTGAATGGCGGTCGGCTCGGTCAGAGTGAGTCCCGCCTCGGAGAGGCGGTCCACCAGTGTCCGGTTTGATGTGTCATGGAAAAAGCTTGCCACCGCGTCGGCGATGGCCGGTCCGACGCCGGGAACGCTGTTGATCTCCTCGGCCGAAGCCGCCTGGAGGGCGTCCAGGGTGCCGAACCGCCGCGCCAACAACATGGCCACGTTCTTCCCGACGTGACGTATCCCGATGGCGAACAACAGGTTGGATAGGGGTTTCGTCCGGGAGGCTGCAATGGCCTGCACCAGTTGATCGGCCGACTGCTCGGCGAACCGGTCCAGCGTGACCAGTTGTTCCGCCCGAATCTGGTACAGGTCGCTTACATCCCGAATGAGTCCGGTGGCT
>DASYPZ010000206.1:0-10775 GCA_036006105.1 Gemmatimonadales bacterium | reverse complement strand
GAGGCAGTTCCCTCAGTCCTCAATCCTGACTCCTCCCTCCTCACTCCTCCCTCCTCACTCCTCACTCTCGTATTGCTCTTTCAGCCGCGCCACGACGGCGGGATCCGCCAGGGTCGTCGTGTCGCCCAGCGCCCGTCCTTCCGCGATGTCCTTGAGCAGCCGCCGCATGATCTTCCCGCTTCGCGTCTTGGGCAGGTCGGCCGAGAAATAGATATCGTCCGGGCGCGCGATCGCGCCGATTTTGCGGGTGACGTGTTCCTTGAGCTCATCTTTGCGGCTCTCGGTCGCGGCATGTCCTTCCTTCAAGGTCACGAACGCGGCGAGTGCGTGGCCCTTGAGCTCGTGGGCTCGGCCGACGACCGCCGCCTCCGCGACCATCGGGTGGTCCACCAGGGCGCTCTCCACTTCCATCGTGCCGATCCGGTGGCCCGCCACGTTGAGCACGTCGTCGACCCGGCCCAGAATCCACCAGTAGCCGTCGTCGTCCACCTTGGCGCCGTCGCCGGCGAAGTACCGACCCGGAAACCGGCTCCAGTAGGTGTCCCGGAAGCGCTGGTCATCGCCGTAGATGGTGCGGAGCATCCCGGGCCACGGCTCGGTCAGCGTCAGGAAGCCTCCGCCCCTTTCCATCGGGGTTCCTTCGGCGTCCACCAGCTCGGCGCTGATCCCGGGAAATGGGATCGTCGCCGAGCCGGGCTTGGTCGTGACGACACCCGGCAGCGGGGTGATCATGATGCCGCCCGTCTCGGTTTGCCACCAGGTGTCGACGATGGGACAGCGGCTCTGGCCGATCTGTTCCCGGTACCAGATCCAGGCCTCGGGATTGATCGGCTCGCCGACCGAACCCAGCAGCCGGAGGCTCGAGAGGTCATGGCGGGCCGGGTGCTCGGTGCCCCATTTCATGAACGCCCGGATGGCGGTCGGGGCGGTATAGAAGACGGTGACGCCGTGGCGTTCCACGATCGACCAGAAACGGTCGCGCTCGGGCCAATCCGGGGCGCCTTCATACATGAGCACCGTCGCCCCGTTGGCGAGCGGGCCGTACACCACGTACGAGTGTCCCGTCACCCAGCCGATGTCGGCGGTGCACCAGAACACATCGGTTTCCTTGAGGTCAAAGACATATTTGGTGGTCGAGGCGGCCTGGGTCAGGTAGCCGCCGGTGGTATGCACGATGCCCTTGGGTTTGCCGGTGGTCCCCGAGGTGTACAGGATGAACAGCAGGTCCTCGGCGTCCATGGCTTCGGGCTGCGCGGTCAGCGCCGCGTTCTCCAGCAGCCGGTGCCACCAGTGGTCCCGGCCCTCCTGCATCCTGGCGAAGGACTCGTCCCCTTCGGCCCCGGCGCGGCGCCGGACCACGACGACGTGCCGGATGGAGGGACAGGCCGGCAGGGCCTCATCGGCAAAACGCTTGAGCGGCACGATCTGGCCGCGGCGGTATCCCGCGTCGGCGGTGATGAGCGCCACCGCCTGAGCGTCGTTGATCCGGTCCCGCAGCGACTCCGCCGAAAAGCCTCCGAACACCACCGAGTGCACCGCGCCGATCCGGGCGCAGGCCAGCATGGCGATCGCGGCCTCCGGGATCATCGGCAGATAGATCGCGACCCGGTCTCCCCGGGTGACGCCCAGCTTCCGCAGGGCATTGGCGGCGCGATTTACCTCTTGAGCCAGCTCCCAGTAGGTCAGGGTTCGGCGATCTCCCGGCTCCCCTTCCCAGATCAGCGCGGCCTTGTTGCGCCGAGGGCCGGTGAGGTGCCGGTCGAGGCAATTGGTCGAGACGTTGAGCTTGCCTCCCACGAACCAGCGGGCGTGGGGCGGCTGCCAGTCCAGGACCGTCGTCCAGGGCGCGATCCACTCGAGGGCACCGGCCTGGTCCTCCCAGAACTTCAGGCGATCCGCGGCGGCCTGCCGATACAGGTCCGGGGTTCCCAGGGCCTGCGCCGCGAAGTCGGCCGGAGGAGGAAACCGGCGCTGTTCGGAGAGGAGCGTGGAGAGATGGGTGTCCATTGGTCCAGTGGGCGCGAGGAGTCCGGGTGCCTGGGAGCCAGGGAAGAATCATAGCTCTCTCCCGAAAGCTGCAGGGAGGTGCGTCGCTCGACATCATGCTGCAGAGGTGCAGATCCCCATGACCTGTCGCGGAGTGCGGTGAGGCTGAGACGCTCGCCGGGTCCCGTGCTCCCGGGTAAGTGGTTCCACCGGTACGAGTTGATGTTGATGGCATCGTCTTCGCCGTTGCATCAGGCTGGCGGCGCCAGCGTGGTGCCTGCCGCAAACAATTGATTCGCCCGATAAGAGCACACCCGGAGTGATCCGGGGCCGCAAAGCCAGAGGTCTCGCCAGGGTGAGACGGCTCGGCTGCCGAAGGCAGGATCCCCGGGAATCCGGACCGGCTCGGGCGTGGGAGGCGACAGAATGTCAGCCACGCAGGTTACCGCCCGACTTGTTGTCGCGCCCGAGGCACTCGGGCTCGACACGCGCCTCGAATTCCGGGCCGCGGTCACCCGGGAGCTCGACGCGATGCCCGAGGGCGGGGTCCTGACGCTGGACCTGTCCCGGACCAAGAAGGTCGACTCCGCCGGCCTCTCCGCCCTCATGCTGATCCAGCGACATGCCACCGACCGGATGCAGCGGATCGTCCTCCGGGACCCCAGTGAGGAGATGCGGTTCCTGCTGGCGCTGACCCTCATGACCGATCTGTTCGAAATCGAGCCCAAGCAGGCGTAGGCTATATTCCGCGGTGATGGTTGCCGCGGCATCTACCACCACCCCTCTTCTGCAGGCCACCTCCCTCGAGCGCCGATTCGGCGCCCTGAGGGCGCTCCGCGGCGTATCCCTCTCGGTCGAACCAGGCGAGTGTCACCTCGTGGTCGGGCCCAACGGCGCGGGCAAGAGCACCCTGCTCCGGCTCCTGGCGGGACTGGCCCGCCCCAGCGCGGGGTCCATCGCCCTCGACGGGGTCCCGCTCACCTCCAATCCCGCCCTCCGCCGCTCGATCGGACTGTTGTCCCACCAGAGCCATCTCTACGACGACCTCTCGGCGATCGAGAACCTGGCCTTTGCGGCCCGGCTCCACCGGTTGGCCGGTGATCCCACCGGCATGGCGCGGAGGAGACTGGCCGCGCTGGGGCTCACCGAGCGGCTGGACGAGCCGATCCGGAACCTGTCCCGGGGCACGGTCCAGCGCCTCGCGATCGCCCGCGCCCTGCTGCACGGTCCCCGGCTGCTGCTGCTCGATGAGCCGTTCACCGGACTCGATCCCGCCGCCGCCGACCAGGTGTCCGATCTGCTTCGGTCCGAGCGGCGAACGGGGAAGGGACTGGTGCTGGTGAGCCACGACGTGCACGAATCCTGGGAGCTCGCCACCCACCTTCACATTCTGGTCCGCGGGGCCTGGGTCATCGACGAGCCCAGGACCGGCTCGCTCGAGGAGTTTCTGCGCCGCTACCGCGAGGTGCTCCGTGGGTGAGCTCTTCCGGGCCGTGTTCGCCATTGCCGGCAAGGACCTGCGAGTCGAGGTCCGAAGCCGGACCGCGATGGTGTCGGCCCTGGCGTTCGCCGCCCTGGTGCTGGTGATCTTCAACTTCGCCCGCGATGCGGGCTCGGTGTCCCGGGAGGCGCTGGCGCCGAGCGTGCTCTGGATCACCTTCACCTTCTCGGGCATGATCGCGCTCAACCGCTCCTTCGCCCTGGAACGGGAGAACGCCGCGTTGGACGGTCTCCTGATGGCGCCGGTTTCGCGAACCGCGCTCTTCCTCGGGAAGTATCTCGCGAATCTGGCCTTCGTGTTCATGGTCGAGGCGGTGACCCTGCCGCTCTTCGTGCTGTTCTTCGGCGCCGACCTGAGCGGAATCCTGGGCGGGCTGGTGCTGACCATGGTGCTCGCCACCGCGGGATTCGTCGCCATCGGGACGCTGTTCTCCGCCATCGCGGTGCGGACCCGCTTCGCCGAGCTGATGCTCCCGCTCCTGATCCTGCCGTTCCTGATTCCACCGGTCATCGGCGCGGTCCAAGTCACCTCGCGCTTGCTCGCGGGGCGTCCGATGAGCGAGATTCTCGGCTGGCTCAAGATCCTCGCCCTCTATGACCTGGTATTCGTGACCGTGTGCCTGCTTCTCTTTACCCCGTTGATGGACGAATGAGCGCCGCCGCCGACCGGGCAGGTGTGGTGGTGCGTCGCGGGCTGGCGCTGGTCGCGACCGGCCTCCTGGGCCTGGCCGGGGTATTCGTAGTGGCGCTCCGTTACACCCCGATCGAGCGGTTCCAGGGGCTGCCCCAGAAGATCTTCTATGTGCACGTGCCGGCGGCCTGGTGCGCGCTGCTGGCGTTCTCAGTGGTCGGTGTCGCCAGCATTCTCTACCTCTGGCTGCGGGATTCCCGGCTGGATCTGTTCGCGGAGTCGGCCGCCTCCGCCGGCCTGGTGTTCAGCACCGTGATGCTCACCACCGGGCCGCTCTGGGGCAAACCCATCTGGGGCACCTGGTGGACCTGGGACGCCCGGCTCACCTTCACGCTGTTCCTGTTCTTTCTCTTTCTCGGCTATCGGGCCCTCCGGGGCGCCTTGCACGATCCGGGCGAGCGGGCCCGCTACAGCGCGGTGGTCGGGATCATGGGGATGGTGCTGGTGCCTTTCGTGCACCTTACCGTGTACCTCTTCCCGACGGTGCACCCCCAGCCGATCGTGCTCAAGCCGAGCTCGCCGTCGTTGCCCTGGGAAATGCTGCGGACGCTGCTGCTGTCGCTGGCGGCGTACACCGTGTTACTGGTGGGGTTCGTGACCACCCGCTACGGCCTGGGCCGGGCCGCCGAGGCGAGAGGAGCACAGGATGCCGGTTGATCCATCGGCCCACGCGTGGTTCATGTGGGCCGCCTATGCCGCGGTCACGGTCATCCTGGGGGGGTATGCACTGGCGCTATGGCGGCGGGCGAGCCGGCTGGGGCGCTAGGGCGCTAAGAGGCTAAGACGCTAAGGCGCTAAGACGCTACCCTCCCGGGCCAGCCGTCCGTCCGGGCGATTCAGCTCCCAGCCCGGAACAGCAGCGCCGCGTTGATCCCCCCGAACCCAAACGAATTGCTGATGATGTATTCCGGGCTCGCCTCGAGTCCGCTGCCCCGGATGTAGTCGAGGTCACAGGCGGGGTCGGGATTCTGCAGGTTGACGCTGGGGGGCAGCCAGCCGCGCCGCAATGCCAGCGCGGAAATCGCCGCTTCGATGGCGCCGCTCGCCCCCAGGGCATGACCGTAGTATCCCTTGGTGCCGCTGACCGGAATCTTCTCCGCAGTGCGGCCCAGCGCCTGCCGGATGGCCAGGGTCTCGGTGGTATCGTTGAGCGGGGTGGACGAGCCGTGGGCGTTCACGTACCCGACCGCCTCCGGCGCCACACCGCGATCATCCAGGGCAATGCGCATGGCGCGGGCCGCCTGGCGGCCGTCCGGCCGCGGCGCGGTCATGTGGTGGGCATCATTGGTGAGGCCATAACCCGCGATCTCGGCGTAGACCGTGGCGCCCCGGGCCAGCGCCCGTTCCCGCTCCTCCAGCACCAGCACCGCCGCCCCCTCGCCCATCACGAAGCCGTCGCGTCCCTTGTCGAAGGGCCGGCTGGCCGTGGTGGGGTCGTCGTTGCGGGTCGACATCGCCCGGATGATGGCAAACGCGCCATAGCTGAGCGGAGAGAGCGGCGCTTCGGCGCCGCCGGCGAGCATGACGTCGGCCTCGCCCCGGCTGATGGCGCGATACGCCTCCCCGATGGCGATGGCCCCCGAGGCGCAGCTCATGCCGTTGGTGATATTGGGACCGCTCACGCCCAGCTCGATGGCGAGATTGCAGCTCGACGCCCCCACGAACACGGTGAGCGCGAGACCCGGCTCCACCGCGCGAATCCCCCCCGCCACGTATTTCCCGTGCTCCGCTTCCGCGAACGCGACCCCGCCCAGCGCGGTCCCCATCATCGCGCCGACCCGGTCGAGGTCTTCCTTGGCGAGCTCGAGGCCGGCGTCGGCGATGGCGAGCTTGGCCCCCGCCAGGGTGAATTGCGAACAGCGGTCCAGCCGTTTGGCCCTCCGGGGCTCGATCCAGTCGGCCGGCTCGAACCCGTCGACCTCGGCGGCGATATGGCTGCGAAACGGGGCGGAGTCGAAGCGGGTGATGCTCCGCACCACCGACCTGGCCGCCTGGAGGCCGCACCAGAAGGGATCCAGCCCGATGCCGATGGGGGTTACCGGGCCGACGCCCGTGATGACGACGCGACGATCAGCCATTCCGGTCCTCTGCGGCCCGGCGGATACCCGCCAGGGTACGCGATGCGATTCCACTCACGAAGATTGGTCCGATGACGAGGTTTGCGGCGATTGCGCCGATCAGGGGCCAGGAAGGGCCGGTCCATTCGTGGACGATGGTGGCGCGGGTGCCGGTTCCCTCGGCTTCGACACTCCAGAGCACATCCATCCCCCGGGTGACGCCCGCGACATGGCGATAGCGCACTTCCCGGCGCTCCGGAGCCACCCACATTTCCGATTTCCACCAGGTGGGCCAGTGGAGCGGACCGAAGGGCCGGTTGGCGGCCATCTCCACGATGCCGCCGTCGCCGCGCCGATCCACCATGCGGACCCAGCGATAGTGCGGCAGGATCTCGGGCCAGCGTTCCACCTGGGACGCATGCTGGAACACCCGGTCGGGCGCCGCGGCGATCCACTCGGTATCCACGGTGCGCATCACGCCGACGGCCGCCATACCGCCACCAGCCGCGCGCCGGGGCGGCGCACTACCGGCGCGGTCACGCCGGCGCGGGTCAGCAGGTCGCACAGGGAGCCGGTGCTGAATCCCCGGCGCAGCGAGGTCACGCCATCCCGCAGGGTCTCTTCGTCGAACCGCAGGACGTGACCGGCGACCCGGAATCCCACGGCCGCCAGCGCGGAGCGTCGCAGATCCGCCAGGATCACCGCGTGCCGAGCCACCCGGGTGCATTCCCGGATCAGACGCACGATCGCGTCGGGTGAAAAGTGGTGCGCCACCTGGCTCAACAGGACCAGGTCGACGCCGCCATCCCGGATCGGGAGCGCGCCGCCATCTCCCACGATCATCGCCAGGCCGAGACGATGCGCCATCCGGGCCGCCGCCTCGTGCCGCTCCAGCCCCAGCGGCCGCAGGGTGATGCCGCGGGCCCGGGCCCACGCGACCGCCATGTGGGGCAGGTCACCCATGCCGGTGCCCACATCGAGGAAGGTGACCGGTCCCGCGGTGCGGACGCCCGGGGGGAAGGCGCGCCCGAGCCCGTAGCGGACCGCCGCCGCGCCCCCGAACCAGTAGTTGGCGCGGGCGATATTCCGCAGCGACTCGCACACCCGGGCGGGCGCCGCCCCGGGATTGTCGAGGAGCTCGACTCCCGCCGCGAGTTCCAGCCGGCTCACGGCAATCCCGCGGTGATATAACCGCCGCGATAGTAGAGCAGCGGGCGTCCCGGGGCCACGTGGCCGCCGACCACGCGCCCGATGTGGATCGTGTGGTCGCCCGCCTCGAAGGAGGCGTGGGATTCACAGGCGATATGGGCGAGCGCGCCATCCAGGACGACAAAGCCGCGATCCTCGATGCGATAGCCGATGCCGTCGAACCGGCCGCTGGTGTTGCCGGCAAAACGCCGGGACAGTGCCTCCTGGCTGCTGGTCAGGATATTGATCGCGAATTGCCGCACCTGCGCCATCACCGGGTGCATGTCCGCGGCGTGATCGATGTTGACCGAGATGAGCGGCGGAGCCAATGACACCGAGGCGAAGCTGTTCGCGGTCATCCCCGCGGGCTGACCATCCGCGGCGAGCGCGGTGATGATCACGACCCCGGTGGTGAAGTGGCCGCAGAGCTGGCGGAACTCGGCTGGATCGACGTCGGCGTGGGGCATCAGAAAACAACCTGAGAGAGAAAGACGGGATTGAGCACCGCGCTGGGCGGCACGAAGTCTCCGGTGACACCGATCAGGGTGTGGGCCAGGCCGCGGCGCTCCATCCGGCCTACGGCCCGGTCGAACAGGGCCGGCGCGAGCATCGCATACCCGATCGCCCGCTCCACGGTCCACTTGCCGAGAAAGGCGCGCCGCCGGGCCCGCGCATACGGCGCCAGCGCGGCGGCGGAGAGCGGTCCGGAGCGCGCCAGTGCATCGCGCGCGGTGGCCTCCAACAGCTCCGCCCCTCGGAGCGCGGCGCAGATTCCCTCGCCCGTGAAGGGATCGAAGAAATCGGCCGCGTCGCCGGTGAGCAGGGCGCCGGCGGTCACCACCTGTCGTGACCAGGCGGCGAAGGGTCCCGTCACCAGGACCGCGCGCACGATCGAGCCGGCGCGAACCCGGCCCCGGACGCCGGGGAATCGCTCCAGCTGTTCCAGGAAGAATGATTCCGGACGACCCCGGGCCTGGGCGGCGCGCTCCTTCGGCACCACCAGGGCCACGTTGGCCAGCCCGCCGCCCAGGGGATTGAGACCCACGTATCCATCGGCCGCGACGTGCATCTCCGCGGTGTCCGACAGCCCCGGAACTCCCTCGGCGTGCGCCACGAAGGCGTAACGCTGGAGCCGGCCGAAGCGCCGGCCGCCGATGGCCCGCGCTACCACCGAATGGAGTCCGTCCGCGCCGACGGTGAGCCGGGCCCGGAGCTCCCGAACCGCGCCGTCCTCCGACCGCACGGCAAGCCCGGCCACCACACCGTTTTCCAGGAGGACGCCCTGCACCGAGTGGCCCTCCAGCACCGTGGCGCCGGCGCCCCGCGCGGCCTCGACCAGTGCGTGGTCCAGGATCCGCCGGGTTACCGAGAGTCCCGCCACTCGGAACGGCGCGGTGCCCGCCAGCGCGAACAGGCCGGTGAGCCGCGACCCCCTCGGCGCCTCGACCATGGTGCCCTGAATGGGGTGCCCCCCAGACCGCTCCACGCTATCCAGCACACCGAGGGCGGCGAGGTGGCGCACTCCCTCCGGGCTCATGTATTCGGAGCAGATCTTTTCGCGGGGAAACCGGGCCCGGTCGACCGCGGCGACCCGGAACCCGGCGCGAGCCAGCCGCAGGGCCACAGCGGATCCCGCCGGTCCCGCCCCGGCGATCAGGACATCGAGAGGAGCACTCACCCGGGCCGCTTCCTCAGCGCGCCCAGGTCCACCAGGCTCCCGCCGCGGCAAGCGCGGCCAGTCCGGTGGAGAGGGCGTTGACTCCGTCGTTGTCCAGCCATGTCAGTCCTCCCACCCGATCGGCCGGCGTTCCACAGGTGTGGATTCGCCGCTCCCCGGTTGCCGCGCAACGGGGACATTCGAAACGACCCTGCAGGGACGCCCCCAGCAGGGAATCCAGAAGCATACCCCCGAACCCGATGGAGACGCCCGCGATCACCAGCGAGGTGCCTCCGCCGGCCAATCCGCCCGCGAGTGCCACAGTCGAGGCTCCGGCCAGGGCGCCAAGGGTGCCAAGGAAGGAGACGGCGCCGCTGGTACCCCTGATCACGCGCCGCCCGCTCAGCAGGTGACGAGGATCGGTCCGGCTGAACCCGCCGATTGATGTGGCCCAGGTATCCGCGGCAGCGGCGGACAGCGCTCCACAGACGATCCAGAGACCGAGGCCGGTGACTCGGAGCTCCATCAGGGCTCCGAGGGCGGCAGCCGACCCGTTGGCGAGCACCTGCCGGGCGTTGCGGCGCTCCGTCACCGGATCCGCGGCCTTGCCCCGAGCCAGCGCGATGCGTCCCACCAGGGTGCTGAACCCGAAGAAAGCCGCCAGCATGCCGCCACCGGGCCATCCGGTCCCGTAGAGCACCGCGGTTCCCACCAGGATGGCCGCGACCGCACCATCCCGGGTGAGCGCCTCGGCCCGAACCGCGGCCAGCGCCACGATGGAGGAGATTCCCAGCGCCACGATGACCGGCATTCCGCAGAATGTCCCCTGGCCTCAGGGTGGTGGCAAGCGCCCATTCCACCGCTCGCGCCAAGGCGCTAAGTTGACGCGCCGTGAGCCTCTCGTCCCCTACCATCCATTCACTGATCCCCCTCAGCCTGTTGGAGGCCATCCGTAATCTGGATACGCCTCTGGACGACGGCTTGAACGAGCTCGCCGGCGAAACCGTGTCCAAGCGCCTGGGTCTTTCCAACACCGTGGCTCAGCAGATCGAGCGCTACCGGGAGGCCGTCGAGGGCAACGTATCGGTGCCGGCGGACGAGGCCATCTCGGTATTCCGTCTGGTGGGACGTAGACCCGACGCGACCCTGGTTTATTCCGACGCCGGCCGGCGCGCCGCGCGCTATGCGGCCCGCTCCGCCGGACTCGGCACCAAGGTCCTGCTGGGGGTGACTCCCCGGCCGCTCCGCCGAAAGCTGGGTGCCAAGTCCGCCGCCCAGGTCGCCCGAAAACTCCTGGGCATTCCGCTCGAGCTGCCGCCGACCGGATATCAGGTGCGACTGACGGATTCCCTGGCCACTGCGGCGGGGTTCCCGGGTACCGGCTGCTATTTTTACAGTGCGGTGATCGCCGAGCTGCTGCGCCTGGCGACCGGATTCGAGGGAGCGATGGTTCACGAACGTTGCCATGCTCGTGGCGACGACCACTGTTTCTGGCGCGCCGCCGAGGCGGGAGGCTACGAATGAGGGAGTTGACGGCTGCGGACCACACCGCGCTGCGTCAGGGGCTTGCTGCCGCCGGCGCGGACGGGTGGCTGCTCTATGACTTCCAGGGCCACAATCCGGTGGCGAACCGGTTCCTGGCCCTGGGCGGTCTCGGCTCGCGCCGGCTCTTCGTGCTGCTGGCTCCGGAACAGGA
>DASYPZ010000205.1:0-3877 GCA_036006105.1 Gemmatimonadales bacterium | reverse complement strand
GGACTACTGGGACGCGGTGGATCTCTGGGTGCACCCCGGCTGGCGGGCGTTTCGCGAGGCGATGTCACGGGACCGCTGTCTGTACTTCTCGGCCCGCGCCACCCGGCCGCTCTCGGAGGCGCAGTTCCGCGCCAACAGCGTGCTGGTCTTCGGCAATGAGACCGACGGCATGCCGGACCGCATCCTGGAAAAGCATCCCGATGAGTGTTTTACGATTCCGATGCAGAGTGGCAAGGTACGCAGCCTGAATCTGGCCACCGCCGCGGGGATCGTGTTGTACGAGGGCTTGCGCCAGGTCGGCGCCAAGGATGCCGCGAAACTGGCGTCGGCGTTCGTGGCGGAAAAGCCCGAGGGCGATGCCCCTGCCGAGCCGAAGGCCCGGGCTGCTGGTGGCTCGCCGAGGCCGCGCCGGCGCCGACGCGGATAGCGTCGCGCGAGTCGGCGGGCCCGGCTACATTTGGCCCCTCAACATCGACCGTCAACCCAGAGTCAATTTCATGATGAACAAGATCACCGTGGTGGGCGCCGGAAATGTCGGGGCGACCGCGGCGCAACGGCTGGCTGAAAAGAATCTGGCCCGGACCATCGTGATGGTGGACGTCGCCGAGGGCATTCCGCAGGGCAAGGCGCTGGACCAGTGGCAGTCAGGGCCGATCGAGGGATACGACACCCGGGTCGTCGGCGCCAACGACTACGAGGCCGCCGCCGGCTCGGAGATCTTCGTAGTGACTGCCGGCATCGCGCGGAAGCCGGGCATGAGCCGCGATGACCTGGTCAAGACGAACGCCGGAATCGTCCAATCGGTCGCCAAGGAAATCGCGCGGGTGGCGCCCCAGTCGATCATCGTGGTGGTGTCGAATCCGCTCGATGTGATGTGCTATGTCGCGATGAAGGCGAGCGGCTTTCCGCGGGAGCGGGTTCTCGGCATGGCGGGGGTGCTGGACACCGCGCGATACCGGACCTTCCTGGCCGAAGCCATGCAGGTATCGGTCGAGGACATCCAGGCCATGGTGCTGGGAGGCCATGGCGACACGATGGTACCGCTGATCTCCTGTACGACCGTCTCCGGCATGCCGGTCACCCAGCTGCTGGCCAAGGACAAGCTCGACGCCATCGTCGCCAGGACGCGCAACGGCGGGGCGGAGATCGTCGCCCACCTCAAGACCGGCTCGGCCTACTACGCCCCCAGCGCGGCGGCGGTCCAGATGGTCGAAGCCATCGTGCTGGACAAGAAGCGGGTGGTACCTTGCGCCGCCTGGCTCCAGGGTGAATACGGCCTCACGGGGATGTTCTGTGGGGTTCCCTGCAAGATCGGGCGCGGCGGCCTGGAGCAGATCATCGAGGTCGCCCTCACCGAGCAGGAAAAGAAGGATTTACACGCGTCAGCCGAGGCGGTACGAAGCATTCAGGCGTCCCTCTCGGTCTGAGGGCAAGCTGAGGCAGTACCCTCGACGCCCGCCGAGACGTCGATTCCTCATCGCACCATCCCCTCCGAAGGTCAACGGAACCAAGACGTTAGCCGCAATGATTCCGGGCTGATCGGCGCCTGAAAGGGCGCTGATGCCCGGGGCCTAGGTTCCCGCCGGTATCAACGTCGTCCGCCGCCGCAGGCACCCGCCTGGGCCCGGACACCCCTCGGCGGAATCGGGTGACTCATGCGATTGATCCGTGTCGGCCTGACCCTCCTCTTGGCAGGTTCGGTCCTACTTCCCTCCAGGCTGACGGCGCAGGTCGCCGACTCGACCAAATCCAAGGTCAAGAAGCCGCCCAGCGCGCTCAAATCGGCGGCGAAGCGCATCGCAGATACCGCCGCCACCGCTGCCGCCGGGGCAGGGGTCCAGTCACTGCTCGGGAAGAAGGCCGGTGGGGTCGCGAGCGCCCTGGGTGCCGGCGGCCTCAATCCCTGCGCCACGGTTCAGGCCGCCTCCGCGGGAGCCGCCATCGTGGGGGTGGCCAAGAGCGTCGCCAAGAAACCCAAGGACTCGACTGCCGTTCCCGCCCCGGCTCCCTGCGTTTCCTCGGCGCAGGTGCAAGCCCTGGTGGGAGCGGCGGGCGTGCCCGGCATGCCGGGTGGGGTGCCGGCTCCCGCCGCGGCCGCCGCGGCTGCGGGCGCCAACCCGATGTCGGGGATGGGCATGGTGGCGGCCATGACGCCGATCGGGATGGCCGTGACGGCGGCACCGCTGGCCGGCAAGGCCGCCAAGGGGATCAAGGGAATGTTCGGCGGGAAGCCGCAGGACAAGATCGCGATGCTGCGCGAGCTCGGGAAGGGACGACTCGAGCTCAAGGACGTGCGGTTCATCGAAGGGACCGCGGAGCTGGAGCCGGGCTCCGAGCCGACCTTTGCGGCGCTCGGAGAGGCGATTCAGCTCGCGGAGGGCACCTACATCCTGCACGTCGCGGCGGAGGAAGGGGAAAAGAACACTCCGCCAGACACCGCACTGGCGCGAAAGCGGATCGAAAAGGTCTGGGCCGCCATTCTGGTCAATGGAGTATCGGACCAGCGCATCATCGCGGTCAGTGTCCTCTCTCCTGAAATGCAGGCGGGCCGGAAGCCACCGAAGGCCGGCCAGGCGCGCGTCGAGTTCATCCGGCTGCCGAAACAACCATGAAACACCTCTTCAAGGACTCTTCCATGATCTCGATGGTTCGGTGGCAAACCGTGCTGACCTCGCTGGTGAGCGTGGGCATCCTGGCCCAGTCCTCTTCGGCGCAGTCCGTACCCGTGGCCCTGGGCGTCCAGGTGACCGGCACGGCCGGGTCGACCACGGTGAGCTGGCTGGGCCTCGCCGGGGTTCGGGAATACACGGTGTTGCGCTGGATGGTGGCCGCGCCGGCCTGTTGCCGGAAAGCGTCGGGTCCGCTCACGACGAACTCGTGGGCCGACGTCCTGCCACAGGCGGGGACCTACGAATACCGGGTTACCGTGCGCTACGCGGACGGCCGCTGGGGGTTCAACGACGCGCGGTATACCTATTCTGCCGGAGCGGTGGCGGCCGGTCCGTCGCCCGCCGGCGCTCCGGGGGCGACGCCCCTTCCGGCGCCGGTGCCCGTCGCCGCGCCGGTAGTCGCACCGGCCTCGGTGCCACCGCCGGCGACGGGGCCAGCGCTCCCGGTCCCCACCGGCCTCTCCATCCGCGGCGGCTATCCGGTCAGCTCTCGAGTCACCTGGAACGCGGTGGCGGGTGCGACGTCCTACCTGATCGAGCGATGGGTGCCGGCCGATCTCACCTGCTGCCGGGCGGCATCGGGGCAGCTCACCACCATCGGCTGGGTGGATACCGGATTGGATCCCAAGTACCTCTATCAATATCGCGAATCCGCCTTTTTCCCCGACGGACGATCGACGTCGGCCGAACGGCAGTACGCACCGCCCAAGCCGGTCAATCCGTACAACTTCATCGCGACCCAATCGGCGAATGGCGACATCCAGCTCTCCTGGGCGGCGGTGCCGGGGGCCTCCTACTACAAGGTGTCCGGGCCGGGAGTCGCCGGGACGGATATGCGGGTCGACGGCACCAGTCAGGTGTTGCGTGGGGTATCCGCCGGGGTGCGGGCCTGGCAACTGGTGACCTACTACGATCCGGGGCCGGTATTCGACGCGACGGCTCCATCGCGGGCCACGTTGGTCGTGACGGCGCCGGTCGTGGCCACTTCCGGCACGTCGAGCGGCGCTGCTGGCGCCGCGGCCGGCTCCACGAGTAGCACGACCGGTGGGGCCGCGACTGGAGCCGCCGGAGCCGCGACTTCAGGTGGCGCCGCCGCAGGAGGCGCTGCTGGTGCCGCGGCCGGCTCCACGACAGGGACGACGGCCGGAGCCGCCGCTGCGGGTGCGGCGGCGGGTACCACGGGAAGCACCTCTGCAGGTGGTGCAGCC
>DASYPZ010000204.1:0-12706 GCA_036006105.1 Gemmatimonadales bacterium | reverse complement strand
TGCGCCGTCGCGAAATCGAGATCGGTCCAGTTCTGCCCTCCGTCGGTGCTCACCGACACGCCGCCGTCGTCCGCGCTCGCCATGCGCCGGGGATCGTTGGGCGCGATCCAGAGATCGTGATGGTCGCCGTGCGGGGTATTGATCGGACGGGGAAAGGTCTTGCCGCCATCGGTGGACTTCCACAGCTGGACATTGTCCACGTAGACGGTGTTCTCGTCCTTCGGATCCGCGAAGATCCTGGTGTAGTACCAGGCCCGCTGCCGCAGCTTCCGCTCCCCGTTCAGCCGGGTCCAGCTGTCGCCTCCGTCATCGGAGCGGAACACCCCGCCGGAATCGGCCTCGACGATCGCCCACAGCCGCTTCGGATTGGCCGCCGAGACGGTGATGCCCACGTTGCCGATGATGCCGGCGGGCAGTCCGGGGTTGCGGGTGATTTCCTTCCAGGTCTTCCCGGCGTCGGTGGTCTTGAACAAGCCGCTGCCCGCACCGCCGCTCACCAGCATCCAGGGTTTGCGGCCCGCCTGCCAGAACCCGGCATACAGTACGTCGGGGTTGGTCGGATCCATGATCAGGTCCACGGCCCCGGTCGAGTCGTTGCGGAACAGGATCCGGGTCCAGCTCTTGCCGCCATCCATCGTGCGATAGACGCCCCGCGCGGAACTGGGGCCCCACACCGGGCCCAGCGCGGCGACATAGGCGATGTCGGGATTGCGCGGGTGGATCCTGATCTTGGCGATCTGGCGGGTCTCGACCAGGCCCATGTAGGTCCAGGTCTTTCCCGCATCGATGGATTTGTAGACCCCGTCGCCATGGGAGACGTTGCCCCGGATGGGGAATTCCCCCCCGCCGACGTAGACCACATCGGGGTTCGATTCGCTCACCGCGATGGCGCCGATGGTCCCGCCGAAATACTTGTCGCTCACCGGCTGCCAGTTGGCTCCGCCGTCGCTGCTCTTGAACACGCCGCCGCCGGACGTCCCCATGTAGTACTCGGACGGCCGCGCGGCCGAGCCCGCGGCCGCGTCGGAGCGTCCGCCGCGTTGCGGGCCGATGTTGCGCCAGGTCACCGTGCCGAAGGCGCTGGTATCGGCCTTCTGGGCGGCGAGCGGAAGCGCAAGGAGCGAGGAAAGCGACAGGCTGAGGCAGAGCAGAGTGCGCACAGGGTACCCGGGGAAAATGGGGAAATTGGGAACAGCCCCTAAGCTACCCTCTCGGGGCACGGTCGGGGAGAATCTGCATCGGTCAGGGCTTGGGCTGGGGCTGCCCGCCCTGACCCGCCACGGCGGGCGCGGGATGGGCCAGCTGGTCGCGGCCCTTGGCCAGGTAGGGAATGCCCCGGATCATCCAGTCGGGTGCCGGCGCGCCCTTGAGCTTGGTATCGAAGAACTGCTGCATCCGCATCGCGATGTCCTTCTGATTGGCGCGGCTGGCCGGGTTATGTACGTCGTTGTTGTAATCGATCAGGTACACCTCTTTCCCCAGCCGGCGCATGCCGACGAAGAACTCGATGCCCTGGTACCACGGCACCGCGTCGTCCGCGTCGTTGCTCATGATGAACAGCGGCGTGGTGACCTTGTCGAGCCAGAACAGCGGCGAGTTCTCGATGTAGCGCATCGGCGCTTCCCACAGCGATCCCCCGATCCGGCTCTGTCCGGTTTCGTACTGGAAGGCGCGCGCCACGCCCGATCCCCAGCGGATGCCGCCGTACGCGCTGGTCATGTTCACCACCGGCGCGCCGGCCATGGCCGCCGCGAACATGCTGGTCTGGGTGATCATGTAGGCGATCTGGTAGCCGCCCCACGACTGGCCCTGGAGGCCAAGCCGGGCGGGATCGACGTAGCCCCGGCCCAGCAACATCTGCACCCCGGGGATGATGGATTTCATCGCGCTGGGTCCCGGATAGCCGTTCTGATAGCTGATGTCCGGCTCGAAGATGAGATACCCGTTGGAGACGTAGTGGGTCGGGTTGATGACGTTCCGCCCGTTGGGCGGGATGTAGCTGTACAGGTTCTGCGACAGCGACTCGTAGAAGTACGAGATCATCGGATACTTCCGGGTCGAGTCGAAATTCTCCGGCTTGTAGAGCAGACCCTTGAGCGGAATGCCGTCGGTGCTCACCCAGTGCACCAGCTCCACGGTGCCCCAGTTGAATTCCTTCTGCTGCGGGTTGGCGTCGGAAATCCGGGAGAGCTGGGTGAGCGACGGACCCACCCAGAGATTGGGGAACTCCACGAAGGTGCCGCGGGTCACCAGCCACACGTCCGCGTCCTCGGCCTTG
The DNA here is from genome assembly GCA_036006105.1 of Gemmatimonadales bacterium. GTDB lineage: Bacteria > Gemmatimonadota > Gemmatimonadetes > Gemmatimonadales > GWC2-71-9 > JABFSM01. The sequence continues at coordinate 10,428 of DASYPZ010000204.1, read as the reverse complement.
AGCGGAGTGCCGAAGGCGGCGTCGGCCATCACGACCTGCTCGGGGGCCTGGCGCCGCCCCAGCTGGTCGCGATAGAACCCGCTGGCCTTGGTTTCGTCGTCCACCGCACGCAGCAATAGCGGCTCGGCAGGATCGATCGGATCGCGCACCATATCGCCGCCCTGGAAGCCGCCGGCGCCGCCCCCGGACCCGCCGCGTCCCCGGCGCACCTGCACCAGGCGGAGCACCAGGTGCCGGCTCCGGCCCAGGGAGTCGGTGACCATGATCGCGGGCTTGAGCCCGGCCGGATCCAGCTCCCAGACATCCCAGTGGTCGTAGATCAGCACCGACTTGTCCCCCCGGGTCCACCCGGCAATGCCCCAGGCGTCCGGGATCGACGGCGTATCCCAGGTTTCCTGCTCGAACCGGACTCCGGTCACCGGCCCGGTGAGGTCCACCGTCTTGCCGGTGAGGACGTTGTAGCTGTACCAGTGCCCATGATCGAAGAAGGCGGCATAGCGTCCATCGGGAGAGAGCTGGGCCTGCCCGCTGATCTTCTCGCGGATCAGCTTGGGCGCGCCGGTCTGCGCGTCGATGAGGTAGACGTCCCTGCCGTCGTCGCCCCACATCGAGCCGATCCGGTACCGCTCGCCCGAGGCCGCCAGCCCGATCCGGCCGTCATCCGACACATCCAGCGTGGGGATCGAATCGGTGGCCAGCTGCACCAGCTTCTTCGTCGCGGGGAAGTAGATCGCCTGGAAGGACCGGTTCCGCTCCCGTGCCGCGCCCAGCCGCTGGGTCGGCTGCAGGGTCGGGTCCTTGTAATGCCACAGGTCGAACATCGCCTTGCCGGAGAGCGAGTCCGCCGGGATCGAGTCGGGGAGCACCGGCGCCACGCCGAACAGGATGGCGTTCCCGGTGCGGGTGAACGAGATGTTCGCCACGTCGGAGATCCGGGAGTCGGTCGCCAGCGCGGCCGGAGCGACCACCGGCTCCGCCGGGCCGCCCTTGAGCTGAGCGTAGTAGAGGGTATAGCGGGCCTTGTCGCGGCCGAACTCGTCGCGGTCGCTGAGAAAGGCCACCTGACGGGCGGTGCTGTCGAGCGCCAGCGCCTTGTAGTTGCCCCGCCCGCTGGCCAGCGTGGCGGTCACCCCCGTGGCCATGGTCCGGACATAGGCGCCGTCGCGGGTCGAATCACGGGAAACGACGGTGTACGCCAGCACCGTCCCTTCGTCGTTGAACGCGTAGGACAGCACATCGGGAATCCGCTCCTCGGTGCCGCTGCTCTGATTGCGAATCACCAGCGGCGCGCCATAGGTGCGCCGGGGCGCGGCGGACCGGTCGGCACGGGCGGTGGAATCGGCGGTACTGGTATCGGACTCGGCTGTGTAGGCCAGCCAAGCGCCGTTGTGTCGCGGGAGCCGGAACCCCTTGACCGCGGGAATCGTGACGACGTGTCCGTCCGCCAGATCCACGATGGCGAGCCCGGTGCGGCTGGTCGCCGCCGCGCCGCGGGGACCCCGTCCGGCCCGGGTGGCCTGAATCCGTTCGACCTCGGCCTGGGGAAGCTGGGTGGTGACGACGACGAAGCGGGTGTCGGCGGTGAACTGGGCCGGCGCGGCGGACGGGCCGGCGGGCTCGCCCTCCCCGGTCCCGCCGGCCGGCGGCCGGAGCCCGCCGGGTACGTTGTTCGGCCGCCCCAGGTAGCCCCGGGGGACCCGGTACTCGGTCGCTCCCTGCGTCGAGCGAATGACCAGCTCTCCATCACCCACCAGGGGCACGAGCGTGTAGGCCGCCCATTTCCCGTCCCGGGAGAGCACGGCGCCGGTGATCGAGCGCCAGTGATCCCAATCCGCCTGGGTCAGCGCGCGTTTGGGAGCCGGCGCCTGGGCCGACGCCAGCCCGGGACCGACAATGGCCAGAAACGCCAGGGAAAAGGCGCGCGCGTGTCTCATGGGTGTCATCCGGTGGTGATGTCAGGGAACTGTGAAGGTACGCAGCGGCCGCAGGTGACGTTGTCGCCTGGGAGTGCCGTCACTCGCGGCAGCATTCCGAAACTACCGGCCTCGGGGGGCCCGTAGGTAAAGGTATCAAACAGATTACGATCCCGCCGAACCCGTTGCATGCCCCGGGCGCGGGGCTCACATTGAAACGCGCCGCCGCACTCCGGCAAGCAACGAAATCGGGGCTCGGCGCGTCATACTGTGCTGACCAAAGGCCCAACTTGGAAGAGGTACCCCCGATGCGCCTCCCCCGCTCACGCAGGCTCATTGTCGTGGTCGTCGTGCTGCTGGTCGGAGTCCCCGGCGCATGGCTCCTGGCCCGCGGCCCCCGGACCGCGGAGACCGCCGTCGTGGCGCGGGTCAAGCGGGGCGAATTCAAGACGGTCGTCACCACGTCGGGGGAGCTTCGGGCCCTCAAGTTCGTCCAGATCAACGTGCCGACGAACGCCCAGCAGGCCAATCAATATCAAATGAAGATTTCGAGCATCGTGCCGGAAGGCACGGTGGTCAAGGCGGGGGACGTGGTCGCCGAGCTGGACCGGTCGGGCATCGCCGCGCGGGCCTCCGATGTGGGCCTGGCGCTCCAGAAAGCCGAGGCCGTGTACGAGCAGGCGATGCTGGATTCCACCCTGAATCTGTCCAAGGCGCGAGAAGACATGCGCACCATGGACCTCACGCTGGAAGAAAAACGCCTGGCCAAGGAGCAGTCGGTCTTCGAGGCTCCGACGGTGCGCCGTCAGGCGGAGATCGATCTGGAAAAGGCCCAGCGGGCGCTGGCGCAGGCCAAACTCGACTACAAGACCCGCACCGAACAGGCCCAGGCCAAGATGCGGGAGGTGGGCGCGGACCGGGACCGCCAGAAGAACCAGCTGGCCATCGTGCAGGATGTCATGGCGAACTTCACCATCAAGGCACCCGCCCCGGGGATGGTGACCTACGTGAAGGAGTGGAACGGAAAGAAGAAAACCACCGGATCCCAGGTGAATGCGTGGGAGCCCGCGGTGGCCACTCTGCCGGACCTGACCCAGATGGAGTCGATCACCTACATCAACGAGATCGACGTGCGGAAGGTGGCGGTGGGTCAGCCCGCCACGCTCACGCTCGATGCCGATCCGACCAAGCGGCTCAAGGGCCGGGTCACCAGCGTGGCCAACATGGGGGAGCAGCGCCCCAACCAGGACGCCAAGGTCTTCGAGGTGAAGGTGGTGGTGGAACAGGCCGACACCACGCTGCGCCCCGGCATGACCACCGGCAACGCCATCGAAACCTTCAGTATTCCCCAGGCGCTCTACGTGCCGCTCGAAGCGGTGAACAGCGAGAATGGGGTGCCGTTCGTGTACAAGCAATCGCGCGGCGGTGTCGAGAAGCACGAGGTGGCGACCGGCGCGATGAACGAGAACGACGTGATCATCGCCCGGGGACTGGATGAAAACGACCGGGTGCTGCTCTCGCCCCCGGCCGACAAGGACAAGCTGACGCTGGTCCGGCTCCCCGGCGGGTCCACCCCGCCCAAGGCGGGCGGGGACACCGCGCTGGGCGCGCGGGTCATTCCGTCCGCCGCATCCCCCGCCCCGGCGCCGGCCAAATCGGCCAAGCCCGGCCCTCCCGCCAAGAAGGGCTGAGCCGGTGGCCCTGGATGCCGGCGCGCTCGCGCGGCTGCGCGCCGCGATCATCGCGCACGTCCTGTTCGGGATGCGCACCGCCCTCGAGGCGGTGCGCCACAACAAGCTCCGCGCCTCCCTCACCTCACTGGGCATCCTGTTCGGCGTCGCGTCGGTCATCGCGATGCTCGCCATCGGCAAGGGCGCGGAAGCGGAGATCCTGGCCCAGATGCGGCTGCTGGGCTCCAACAACGTGATGATCACGCCGCTGGTGGAGCAGAAGGAGGGCCCCGCCACCGAGCAGGACAACAAGGAAGTCAAGAAATACTCCCCGGGACTGACCTACGCCGACGCGACGGCCCTGGCGGTGCTGCCGGCGGTGGAGACCACCAGCGCCGAAATCGTGCTCAACAGCAGTATCACCCGGGAAGGCCTCCGCCGGTCCGGCAAGCTGGTCGGCGTGGACACCAGCTACTTCCGCCTGACCAATCTCGACCTCGGCAGCGGGTCCTGGTTCACCCCGACCCAGGTCGCGCAGGGATTGCCGGTGGCCATCATCGGGCATGGGGTCCGGTCCCGTTTCTTCACCACCGAAGACCCGATCGGCCGGCGTATCAAGGTCGGGGAGACCTGGCTCACGGTGCTCGGCGTGCTGGCCGACCGGCGGGTCAGCAGCGCCACGGCCCAGCGTCTCGGCATTCGGGACGCGAACATGGATGTGTACGTCCCGGTGCACACCATGCTGCTGCGCTTCCGGAACCGGGCCCAGCTCACCCAGCGGGACATCGAGCTGGCGGCGCGTCCCGGGCAATTCGTCACCGCGGACTCCTCCGAATCCGAGGAGCAGCGCCAGGAGCGCACCAACCGCAATCAGCTCGACCGGATCATCGTCCGGGTGGGCGACTCGAAGCAGGTGCCCGGCGTCGCCGAGATCGCCCAGCGGATGCTGTCGCGGCGGCACAATGCGGTGATCGATTTCGAGATCACCATGCCCGAGCTGCTCCTCAAACAGGAGCAGCGCACCAAGACCATCTTCAACGTGGTGCTGGGCGCGATCGCATCCATCTCGCTCATCGTGGGCGGCATCGGGATCATGAACATCATGCTCGCCTCGGTGCTGGAGCGGATTCGCGAAATCGGGGTGCGGCGCGCGGTGGGGGCCACCCAGAAGGACATCCTCTTCCAGTTCCTGAGTGAAGCGGTGCTGATCAGCGTGGCCGGCGGCGTGGCCGGCATCCTGGTCGGCACCGGGTTATCGGTCGGGATCGAGCGGCTCGCGGGAATCAAGACGATCGTCTCGGCGGTCTCGGTGATCGTCGCCTTCGGGGTCTCGTTTTCCGTCGGCCTCGGCTTCGGCATCGTGCCGGCGTATCGTGCCGCGCGCCAAGATCCCGTGGTCTGCCTTCGCTACGAGTGAGTGACATGACGCGATTCTTCCTCGGCCGGGGCGCGCGCGCCGTGATGCTCGGCGTCCTCCTGGCAGCGCCCCTGGTCGCGCAGCAGCCCCTCACGCTGCAGCAGGCGGTCGAGCTGGCGCTGAAACAGGGCTACCAGGCGCGCGCCGCCATCGCCACGCGGGACGCGGCGCGCTTTCGAGACCGCGCCTTCTATTCGCGCCGGCTGCCCCAGTTGTCGGTGGGTGGCACGATACCGCAGTACAACCGCTCCATCGTGCCCGTGATCCAGCCGGACGGGAGCAGCGTCTTCCGGCCCCAGGACCAGACCAACTCTTCGCTCAACATGACGCTGTCGCAGCAGCTCCCCGTCATCGGGGGGAGCTTCTTCGTGAGCTCGGTCCTCTCGCGGCTGTCGGTGACCGGCCAGAATTCCTTCAAGACCTGGTCGTCGACCCCGGTGCTGTTCGGGCTGCGCCAGGATCTCTTCAAGCCCAACGTCGCCGCCTGGGACCACCGGGAAGAAGTGGTGCGCTCCGAGCTGGCGGAGCGCCAGTACCTCGAGGCCCGGGAAGACATCGCGGTGAACACGGCCACGCTCTTCTTCGACGTCTTCTCGGCCCGGATGACGCTCGACAACCAGATCAAGAACGCCGCGGTCAACGACACCCTGTACACGCTGAACAAGGGGCGGTTCGAAGTCGGCAAGATCGGCGAGAACGACCTGCTGCAGAGCGAGCTGGCGCTGCTCCGCTCCCGCAACACCCTGGACGGTGCCCGGCTGGACTACGACCGGGCCGATGCGGCGTTGCACCTCGCCCTCAACATTCCCGGGACGACGCCGATCCAGATCTCCTTCACCCCGGATGTTCCCGATTTCGATCCCGATACCACGCGGGCCGTCGCCGAGGCGCTCCGCAACCGGGCCAGCGTCTACGACGTGGCGCTGCAGGAGGTCCAGGCGCGGCGCCGGATCACCGAGGCCCGGCTGGCCAGCGGGATCGGTGCCACGGTCCAGGCCAGTTACGGATTCAACGCCACGGCGCCGGAACGGAGCCTGGTATATCAGGATCTGCTGGAGGCCCGCCAGTTCTCGATGCAGGTGCAGATCCCGCTGTGGCAGTGGGGCGCCCGGGGGGAGGGCGTGCGGGCCGCCGAAGCCGACCGGGACCGGGCCGCGAGCCTGGGGCAGAGCACCATGGAGCAGACCGCGCAGGAGGCCCACTTCGCGGCGCTGCAGCTGTCCCAGGCCCGGCGCAACCTGGCGCTTTCGGCCAAGGCCGACACGGTGGCCGGCAAGCGCTTCGACGTGGCGCTCAACCGCTATGTGATCGGCCGCATCGCGATCGACAATCTGTACATCGCGCAGTCCGAGAAGGATCAGGCGCTCGCCGGATTCGTGCAGGCGTTGCGCGGCTACTGGCAGGCGTACTATCGTCTGCGGCGGCTCACCCTGTTCGACTTCGCCACCGGGCAGCCCATTCGCTAGGCGGACATCCCATGACCGACCCCCAGCCGGTTGGCGGAGAGTGGGAATCGCTCGCGGTACTCGCCGGCCAGTATCAGATCATCCGGCTGCTCGGCTCCGGCGGCATGGGTGAGGTGTACCTCGCGCGCGATCTGCTGCTGCACCGTATCGTCGCCGTCAAGATCCTCCGCTCCTCCTTCGCCGAGCAGCCCGACGCCGCCGAGTGGTTCCGCCGCGAAGCCCGGCTGGGCGCCCGCCTGCAACACCCCGGTATCGTGCCGATCTACGCCTTCGGCGACCACGAGACCAAGCCGTTCCTGGTGATGCAGTATCTGAGCGGAGGCTCGCTCGGCGACCGGCTCCGGCAGGATGGCGTGCTCGCGCCGGAGCTGGCCCGGTCGCTGCTGGCCGATCTCGCGGCGGCGCTGGGCTATGCCCATGCCGAGGGCGTGGTCCATCGTGACATCAAGCCCGACAACATCCTGCTCACGGGGTCCGAAGACGCGCCCCGGCCGGTGATCGGCGATTTCGGCGTGGCCACGCGGCCGATGCAGGACTTCGGCCCGGGCGAGCGGCGCCTGATGTTCGGCACCCCCCACTTCATGTCGCCGGAACAGGCCGCCGGCGAGCTCGACCTGGACGGCCGGAGCGACATCTTCTCGCTTGGCGTCCTGGGGTACGTGATGCTCACCGGCGGGTTCCCGTACGACGGTCCCAGTGAGGCGGCGATCGCCGCCGCACGGGCCCGGTCGGCGCGGATCCCCCTGCACCAGGCGGCACCCGACGCTCCGGCCGGACTGGTGCAAGCCATCGAGCGCTGCCTGGCGACGGATCCGGCCAACCGGTATCAGCGGGCGGCCCTGTTCGAGGCCGATCTCCGGCGGGGTGAGTCGGCGGCGGCGCCGGCGCGCGCCGGACTTCTCAGTCCCCGGAAGCTCAAGGGAGCCACCCCCACTCCCCGGGCCCGTCGGCGGGCGATCGCCGCCACGACAACGCTGGCCGCGCCCCCCAGCAGCGCCGGAGCGACACGGCCGGAGATCCTGCCGATGCTGAACGAGCTGCGCCGCGCCTTTCATTCCCTGCGCCGAACCCCCGTGGTCTCCCTGGCCGCGCTGATCTGCCTGGCGCTGGGCCTCGGCGCGACGATCGCCATCTTCAGCGCGGTGAATACCGCATTGCTGCGGCCGCTGCCGTTCGCCGACCCCTCGCGACTGGTGCTGGTGTACCGCACCACACCGTTCTTCAACAGCGGGCCCTTTGCTCCGGCCAATTTCCTCGACCTGCGCCAACAGACCCGGTCGCTGCAACAGCTCGCGGCGGTGGCCCCCCGAGTGAGCGTGCTCGAGGCGAAGGACGGCGCGAGCCAGGTCACCGCCTTCCAGGTTTCCGGCGACCTCTTCCCCATGCTCGGCGTCGCCGCCCTCCGGGGACGGACCATCGTGCGGGACGACGAGCGGGCCGACCAGCCCGACGTCGTGATGCTCGGCGAGGAAATCTGGCGCGACCGTTTCGGCGCCGATCCCGCGGTGATCGGACGTTCGATCACCCTGGGCGGCAAGTCCCGCACCGTGGTGGGCATCGTGCCGAGGGGTTTCCGGATCCCGGCGGGTTACCAATGGCTCCAGTCCGACCTCTGGGTGCCGCTCCGATTCTCACCGGTGGAAGCGGCCCGGCGTCGCGAGAACTCCATGATGCTCTTGGGTCGCTTGAATCCGGGGATGACCAGGCAGACCGCCGACCGCGAGCTGCACGGGCTGATGGATGCCATCGTGGCGGCCAACCCCGAGCTCAAGGGGGAATCACTCCGAGCGGTGCCCCTCAAGGAGGAATCGGTCCGTGCGGTGCGAACCCCGCTGATCCTGCTCTTCGCCGCGGTGGGCTTCGTGCTGCTGATTGCCGCGGCCAATGTCGCCAGCCTGCTGCTGGCCCGGGGTGCGGAGCGCCGCCGGGAAGTGGCGATTCGCATCGCCATCGGCGCCTCGCGGGGGACCGTCGTGCGCGGGGTGCTCTCCGAGAGCGCGGTGCTCGCCGCGGGCGGGACCCTGCTGGGACTGGGTCTCGCATGGGCCGGGGTCCGCGCCATCGGGCGGCTGGCCGCGGCCCAGCTGCCCCAGCTGGGCGGCCTCTCGATCGACGGCCGGGCGCTGGGCTTCGCCGTCACGGCGGCGGGACTGGTGGCCCTGATCTGCGGAGTCCTTCCCGCCTGGCGCGCCTCCAGCGCGGATCCGCAGGAAGCGCTGCGGGCCGGTGGCACCCGAATCGGCGCCGGCACGGCGCACCATCGCTTTCTGCGCGGGCTGATCGTCTCGGAAGTGGCGCTGGCACTGGTGCTGCTCATCGGCGCCGGACTGGTAACCCGCGGGTTCATGGCGCTGGTGGGGCGGAGTCCCGGCTTCGACACCGGGCGGATGCTCACCCTGTTCGTGAACGTCAATCCGGACCGTTACAAGGACGGGGGGGCGGTCCGGGGATTCCTGGATCCGGCGCTCACGGCGGTCCGAGCGGTTCCCGGCGTGGTCGACGCCGGTACCATTTCGCTCATACCGTACGACAACTGGGGCAACAACTCCAACGTTCGCTACGAGGGCCGGCCGGCCGAGAATCCCACCCGGATGCCACTGGTGGAGAACCGCTACGTCTCTCCGAGCTTCTTCGCGACCCTCGGCATGAAGCTGCTGGAGGGACGATTGTTCCTGCCCGCCGATGAGGCGTCGTCGGGAAGTCCCCGCGTGGTGGTCGTGAACCAGGCGCTGGCGCGCCGGGATTTTCCCGGGAAGGACCCCATCGGCAAACGGTTCTACGTCGACGACAGCACCTTTGCCACCATCGTGGGCGTGGTCGCCGACATCCGGAATTTTGGTCCGGTCGCGGAGCCCCAACCGGAGATGTACTGGGATGTGGCCCAGGTCTCCATCGATCAACCCAGCTTCCCGCTCATGATCCGGCTGCGCACCGACGACGCGGGATCGATGACCCACGCGGTGGTGAGCGCGCTGCGGTCGGTCGATCCCGCCGCCGCGATCAACCGCGTCCGTCCCATGCGGGAGCTGGTGGCCGGCTCGGTGGGACAGCCGCGCTTCTATTTGATCCTCCTGGGGAGCTTTGCCGGCGTGGCCCTGTTGCTGTCCATGGCCGGTCTCTACGGTCTCACCAGTTATGCGGTGGCCACCCGGACCCGGGAGATCGGCATTCGCACCGCGCTCGGCGCCACGCCCGGAGCCACCGTGGGGCTGATGCTCCGCGAAGGCCTCATCCTGGTCGGCGCCGGTCTGGTGCTGGGCGGAATCCTGGCCGCGCTGGTCACCCGCCTGCTGAGTGGATTGCTCTATGGGATCAGTCCCCTCGATCCGCTGGCCTGGGCCACGGTGGCCGCGACACTCGCCGCGGTCGCGCTCCTCGCGACGTTGATTCCCGCCCGCCGCGCCGCGCGGGTCGACCCGCTGGTCGCCATCCGCACCGAGTAGCGAAGCCGGGCGACCCATTCGGGCGCCCCACTCCCCCGCCCGGCTGCCGCGCGCGCCGCCGGGTTCTACGGTACATTCGCCGAGGTGTGGAAGGAGCCGAGCTGGAACCCGGCTCCGGCTAATCGTTCGTCGCACCTCTCGCCCCACAGGAGCTCGCGTCATGCCCCGATTGACCTCCGCGCCGATCGCCATCCTGCTCGCCGCCATCACCGCCGCCTGCCACACCCCGGTCTCCACCGCCGTCCCGACCCGGGACGCGCCCTACGATCTGGTCATCGGCAACGGCAGGATCGTGGACGGCAGCGGCAACGCCTGGTTCTGGGGCGATATCGCGGTCCGGGGGGACCGGATCGCGCGCATTGCCCCGCGCGGGATGCTCGCGACGGTCCCTGCCGCGAAGCGCATCGATGCCCAGGGCCTGGTGGTGTCCCCCGGCTTCATCGACATCCAGGCCCAGTCCTACGAGAACTTCATGCTCGGCGACGGACGCGCCCTCTCGATGGTGACCCAGGGCATCAC
>DASYPZ010000203.1:0-2017 GCA_036006105.1 Gemmatimonadales bacterium | reverse complement strand
ACGCGCGCGAATCACCTGGCAAATCTGCGGCAGGACGTCGCCTACGGGGTCCGGACCCTCCGCAACAACAAGAGCTTCACCGCCGTCATGCTCCTGATCCTGGCGCTCGGCATCGGGGCCAACACCGCGATGTTCACCCTGATCGACGCGCTGCTGCTGCGCAGTCTGCCCGTGGCCGACCCGGGTACACTGGTCACCGTCGGAAACCCGGCCCGGACCGGATCCCTCTCCCAGGGCACGCCGCGAACCGACCTCTATTCCTTTCCGCTCTACAAGGACATTCGGGACGGCAACCGATCGCTCACGGGGCTGTACGCGTCGGGGCGCACCGATCGCCTCGACGTGTTCGTGCCCGGTTCCGGTGGTGCATCCGCCGCGGCCGTCGGCGAAGCGGAGCATCCGCGCGGCCGGCTGGTATCAGGGAACTATTTCGAGATCCTCGGCATCCCCGCCGCGGTCGGCCGCGTCTTCACCCAGGCGGAGGACCAGGCGCCCGGTCGGGATCCCGTGGCGGTGATCAGCCAGGGATACTGGCAGCGTCGCTTCGCGGGCGACCGCGCGGTCGTCGGCCGTACCATCACCGTCAACGGTGCAGCCCTCACCATCATCGGGGTGACCGCACCGGGTTTCACCGGAGATATCGTGGGCCAGCCGATCGATATCTGGATCCCCCTGATGATGCAGGCATCGGTGATCCCTCACGCCGCCTGGCTCGCCGATCGGGAAATCAGCTGGTTGCTCCTCATGGGCCGGCTCAAGCCGGGTATCACCCTGGCGCAGGCCCGGAGCGACATTTCGGCGGTGGCCGGTCGATCGCTGCTGGAGAACGTCCCCGCCGGCGATCGGGGCAATATCGAGCGCTACCTCAAGGATCAGCCGATCCGGGTCGAAGCCGGCGCCAAAGGATTCTCCTACTATCGAAGCAGCTACGGGCAATCGCTGCTCACGCTGATGGTGGCCGTCGGCCTGGTGCTGCTGGTGGTCTGCGCCAACGTGGCCAACCTGATGCTGGCGCGGGCCGTCGCGCGGGGACGGGAGATGAGCCTGCGCATGGCGCTGGGTGCCGGGCGGATCCGCCTGATCCAGCAGCTGCTGACGGAGAGTGTGCTGCTGGCGGCTGGCGGAGGCGCCCTGGGACTGCTGGTCGCGGTCTGGGGAAGCACGGCATTGCTCAAGCTGGCCGGAGGCGGACCCCGGCCGATTCCGCTCGCGGTGCACATGGACGGCCGGATCCTCGCCTTCACCGCCCTGCTCTCCCTTGCCACGGCGGTGCTGTTCGGAGTCATTCCCGCCTTCCGCGCCACCAGGGTCGAGCTGGCCACCGCCCTGCGCACCCAGGGCCGCAGCGTGGCGGGTGGACCGGGTCGTCCGGGAAAGCTGGCCATCGGGAAGCTGCTGGTGGTGGCACAGGTGGCCTTGTCACTGTTGCTGCTGGTCGGCACCGGCATGCTGCTCCGGAGCCTCCAGCGCCTCCAGAATGCGGACGTCGGGGCGGCGCGCGACCAGCTGGTCATCGTCGGCATCGACGCGCAGCGGAGCGGCTACGCCGGTCCGAGGCAGACGGCCCTCATCCGCGATCTCACCGACCGCGTGGGCCGGGTTCCCGGCGTGACGTCCGTGGCGGCCTCGGAAAACGGTCTGTTCAACGGCACCGAATCGGGAACCTCCGTTCAGGTCGAGGGATTCACCGCCCGGGCGGACGAAGACACCGTGATCGCCTATGACGACGTGGGAGCCGGCTATTTCGGCACCATCGGCGGTCACCTGCTCCAGGGCCGCGATTTCGAAGAGCGGGACAACGCCACCGGAGCCCGGGTCGCCGTCATCAACCAGTCCGCGGCGAAGTTCTTCTTCCCGTCGGGGACTCCGCTGGGCCGCCATATCTCCATGGATAGCGCGAGCTTCGAGATCGTCGGCGTGACCGGAGACGTGCAGCAGTCATCGGTTCGCGACGAGCCGGAGCGACGGCTCTATTTCCCCATGGCGCAGATGCGGGAGCTTCCCACCACCTTCCGGC
>DASYPZ010000202.1:0-8194 GCA_036006105.1 Gemmatimonadales bacterium | reverse complement strand
GTAGTAGGCATCCTGCTGGTGCCCTTCGTGGTGATCGTTATTCCGTTCCTGCTCCTGGCCGCGGTGGTCGCCGGATTCCTGGCGGTCGCGCATACCATGGGAGAGACCCATCTCCGTCGGCGGATGGCCGCCGGCGCGATGGTCGGGTCGGCCAACAGTTACCGATACCTGACTCTGGGGCTGGCCGGGATCGGGGCGGCGTGGCTGGCCTGGATTGCATTCGGGTGGGTTCCGGTGGCGGGCTCGCTGATGTTCGCCGCGGCGTTCCTGGCCACCTGGCTCCTGGCTACCGCGGGATTCGGGGCGTGTCTCCTCTCCCGCGCCGGCATCAAGCCCACGTTCGCGGGCCGCTACGTGCCCCCCGAGGCCCTCACCGACGAGTATCTCTGGGCCACGCCGCAGTTCGGCGTTTCCGCGGTCAAGCGTCCCGACGGCGGGAAGACTCCGAGGCCGAGGCCGTAATGCGGGGAGCCCTTCGAGGCGCGGGCCTCGTCGCGCTGACGCTGTGCTTCGGTGCACCCGTCTCCGCCCAGACCCTGCGCGACTTCGACTACACCCGCCCGCTCCGGACCGAGCACCAGCTCCGGGCGGTGGTGGAATTCGCCGCGGGCCGGCTGATCCTGGGGCCCGGGTCCGGGCACAAACTCTACGGGATGACACTGAAGTACGACGCGGAACGCTTTCAGCCGATCGGGAGCTACAACCCGGCGACGGCCGAGGTACACCTCGGCGTGGCCAGTCATGGTGGCGGTGGGATCCGGGTCAACCGGGAAAGTGCCCTGCCCCAGATGGCGACGGTCGAGTTTGCGGGGGGCGTGGATCTGGCCCTGGACGTGACGGTCGGCGCGGCGGAAGGGACCCTGAATCTCGGCGGGTTACGGATCGCATCGCTGGATCTCAAGTCGGGCGCCAGCCGGACCGCCATCGCGTTTGACGCGCCCAACGCCGGGAGCTGCCGCACCGCCCAGATCACCTCGGGCGCCGGGGAACTTTCCGTCGTGGGCGCCGGCAATGGCGGCTGCCGCAGCTGGCAGTTCGATGGAGGGGTGGGCGCGGTCACGGTGGATCTGGCAGGGGCCTGGCCCGCGGATGCCCGGATGGACCTGAACATGGCGCTCGGCGGCGTAACCTTGCTCGCGCCCAGGGACCTGGGGCTCCGGGTCAGGGTGCTGGGGTTCCTGTCGGGATTCGACGCCAAAGGGTTCAGCAAGGACGGGAAGACCTACACCTCCACGAATTACAGCTCCGCGAAACGGCACCTCGAGTTGGAAGTGAACTCGGCGATGGGCGGCGTGGATGTGGTGTGGAAATAGAGGCTAAGACGCTAAGACGCTAAGACGCTAAGACGCTAAGACGCTAAGACGCTAAGAGGTCGCGAAGATAGCTCCCGTCGCCCCACTCAGCGCCGCTTGAGCTCGATATAGGAAGCCACCGAGAAGTACACCGGCGTGTCGCTGGTCTGCGCGCTGGCCTGCCCGCGAAGTACCCCGTTCACGAGATGAAGATCGAACGCGATGGTGTGGGGCACCCAGCTCACATCCGGCGCGGGGATCTGCCCGGCAAAGCGCCCGCTCAGCACGCTCTTCTCCCAGGTCACCCCGTTGACCAGCGCACGGAGCTGGACCTCGCCGGCATTGCTGCCGTCGGACCGCGCGGTGTCACCCAGCTGGGCCTGCACCTCGCCATCCTGTTTCACCTCGAGCTCGAAGGGCACCGTCCTGGCCCAGGTACGGATGGTGCCGGTCCAGGTCCCGACCAGCTCCGTCGGTGCGGTGAACTTCGCCGGACCCGGCCGTTTGGTGGCACGGGCCTTCTCGGCTTTGAGCGAATCGGCGTAACCGGGCAGGATCACGGCGGCGGTCTGGTCCGCGACGTCGCCCCAGCCGCCGGAGGCGTTGGTGAGGACGGTGATGACGACGTTGTCCCGGGGATACAGGTTCAGGATGGTGCTCACTCCCGGCATCCCGCCGCTGTGCTCGACCAGCGGGTGACCGCGATCGCTCTTGTGAATGAGCCAGCCGAGTCCGTATTGCTGCCCGAAGGCGTCCAGGGCGACCGGCTTCTTCATTTCGTCGATGCTGCTGTCGGCGAGGATGGCTCGCTGCTCGGGGAGATGGTTCTTGAGGTGGAACATGCCGAAGCGGACGAGGTCGTGCACACTCGACCACACCGCCGACGCGCCCATATGGTCGAAGCTGTAGAACGAGACCGGCTTCTGATCGGGCCAATACCGCTCCGCGGCATACGGCTGGAGCCCGGCCGGCACGTCGACCGAGGTGTGGGTCAGCCCCAGGGGCAGGAAGACGCGGGTCCGCATGAAGTCGGCATAGGACTGGCCCGAGGTCCGGCTGATGATGTAGTCGATGATGCCGTAGCCGAGGTTGGAATACTGGAAGGTCTCGCCCGGCGCGGTGACCAGGATGCCATAGCGCGCGATGGTCTCGTCCATGGTCGGCGGACGCCGGGTGGCCTCGTCGGCGTAGAAGAACTGGTAGTGGAGCGGCAGGCCGGCCATGTGGCCCATCACGAGCCGCACCGTGGCCTTCGATGCGTCACCCGCCAGGCCGGTGAGCTTGGATACTCCGAGATAGTCGTTCGCGGGTTGGTCGAGCTTGATCTGGCCGTGCTGGACCAGGGTCATGAGTCCGGTGGCGGTCACGGGCTTCGAGATCGAGGCGAGCGAGAACATCGTGTTGGGCGTGACCGGGATCATCTTCTCCCGATTGGCCCACCCGAAGCCTTCTTCCCAGATGATCTTGCCGTCCTTCGCGACCGCCACCGCGACCCCGGCCACGCCGCGCTCTCTGATCAGGCGCTCGGCCGCATCCCGCACCGGCTGCCAGCGATCGGGCGCCGCGGCGCCTTGCGCGACGGCGCCCCGAGCGACGCCGGCCAGCAGGACACAGACCGCAACGAATCGGTGCCTAGCCTTGCGCCCCCGGTTCATTGCGGCACCGGCCGGTTGTCGGCCCCGGCCGCCTTCGGTCGCATCCCGGTGTTCCACCCCGTAAAGGCCCACACGTCCGCCGCCTGCGCGATGCGCTTATCGGTGGGCATGTACCCGTGACTGGTCTTGGTCTCGACCCGGATGATCGTCGGCTGCTCACAGCCCTGGGCCGCCTGCAGAGCCGCCATGAATTTGAAGGAATGACCCGGTACCACCCGGTCATCGTGATCCGCGGTGGTCACGATGGTGGCAGGGTAGCAGGTGCCCGGCTTGATGTTGTGCACCGGCGAATACTTGATGATCGTGCTGAACTGGGCCGAGTCGCTCGACGAGCCGTATTCCGCCACCCAGCCGATCCCGGCGCTGAACTTGTCGTAGCGCAGCATGTCCATCACCCCGGCGCCAGGATAGGCCACGGCGAACAAATCGGGACGCTGCTCTTCGACCGCCCCCACCAGCAATCCCCCGTTGGAGTAGCCGTGAATCGCCAGATGCGCGGGCGAAGTGTACTTCTCCTTCACCAGATACTCCGCCGCCGCGATGAAATCGTCGAACACGTTCTGTTTCTTGTCGAGCATCCCGGCACGGTGCCATGCATCGCCGTATTCGCCGCCGCCGCGAAGATTCGCCACGGCATACACCCCGCCATGCTGCAGCCATACCGCAACGCTGGTGCTGAACCCCGGCGTGTTGCTGATGTTGAAGCCGCCGTAGGCCTCCAGTACGGACGGGTGGGACCCATCGAGGGCGAGGTCCTTCCTCGCGGTGATGAACATCGGGACCCGGGTCCCATCCTTCGAGGTGTAGAACACCTGCCGGGTTTCGTAGGAACTCGCGTCGAACGGCACGTGGGGCGCCTGGAACGCCGTGCTGGCCCGGGCCTTGAAGTCGTAGCGATAGACGGTGGGGGGCGTCAGGAACGAGGTGTAGAGGTAGAACAGCTCCGGCGTATCGGTGCGCGCCGAGAGGCCCCCGACCGTGCCGACGCCGGGCAACGCGAGGTCGCCCAGCAGGGTGCCGGCGGGGCTGAACATGCGCAGCCGGCTCTTCACGTCCTCGAGCGTCTGGGTGATGACCCGGCCCCCCGCGATGGTGGCCGCCTCGATGACGTCGGCGCCCTCCGGGACGACGACGTGCCAGTGGGCGCGGGCGGTGTCGGCCAGCCGGAATGACACGACCTTGCGCTTCGGGGCATCGGCGGTCGTCTGCACGATGAGGGTATCGCCGAGGTTGCCCAGGAGGTAGTACTCGGCGTCGTTGCCGGTGAACACCGGGACGATGGGCGCGCCGACCTCGGGATGGGTGCCGCTCTTCAGATCCGCCACATACAACAGGTTGTTCGGTTCGGTGCCGTGGTTGAGGGTGATCGAGAGGAACCGGCCATCATCGCTCACGCTCGCGCCGAGATACCAGTCGGGCCGATCGGGGCGCTGGTAGATCACCCGGTCCTGGCTGTCCGACGTTCCGACCAGGTGGTAGCAGATCTTGCCGTTGAGGGCGGGCGCGGTGAGGACCGAGTCCCGGTTCGGGGTGGGATAGCGGGTGTAGAAGAAGCCCTTCCCGTCGTTGGTCCACGCCACACCGGAGAATCTCACCCAGTGCACCGTATCGGCGACCGGGCTCAGGTCGCGGAGGTGGCGGAGATGAATCTCCCTCCAATCCGACCCGCCCACCGAGAGCGAGTACGCCAGGTAGCGACCATCCGGTGATACGGTATAGCCCGAGAGCGCGGTCGAGCCGTCCGGCGAGATCTTGTTGGGATCGAGCAACAGGCGCGGCGTCCCGGCGGCCCCCTGCTCGAACACGACCGACTGATTCTGCAGACCGGTGTTCTTGCTGAAATAGAGCTTGCCGGCCACGCGGCTCGGCACGCTCACCCGCGGCACATTGAAGAGTTTGGTGAGCTCGGCGCGGAATCCATCACGGAGCGGGATCCTGGCGAGGTAGTCGTAGCTCACCTTGTTCTCCGCGTCGACCCACCGCGCGACCTCCGGCGAGTTCTGATCCTCGAGCCAGCGATACGGATCCGCGACTCGGGTGCCGAAGTAGATGTCGGTCGTGGCATCCTTGCGGGTCGCGGGATATTTCACCGGCGATTGGGCGGACGCCGCGCCGGAGAGACCGGCGAGGCAGAGCGTGGCGAGGAGGGCGTGGCGATGGGTGACGGAGCGCAACATGGGAGTGACCCCGGTCAGGAAGGTCCTACTGATTGATCACCGGCAGGGCCATGCCTCTGGCCCCCGCGAGGCTGTGAAACCGCTCAGCAATTCCCAGCAGCGCCTTGGCCGCCGGGCTCGTGGGCTCCGCCACCACGATCGGCGTCCCGGCATCGGCCAGCTGAGCCAGTCCGTGCTGGAGCGGCACCGAGCCCAGCAGGGGGACGCCGACTTCATCCGCGAGGCGCTGTCCCCCGCCCTCTCCGAAGAACGCCATCCTGGCTCCGCTGGCGGGATCCACGAACGGGCTCATGTTTTCCACGATGCCCAGTACCGGTACGCTGACCCGCTCGAACATCTTGGCGCCCTTGAGCGCGTCGCCCACCGACATGTCCTGCGGAGTGGTCACGATGACCGCGCCGGACACCGCCACCGACTGGACCAGCGATAGCTGCGCATCACCGGTTCCCGGGGGCATGTCCACCAGGAAATAATCGAGCTCGCCCCAGTCCACGTCGCGCAGGAACTGCTGAATCACCTTCATGATGATGGGACCGCGCCAGATGGCGGGCGCATCGCGCTCGACCAGAAACCCGATCGACATGAGTTTGACGCCATGGACGTCCAGCGGACGGATCCGGCCTCCGATGACCACCGGCTTGTCGAATGACCCGAACATGCGCGGGATGTTGGGACCGTAGATGTCCGCGTCCATGAGTCCGACGCGATGTCCCTGCGCCGCCAGCGCGATCGCGAGATTGGCGGACACGGTGGACTTTCCCACCCCGCCTTTCCCCGAGCTGATGGCGATGATCCGCCCCAGGGCGGCCTGGTCACGGGGCTGCGGCGCGGGAATGGAACCGGCGGACTGCGGCCCGGCGCCCGGAGGAGCGTGGGTACTCTTGGGCGGCCCGGCGGGATCGATCACCGTGATCTTGACCCCGTCCTGGCGTACGCCCTCGACCGCCTTGACCGCGTTCCGCGCTTCGCGGACCAGCGTGGCCGGATCGTCGCGGGAAAGCAGAAAGGAGAACGAAACGCCGCCGTCCGGCGTGACCACCAGGTCCCGGATCATGCCGGCGGAGAGCAGATCGTTGTCGAGGCGGGGATTCCTGATACGGGCGAGGGCCGCGCCCACCGCTGCTTCGAGGGAGGGGGCCACGGTCAGGCGGGAAGAGGGGTCGACGAATCCTCAATCCTGAATCCTCGATCCTCAGTCCTCATATCGCCTCGACCTGCCGGACCTCGGGCACCATCTGGCGGAGTCGGGCTTCGATCCCCTGGCGGAGCGTGATCGAAGAGGCACTGCAACCGGAACAGGTACCGCCGAGCCGCAGCAGCAGCACGCCGTCGGCCTCGTCGAAGTCCACCACCTCGACCTGTCCGCGGTGGGAGGCGATGTAGGGCCGGAGGGTGTCCAGGGTCTGCTCGATGCGGTCCAGCGTGTCGGTCATCTACCGGGAGTCGGGATTCGGGATTCAGTCGTCAGCCTTCTGCTCCAATAATAACTCATTGCACCCGGGTCTCGGCCTCGGCCCTCGGAACGCCCTGCAGATACCGGCGGGCCGCCTCCAGGATGGTGGCCTGCACCTCGGCCAGCGACCCGGACAGCGCCACGCCGGAGGCGTGCACGTGGCCGCCGCCGCCGAAGGGTTTGGCGAACGCGGCGACGTCCACCTCCCCGACGGAGCGGAGCGACACCTTGACCCGACCCTGGGACATTTCCCGGAACAGCATCGCCAGGCGGACGCCGGCCACCGAGCGGGGAAACTCCACGATGCCGTCGAGGTCATCGACGGTCACCTTGTGACGCTCCACCGCGCCGGGCGGCACGGTCACCCAGGCCAGGCCGACGTCCTCCTCCACCACCAGGGTCTGCAGCGTCTCGGCCAGCAGACGAGGCCGCCCCGCCGGGGCGTTGGCGTAGACGTCCAGGTAGATCGACTCGGGGTCGAGGCCGGTCTCCAGCAGCTCGGCGGCGATGCGCAGGGTGCGGGGCCGGGTATTGCTGAACCGGAATCCGCCGGTATCGGTGAGGATCGCCACGTAGAGCGCCCGCGCCACCGCGGGCGTGAGCGCCCAGCAGTTGGCCATCGCGATCTCGGCGACCAGCTCCCCCGTCGCCGAGGCGGAGGGATCGACGTAGTGGGGTCCGGGGGGGAGCGTTCCCGGGCTCACGTGATGGTCGATGCACGCGACCGGTACACCCCGTTCCGACACCGTTTGCGCGAGCATCCCGAGCCGACCCAGATCGGAGATATCGAGCACGACGATGACGTCGGCGCCGCGCAGCGTCTTGACCGACTCGGCGCTCCGGTCGACCCTCGGCAGGTCGCGGAAGAGAAAATCAAAGCGCGACGGGGTGACCGTCGGGTTCGCGATCAGCGCCTCCACGCCGATGCCGCGGAGCAGATGGGTCAGGCCGACCTCGCTCCCCAACCCGTCCCCATCCGCATTGACGTGGGTGGTAAGACAGACCCGCCGCCCCGGCGCGAAGACCTCGGCCAGGGCGGCGGCAGCGGTGAGTTTGTCGGCGCTGAGGGTAATCGGCATGAGGAACAAAGTAACCACGGACCGGTGACCGCTGACCAGTGACGAATGACCGGTGAACCCGAATCGTTCTCGGGCTCACCGGTCACAGGCTACCGGGCGCGGTCTACGGTTGTTCGGTCGCCAGCTTCGACTTCCTGATGCCGTACGCGAAATAGATCACCAGCCCGATCGCCAGCCAGATGAACAGCCGCTCCCAGGTGCGGGTCGGCAGGTACTTCATGAGAAACGCGCTGGAGAGGATACCCATCGGCGCCACGAACCAGACGAACGGCGTCTTGAAGGGTCGGGGCCGATTCGGCTCACGAATCCGGAGCACCAGGACGCCCGCGGACACGATCGCGAAGGCGAGCAGGGTCCCGATCGACACCAGGGTGCTCGCGTCCCGCACCGTGAGGAACGCGGCGAAGATCGCCACGACGATGCCGACGATGATCTGGGTGATGTAGGGGGTGCGGAACTTGGGATGCACCTTGGCCACGACCGGCGGGAGCAGCCCGTCCTTGGACATCGCGAAGAACACCCGCGACTGGCCGTAGAG
>DASYPZ010000201.1:0-2199 GCA_036006105.1 Gemmatimonadales bacterium | reverse complement strand
GTGCCGACGTGCTGGTGTATTCCGGCGATGTGCTGAAAGAAGCCATCGAGGTGATCGGCGGCGTCGTGGTCGACCTGCAAGCCTCCAGCGACGCGCTGGATACCGATTTCACCGCCGTGCTCTCGGATGTCTTCCCGGACGGCCGAGCCCTGAAGCTGGGGCCGGAAGTCGGCATTCGCCGAGGCCGCTATCGGAACGGGTACCAGCGGGAGGAGCTGCTGACCCCGGGACAGGTCGAGCATTTTCCGATCGAGCTCTTCGATCTCGCACACCGTTTCCTGGCCGGACACCGGATCCGGCTGGAGATCTCGAGCAGCGCCGTCCCGATCTACAGCCCCAATCAGAACACCGGAAACCCGGTTGCCACCGACACGACCTGGAAGGTGGCCCACCAGACCATCTACCACGACCGGACCCGAGTGTCGTCAATCACCCTGCCTGTGATGAAACGGAAGTAGGTTGCCTTATGCCGAATCACCTGCGTCTCCGAATAGCCTCCGGTCTCGTGCCGCTGGCATGCGTCCTCCTGGTTTCCCGGTCCGCCGCCCAGACCTGCACCCCCGTCGGCGTCAAGCGCTGGGCGGTGAAGACGATGGCGCCGAGTCCCGGCGCCGAGCCGAAGTCGATCGACGCGAAAGACTTCGGCGCGCTGCCGCCGCCTCCCGATTTCAAGAAGAAGACCCGATTCATCAATACCCGGTATACCGGGAGCGTCGATGGGAACCTGCACGAGGGCGACCTGGTGCGGGTGGCCGGCTGGGTGCAATTCATCAAGACCTCGGCCGATGACTGCGACTATCACCTCCAGATCACGCCCAAGCGGGGCGGGAAGACCGGCACCATCATCATCGAGCTTCCCCAGCCCGATGCGACCCACGTGTCGGACCCGGCCCTGCGCGCAAAGCTGGTCGAGGCTCGCGCGGCCCTCCACCAGCAGCTGCACCTCATCGGTGAGCCCCCCGCCAAGGGAATCTGGATCAGGAGCGGCGTGTACATGGAGTTCGTCGGCGCGCTGTTCTTCGACGGCAACGACTATCCCAACTGCGATCAGCGAGGCAAAGGCACGCCGGCGGTGACCTGCTGGGAGGTCCATCCGGTCGTCGCCTCGCGGGCGCTGCCTCCTCCGACCGGCTGAACACTTCCACCGCGGGAGTATCTGTGCATTCGCGACGTGATTTCCTGAGCCGCATGGGACTGGCCGGGGGGACCTTCCCGGTCCTGAGCCCGTACCTGCGCCGGCTGCTGGCCGACCCCGCCGGGGCGAACACCATGGCGGAGCTCGCCCCGGATGCCGGTGGACTCTACGCCGGATTGCGCTGGCGGATGCTGGGTCCGTTCCGCGGCGGTCGGGTCGCCGCGGCGACCGGCGTGCCCGGCCGGCCCAATGAGTTCTACTTCGGGGCGGTGAACGGCGGAGTGTGGAAGTCGATCGATGCGGGACGGGTGTGGCGCCCGATCTTCGACTCCCAGCCGGTCGCTTCGATCGGCGCGATCGCGGTGGCGCCGTCCGCGCCGGACGTCCTCTATGTGGGCAGCGGAGAATCCACCCTGCGCGACTCGGTCGGGTTCGGCAACGGAGTCTACAAGTCCACCGATGCCGGCCTGACCTGGACCCATCTGGGTCTCGACAACACCCAGCACATCGGCAAGATCGCCGTCGATCCCCGGAATCCCGATATTCTGTTCGTGGCCGCGATCGGCCACCTCTACGCGGCCAACCCCGACCGCGGCGTCTTCAAGAGCACCGACGGCGGCAAGTCCTGGCGCAAGGTGCTCTACCACAACGACGATGTCGGCGCGGTGGACGTCGCCATCGACCCATCCAACAGCCGGGTGGTGTACGCCTGTCTCTGGAATACCCGCCGTCCGCCCTGGTTTACCTACGCGCCGACCAACGGTCCGGGCGGCGGCATCTTCAAGTCCACCGATGGCGGTGCCACCTGGCGGCAGCTGACCACCGGCCTGCCCAAGGCCGGCATTGGCCGGGTCGGCATCGCGATCGCGCCGGCCAATCCGAAGCGGGTCTATGCCGTGGTCGATTGCCTGGTGCCGGATCCCGCCGCGCCGGCGCCCGCGGCCGTCGCCGGTGCGCCGCCGGGCCAGGGAGGCTTCTTCCGCTCCGACGACGCTGGGGCCACCTGGACTCGGCTCTCCGCCGACCCGGCGCTCTGGGGGCGCGGGTGGTACTTCGAAAAGGTC
>DASYPZ010000200.1:0-3589 GCA_036006105.1 Gemmatimonadales bacterium | reverse complement strand
CGCCATCGTCCGGCGGGCCGGAACCCTGTACCGGAATCTCACGTCGCTCCAGGCGGATTTCATTCAGATCATTCAGGATGCCCGGCTGGGCGACACCCTCTCCAGCGCCGGCCGACTGTACCAGTCGGGGCAGAACAATTTCGCGATGCGCTTCAGCGATCCACCCGACGAGGCGATCGTGATGGACGGGCGCTATTCGTGGTTCTACACCCCGAGCACCGCGCCGCGTCAGGTCATTCGCATGGCGGCGGAGAGCGACCCGGTCTACGGCCAGAACCTGCTGGCGCGGGTCCTGGACCGACCCAGCGATCGATATGAAACGGCCTGGATTCGGGAGGATACCGTGGGGGGGAGGCGCGTGTCGGTGGTGTCGATCGTGCCCCGAGGGTCCAACCTGAATTTTTCGCGGGCGGTGCTCTGGCTGGATCAGGAAGACGCCCTGCCCCGCCGCATCGAGCTGGACGAAGGACCCGGGACCCGGCGGATCCTCACCCTCTCGAAGATCCGTACCAACACCCCGATCGCGCCGGAGATCTTCGAATTCAAGGTTCCCCGCGGGGTCCGGATCGTCGATCAGTAGGATCCGCTAGTTCGCGGCCGCCGCCTTCTGCACCACCAGCTTGTGCAGGCGCAGCTCCAGTCGGCCGGTGCTGCGGCAGTCCATCGGCTGCCGGGCCCCCTCACTCACCGCCACCGCACCCCCCAGAAAAATGGTCCGGATAGTGGAACCGTTCGGCCCTTTGGGCTCCACCGTGACCATGGCCATCATGTAGACCCGGTCCTCGTCGGCATAGGGACCGCTGATGCCTTCACCGCAGCTCAAGTACGTGGAGATCTGTTTGCCGCCCAGGTCCCCATGCCGATAGAACACGTTGGTTTCCACCCGGCCGGCGGCGGAATCCTTGACCTCGGCGGGAAGCTTGAGATCGTTGAATGCGCTGAGCACCGCCGCGTAGGTCCGTGCCGGTGTGAATGGCACGTCGTAGCGGGTGCCCATGGTATCGGTGACGATGGTCGTGAGCTGACCCGGAACCACGATCACGGTACGGGTGCGCTGGGCGGCAAGGGGAGCGGCGACCAGTGTCGCGATGAGGGCGACCGAACCGATCTTCATACGCCTCCGATCTTCAGGATCCAGTCAATGCGCGGTGACCAGCGCGAGGACGGCGCGCGTGGTGCCCCCGCGCACCAGAATGCTGCGGGCCAGGGTCAGCACCGAATCGCCGGTTCCGGCCGACAACACCATGCGGTCGGGCACGATCCCGCCGCCGCCCAGCAGCACGCGCCCGCCTTCGCTCCTGAGCCGGGGCCGGGGAATCGTGTCGCCATCGGCACGCCGGGGGGGCCGCTGAATCTGGCGACCCCGCGGAGTGAGCCAGAGGGCGGTCGTGAGCCGGAGCGAGGCCCCGCTCCCCAGCGGGAACGTGCTCTGGGTGACACCCCGACCGAAGGTGATGGCGCCGAGTACCGCCGCCCGGTCGTGATCCTGCAACGCTCCGGCCACGACCTCCGCCGCCCCCGCGGTGCCCGCGTCCACCAGCACGGCGATCGGGATGGAGTCGAAGGCCGAGGCGGTGGAGTCGCGGAAGTCGACCGAATCGGCCGACCGGCGGCTTCTGCTCTGGACAATGCTGACCCCGGCATCGAGAAAGAGATCGGCGACCGAGGCCCCCTGGGCCAGATCGCCTCCGACCGCTCCCCGCAGATCCAGCACCAGTGATCGTGCCCCACGGTCGCGCAGCGCCAGCGCGGCGCGGCGAACACTGTCCTCGATCCCCTTGGGAAAGCCCCGGATGATCAGGCGTCCAACCGCGCCGGGGAGTGAGGCGGTATCGACCGACGCGACGCGCGGCAACCGGCCCCGAATCACCTCGACGGTGACCAGTCCCCGTCTTCCGGCACGCCGAAGCCGCAGGGACACCTTGCTCCCCAGGGATCCATCCAGGAGGCGGACGGCCTGATCGAGGCGAAGGTCATCGACCGGGATGGTATCGACGCCTAGCAACAAATCGCCGCTTTGAACCCCGGCCAGCTCCGCGGGCGAACCGGGAACGGTGGTTACGATCACGACCGAACCGTCCCGCCGATCGAGATAAAGTCCCTGCGGAGCGGGAACGTCCGCCGGTGGAGGGGGTTCCCGCCCGGGCAGGAGCAGGACGGCGTAGGGGTCGTCGAGCTCATCGATCACCCCGGCGGCGGCGCGGCGGTAGAGATCCTGATCGGTCAGCGAATCGACCGCGTTGGACCGGACGTAGGAAAACACCGACTTGAAGAGGTCGGTGCCGACGAGCGCGGGCGACTGGGGCGCCGGCTGGACCCGGCCTCGCGCCAGAATCCAGGCCAGCGCGCCGAGTCCGCCGGCGATAATCCCTATGACGAGAAACCATCGGGCGCGCATGAAGACTCCTACCGGGCGCCGGCGGGCGCGAAGATGGGGCGGGCAGCGAGCACGGCACTCCAGGCTGCCTCGGTAAGCAACTCGGGGCTCAGCGTGGCATCGAGGTGAACGATGCCTGGCCCCGTCTCGGCACGGTAGCGTGCCGCGACCCGACGATGGAATTCCTCCGGCTCGCGCTCGAGCCGGTCCAGCCCCTTGCCGACTTCCGCTTTGCGGAGGATGCTGGTCTCGAACGGCAGATCGAGTATGAGTGTGAGATCCGGATGCAGACCGCCGGTCGCGGCCTGGTTGACCCAGTCCACCATTGGGAGAGGAAGCCCGCGGGCGGCGGCTTGGTACACCAGCGTGGTGAGCTCATAGCGGTCGCTCAGCACGATGCGGCCCGCGTCGAGGGCGGGCCGGATGACCCGCGCGACGAGATCGGCCCGAGCCGTGACGAAATAGAGCAGCTCGCGCTCCGGGGTCCAGTCTCCACCACCGTGGAGCAGCTCGTTGCGGAGCGCCTCTGCCGCCGGCGTGCCCCCCGGCTCACGAACCGTCACCAGGTCTTGGCGAGCCCCGCGAAATCGTTCGACCAGCGCCGCGGCCAGGGTGGTCTTTCCGGCGCCTTCGGGGCCCTCGAGCACCAGGAAGAACCCGCTGCTCATGCCAGGGTGATGATGTTGCTGGTGGAACCCCGCTCGATCCCCGCCGCCATTTGCTGATTGACCTTGGCCATGAGCTTTTCGTAGTTGGCGCGCGCGGTCACATACGCCTGGCCCTGCGGACTCACCTCGAGATCGCGTACCGCGGTCTCATAGGCGGTGACCGTGTCCTCCTCCGGCACCTTGCGCTGGGTCACCTGCTCATCGATCTGGCGGGCGAGGGTGTCGATCTTCTCGAGCCGGGCCCGTGTTTCGGCATCTTCCTGCAGGCTCTTTTCGGCCCGCCGAAGGGTCTGATATTCGTTCGACTGGCCGATCAGCCGCCCGAGCTCCTGTGCCTTCTCCTCGATCATTGATGCATACCCCGGCGCGCCGTGAGATACCGTGGCCGCCCGAAGAGGTCGTCCCGCACGTTGATGTCGGTCCAGCCTGCGGCGTCCGCCAGAGAAGCCGCGACCGCGCTGCGGGTGGAATCTAGCTCCATCGCGATCCATCCTCCCGGAATCAGGAGCTCCCTGCCCTGCTCGAATATCCGCCGGGTCGCATC
>DASYPZ010000199.1:0-5336 GCA_036006105.1 Gemmatimonadales bacterium | reverse complement strand
GCGGGCCGCACCCGGGAGCTGGCGGTCGGCACCGAGGACTTCGCCGCCGCCGCGGAGCAGATCGCGGCGTCCACCCAGGAGCTCAACGCGTCGACCGAGGAGATCACCGCGTCCGCCCAGCAGCTCGCCAACGCGGCGGTGAAGCTGACCGAGGGGATCGGGATGTTCAGGGGTTGAGGCTCAGGAGCCTCCGAGGAGCTTTCGTCCGAGGGCCCGTCCCACAAACCTGACCCGCTCGGGCCAGGGAAGCCGGTGCAGCATGGTCTTCACCACTCCCCGGGTGAACCAGGTCTTCTCCGAGTAATCGATCGCCACATCGACCAGGACGGGGCGCCCCGCCTCCAGTGTCGCATGCGCGGCCCGCAGCACGTCGACCACCTCGGCATCGCTATCCAGCGAGAGCCACTCCACGCCAACCGCTTCGGCGATGCTCCCCAGGTGATAGTCGGGCAGCGTGCTGGCCACGGTGCGATTGAACGCCGTGGACTGGAACTGGGCGATCTGGGCGAGCTCCCGGTCTCTCAGCACGAAGACCGCGACGGGAATGCGCTGGCTGGCGGCGGTGAGCAGCTCGAGTCCGGTCATCAGGAAGGCACCATCGCCGGCCAGGGCGATGACCGGCACGCCCGGTTTGCCGAGCGCCGCGCCGATGGCCGCGGGCACCGAGTATCCCATGCAGGAGTAGTCCACCGGCGCCAGAAAGCGGCCGGGACGCTCGAGCCGAAGACACTCCATCGCGAGGAAGGTGCCGTTGCCGCTGTCGGCGGTGAAGACGGCGTCGGGACCGAACTCCTGCTGCAGGGCGTCCAGCAGCACGAAGGGTGTGACCCGGCCTTCGCTCCGCTGCTCCCGCCACTCGGTGCGGACCGCCGCGTGCCCCTCCCGAATCCGCTCCCGCAGGGCAGGGTCGGGCGGGACCACCCTTCGAACGGTGTACTGCCCGCTCAGCTCGTTCAGCAGGTCGGTCAGGAAACCTCTGGTGTCCGCCACGATGCCCACCGTCGCGGGGAAATTCCGGTTGAGCACGTCGCCGTTGATATCGACGTGAATCAGCGGACCGGGAGGAGTGAAACCGTAACTCCCGGTCCCGACTTCGCTGAAGCGGCAGCCCAGGGCGAGGGTGAGATCCCGTTCCGAGGCGATCTGCCGGACGAACGGCGGCGCCGTGGCGCCGAATCCATTCCAGAGAAACAGCGGGTGCGATTCGGGAAAAACACCTTTCCCCTGGATGGTGGTGGCCACGGGCGCCTGGAGCCGTTCCGCGAGTGCCTTGAGCTCCGCGGTCGCGCCCTGAGCGCCCAGTCCGGCGTACAGCAGGGGCTTGACCCCGTGGGACGAGAGGAGCGCCGCCGCCCGCGCGATCTGTTCCCGGGGCGCGACGGGGATCGGGAGGGCCGGGGGAGCGCTCCACCGGTCCGGGTCGACGTCGTGCCTGGTCAGGTAGAGGTCGATGGACACCTCCACCATCACCGGCCCCGGGGTTCCGCTCCGCGCCAGGATGCAGGCCTCGCGGATGATCCGGTAGAGATCGGCGCCGCTGTCCGGCCGGTAGGTGGCCTTCACGACCGGCGCCGCGATCGCGAGCTGGTCGATGTCGTGGAGCTGATAGGCGTGGTTCGTGTTGCGGCGGATGCCGCACCCGAGCACCAGCATCGGGACGCCGTCCATGAATGCTTCCGCGATGCCGGAGAGCGCGTGGGTGAGACCGGCGCCCGGCACGATGTTCACGCAGCCCAGCTCGCCGGAGGCGCGCCAGAGCCCGTCCGCCATGAAACCCGCGCTCTGTTCGTCGGTCACCAGGACCGGGCGCACCAGGTCGGAGTCTCCAAAGGCGTCGTAAAGCTCGATGTTATGGGTGCCCGGAATGCCGAACGCGAGCCGGATTCCTTCGTCGGCGAGTGCCCGCACGACGATCGCGCCGCCGGTCATCTTCATCGGGCCAGATCCGCGATGACGCCATCCGCGACCCGGTCGGCCTGGGCCATGATGGTGAGGTAGGGATTGATCTCGAGCGAATCGGGAAAGAGGCTCGCGTCCGCCACCCGAAGCCAGGGCCGGCCATGCACCCGCCCCTCCGCATCGGTCACGGAGTCGGAAGGGTTTCGACCCATGCGGGCGCCTCCCATGAGGTGGGCCGCGGAAATGGAGATGGTCCCGCTCCGGAAGTGGCGGGCGTCGATGCGCCGATCGAGGGCGCCGCTCTCGCCGGCCGTCAGCAGCGGCGGACTCGCCGAGGGGGCATGCACCCGAACGGCGCCCGCCGCGAAGAAGATTCTTGCGGCCGCCCGAGTGGCCCGCACCATCGATTGGATGACCGGCTCGGTAAACCGGTAGTGCACCACCGGCTGGCCATTCCGGTCCACGGCGACACGATTGCCCGGGACGGCCTTGTCGCACGCCAGCACCAGGATCATCTGCAGCCGGGGAAATGCGCGCATGAAGGCGCTGTGATCGGCCCCGAACCCGGTCAGGTTCTTCGCGGTGACGAAGGGGAAGTACATGCAGGTTTCCAGCACGTACCCTTCGGCGGCGGCCCGGTCCACGAAGAAACTCTTGGGGTGACCCACATCGTTGGTGATGGGCCGGGGATGTTCCGCCACCAGAATGTGGGCGGGATGGCAGGTGAATCCCGACCCGATCGTCTCCGAAAGCCCGCGCAGGCGGCTGGCCAGCAGGAGCGGCACCGTGCCCATGACGCCGCCGGCCAGCACGATGGTATCGGCCTCGATCTGGTATTCGCCGGGCTCCCATTCCGGGTCGGCCCCCTTGGCTCCCTCGGGCCGGGCCGAGACGGTCACGAACAACCGCTGTTCGGCAATGCGGGTGACCAGCGCCCGGGTGACGACTTCGACGCCCTCTCGCTCCGCCCGAGGGAGCTGGACCCGGTTGGTGCCCTGCTTGGCGGCATTGGGGCAGCCCAGGTTGCAGAGACTGGAGCCGCGGCAGCCGCGCAGGTTCAGGGGAAACTGTTCGGCCCGGTAACCCGCTGCGCTCGCCCCTGCCGCGAAGAGACTGTTGTTTTCATTGATGAGCTCGGGAGGAAGCAGGTGCACGCCGTTCTGCTCCATGAATTTCCGGGAGCGGCGCTCGATGTCGGCATGATCGAGCCCGGGCACGCCCCAGCCGTCGATGACCCGTTTGGACGCGATGAGCGACGTCCCGGTGTACACGATGGTGGAGCCGCCGTAGCCGCGCCCGAAGGCCAGCGTCATGGTGCCGTCGGCGGTGAGAAACCCGCCTTCGTCGGCATAGAGCGCCGGGGCCATGTCCAGCTCCCGGCCGGTGAAGTCCTGCTCGAGAAACCGGGGGCCGCGTTCCAGGACCAGCACGCGTTTTCCATTCGCCACCAGGGGAGCCAGCGCCGCGGCGACGGTTCCCCCGCCGGCACCGGACCCCACGATGGCCACCGCGCAACGCGCGGTCTTCACGCCCGAGCCGCCCATCCGGCCGCGGCGGCGCGATAGCCCAGCGCCTCGATCACCGCGGGGTTGGTATACCACCCCATCATCACCAGCGTCCGCAGGCCCCAGACGCCGCGGCGGAACAGCAGCAGCCGCGACTCGGCAAATCCTTCGAGCAGGGTGGTGGCGGTTCGCGGGTCGAGCGAGGCGAAGCCGCGGCGGTGACGCACCCGGGCGGCCAGATCGATCAGGCGGACGAACCCCGCGATCTGGCGCCGAACCCGGGCCGGACGCGCGGCCAGTGCGTGCCGCACCACCTCCTGCAGCTCGCGCCACTGCGGCTCGGTGGCGCCGGCGGTTTCCGGGATGAAACACTGGGCAAAGGCGCGGAATGCGGGCCACGGAAGAGGAGTGAAGTGGGAGGCCACGGGTCGAAGCTAGCGAGGACTTGCTGGCCTCGTAAGAGCGGCCTAGCTTCGCGGCATGCGCTCAGTCGCTCGCACCGCGGTAGCGGTCCTCGTCGCCGCCGCGCTCATCGCCATCGGCCTGATCTGGGATATCGCGTGGCACCGCAGCGTCGGGCGCGACACGTTCTGGACGCCGCCCCACATGGTGGAGTATGCCGCCGCGATCATCGTGGGTGCCGGCTGCGGCCGGCTGATCCTGCGCAGCAGCCTCTGGGGCACCGACGCGGAGCGCGGCGCCATGGTCCGCTTCTGGGGTTTCTCGGGGCCGCTGGGCGCCTGGGTGGCGGTGTGGGGCAGCCTGGCGATGCTGGTGTCGGCACCGTTCGACAACTGGTGGCACAACGCCTACGGGCTGGACGTCAAGATCGTGAGCCCGCCCCACATGCTGCTCGGCGCCGGGATGACGGCCATCATCGTCGGCGCGTGGCTGATGACGCTCTCGGAGCAGAACCGGACCGCGGAACGACACCAGCGGTTCGCGATCGTGTTCGCGGTCGCGTCGGCGATCCTGCTCCTCATGATCGTCACGATCACCATGGAATACACCGGCTTTCCCAACCTCTGGCGCAGCCGGGTCTTCTACCTCGTGGCGGCGGGATTCTTCCCGTTCGTCCTCGCCGCGGCGGCGCGGTCGGGCCGGCTGCGCTGGCCCGCCACCGTGACCGCCGCGATCTTCATGCTGACCAGCCTGGCGCTCTCCTGGGTGCTGCAGCAGGTCGCCGCCACGCCGAAGCTGGCCCCGATCAACAATCCCATCACCCACCTGGTCGCCGCGCCGTTTCCGGTGGCCCTCATCGTGCCCGCCGTGGTCTTCGACGGTCTGCAGCACCGGCTGGGGACCGGCCGGGACTGGCGCCTGGCCCTGCTGTTCGGCGCGGGCTTCGTGGTCGCGTTGCTCGCGGTGAGCTGGCCGCTGTCGGCGTTTCTGCTTTCCCCCGCCGCACGCAATCCGGTGTTCCTGGCCGATCAGTGGGATTTTTCGATCCGGCCGGGGCCCTGGCAATACCAGTACTGGGAAGATCTGCGCGGCGGCCGGGCCGCCGCCGGTGGAGGGATTGCCTTCGTGCGGGTCCTGCTGATCGCCGCGCTTCTCGCCGCCGCGTCGTCGCGCGTGGGGCTGGGCCTGGGGAGCTGGATGCGAAAGGTGAAGCGGTAGCGTCGTGACCAGGTCCTCGTGGCGCCGCCGGATCCGCATTCTCGGTTCCGCGGCGGCCCTCATCCTCGCACTCTCGGCGCACGTCGGATCCCCCGACACCTGGTTTACCGGTCCCGCCGGGCCCTATATCGTCACGGTCGTGGTCCGCGCGCCGGGCGTCATTCCGGGGCTCGCCGACGTCATCATCAGGACCACCGCCACGGACGTCCGCGCGATCACCGCGAGTCCCGCGGCATACAACGCCGGGACCCGCGGCGTCCCTCCCGCGGATACCGCTCGCGCCGTCCCGGGCCAGCCGGGCACCTGGACGGT
>DASYPZ010000198.1:0-14884 GCA_036006105.1 Gemmatimonadales bacterium | reverse complement strand
GCTCGACACCGCCACCGTGGTCGCCGCCTTGGGGGCGGAGACGACGGGCAGGGGATCGTCGGCGGGGAGCAGATCCCGTTTCGAGAGCACGACGATGTGCGGCTTGTCATGCAACAGCGGGCTGTAGGAGCCGACTTCGTTCCGAAGCTGCTCATACACCGCCTGGGGGTCTTCGCTGTCCACCGGAACCAGGTATGCCAGCACGCGGGTGCGCTCCACATGCTGCAGGAATTTGAGACCGAGCCCCTTCCCTTCGTGGGCTCCCTCGATGATGCCGGGGATGTCG
Organism: Gemmatimonadales bacterium; assembly: GCA_036006105.1. Taxonomy (GTDB): domain Bacteria; phylum Gemmatimonadota; class Gemmatimonadetes; order Gemmatimonadales; family GWC2-71-9; genus JABFSM01. The sequence goes on along the minus strand of DASYPZ010000198.1, from coordinate 14,598 downwards.
GCCACGACGAAGGTGCGCGAATCGCTCATGCCGACCACGCCGAGGTTGGGTTCCAGCGTCGTGAAGGGATAGGCGGCAACCTTGGGCCGCGCGGCGGAGACCACGGCCAGGAGACTGCTCTTGCCGGCGTTGGGCTCTCCCACCAGGCCGACGTCGGCGATGAGCTTGAGCACCAGCTCGATCTGGCGGTCTTCTCCTTCTTCTCCGGGCTCCCATTCCCGCGGTGCCTGATGGGTGGGTGTCGTGAACCGCGCGTTGCCCCGGCCGCCGCGGCCCCCCTTGGCGACCAGCAGCTCCTCCCCGGCGTGGAGCACTTCTCCGATCAGATCGCCGGTGGCGGCGTCCCGCACCTCGGTGCCGGGCGGCACCGGGAGATAGAGATCGTCACCCGAGGGGCCGGTCATGGTCTTTCCCTTGCCGTGCTGGCCCCGCTCCGCCTTCCACTCGGGGCGATAGCGATAGTCCAGCAGGGTGGAAAGATTGGCGTCTCCCCGGAGGTAGATCGATCCGCCGTGGCCTCCGTCCCCGCCGTCGGGGCCGCCCTTGGGCACGTATTTGTATCGCGCAAAGGAGCTGGCGCCCGAGCCGCCGACACCGGCGATCAACCGCACCACGGCCCGATCGATGAAGCTCATTCGCGTATCCGGTTCCAGAGAGAGTCCGCCAGGGATGCTTCCGAAGCGCCCAGGAGAGGCCGGACTGCATCCAGCGCTTCGGTGATGGCTCGCGGGGACGCGCCGGCGTGGCGTGCTCCCTTGAGATGCGAATGCAGCTGCCGCTCCGCGCCCTGCACCGCGGTCTGGACCACGACGCAGAGCTCCCGTCTGGCAAAATCGAGCCCGGTCCGGCCCAGCGTGCGGCCATATCCTTCGGTGATCATCCAGGCCTCGAGCGCGGGGTGCAGCGCCCGGACGTTGGCGCGCAGCCGCTCGTAATTGTCACCGTAGACGATCCGGCAGTGGGATTCTCCCCGCGCCCGCCATTCAGTGGCGCGCGAATAATCGGTGCCGTCTTCTCCCGAAGCGGCGGCAGCGGTGCCGACCCGGCGCCAGATGGCCGCGGCGATGAACATCCTGGGCCAGCCGACCATGAGCAGTGACTGCAATAGCAGCTCATCCACCCATATCGCCGGGACGTTCTGCTCGACGCAGGCCCGGCAGTGCTCTTCCACCAGCGGCTCCCGGCCGGTGGCGATGGCGGCGGCGAGCATCACCAGCGCGCGGGTCTCGGGATCGAGTCCGTGCAATCTGTCGCCGGGGACGGTCATGTACCCAACCACCAATCCGCCTTACGCATCGAAGAACTGCAGCAGGCCGGCGGCGCGAAGCTCACCAGTGACGGTCTGTCGGGTATTCCGGATCGGCTGAGGGCCATGGCTCGCAATGACCGTCGCAGGCAGGACAAACTGCCCGATCGGCGCCAACCGGCCGGTCACCTGGTGGAGCACCTCGAGGAGGGCGATGCCCGAGGCGCGCGTATCGCCGTCACTCACCTTGAGGGCGATGCCGAGCCGGAGCTCGGGAACCGCGGCACAATAGATCCCGTCGGCGCCGACCTTGGCCAGGATGCGGCCCGGCAGCCCCGCCATCAGCTCGGTGCAGAGCCGTCCGGTGCCCGCCACCAGGAACGGATGCGTCATCATCGCGAGGGCGATCCGCTGGGCGGCGGCATCCCCCGACACGCCCAGGCGGGCGTAGGACCGGGCCATGGCCAATATCGGGAGCCCGAAACACACGGCGGTGCAGCCGTCGACCGCGAGCCGCAGATCTTCCGTCGCCACCCCGGTCCAGCGGGACACCTCGACCAGGATGCGCTGCTGGACCGGGTGCCCGGCGGCCTGGTACCCCTCGAGCGGCCATCCGTGGTGCCGGGCCAGTGCCAGCATTCCGATGTGTTTCCCGGCGCAGTTGCTCCACGCGGGGGTCATGGTGGCGGAACCGCAGGCCACGGATCTGGCCACGAGCGGCGACAGCGGGGTATGCACACCACAGGAAAGCTGTTCCTCGGTGATCCCGACTCGGCGCATGAACCGGAGCGCGGTGGCGACGTGCTCCGGTTCGCTGGAGTTCGAGCCGCAGGCAAACGCCAGCTCGGCCTCCTCGAGGCCGAATCGCTCGGCGACCCCGTCGAGAACGAGCGGGAGAGACTGGAACGGCTTGGCCGCGGATCGCCACCAGGTTTCCAGGGTCGGATCGCCCGACGCGGCCAGCAGCCGGCCCTGGGCGTCGACCACGGCGACCGTGACCGGGTGGACCGTCTCGACCAGGTCGCCTCGGGTGGCTTCGATCCGGAGCTCGGGAGATTGCATCGTGGGGAAAGATAGCGGCGCGGGCGTAGGCCCAAGCATTACCTTTCCCGGGCTCGCGCGCTCACCCTGCTGAAGGCGGATCGATGAGACCCACGCCGCAACCGCCGCCCATTCTCCGCGACCGGCTGATCCAGCTCCTGGATCGGATGAAGAGCCGGCGCATCGTGGTCATCGGCGATGTGATGCTGGACCGCTACCTCATCGGCGACACGGAGCGCCTGTCTCCCGAGGCGCCGGTGCCGGTGGTGGCCATCCGGGAAACCCGCAGCGCGCTCGGCGGCGCCGCCAACGTCGCGGCCAATGTCGCCGCGATCGGGGCCTCCTGCCGGCTGGTGGGTGCGGTAGGCGACGACAACCATGCCGGCTCGATTCGGGCCGAGCTCGCCGCGTCGCGCCTGGAAGACCGCCACCTGGTCCCGATTTCCGGGCGCCCCACCACCACCAAGACCCGGGTGCTGGCGCGAAGCCAGCAGGTGGTGCGCATCGACGAAGAGGTGGATGCCCCGGTCGAGGGGCAGGATCAGGAGCGCCTGATCTCGACCGCGCTGGCTGCGCTCGTGGATGCCGACGCGCTGGTCCTGGAGGATTACAACAAGGGCACCCTCACCGAAGCCCTCATCACCGCGGCGATGAACGCCGCGAAACGTCGGGGCATTCCGGTGATCGTCGATCCGAAATTCCGGAATTTCTTCAGCTTCGGCGGGGCGACCGTCTTCAAGCCGAACCGGCGGGAGCTCGAGGCGGCCATGGGCGCGACCCTCGATCTCTCGGGCCAGGACGCGCTGCAACAGGCCCTCTCCAAGCTGGGCGTCGACAATCTGCTGCTCACCCTGGGCCCCGACGGCATGGTGCTGGTCACCAAGGATCAGGTCATCACCCACATCGCGAGCCTGGCACGTGAAGTCTTCGATGTGTCGGGAGCGGGAGACACGGTGACCGCCTGGGTCGCCACGGCGCTGGCGGCCGGCGCCACGATGCGGGAGGCGGCGCACCTGGCCAATTACGCGGCCGGGCTCGAGGTCGCCAAGTCCGGTGTGGCGACGGTGGCTCCGGCCGAGGTCCTCGCGGTGCACGAGGAAACCCACGACGCGCTGGGACGGTTGCGGCGGGGCGGAGTGATCTAGTACCTTCCCCGTCCCGAAACACCGGGCGATTAGCTCAGCTGGTTAGAGCGCGCGCCTCACATGCGCGAGGTCGGGGGTTCGAGCCCCTCATCGCCCATGCGCCGACAACGAAGGCCCCGCCGAGTCACCGGCGGGGCTTCTTCATTCTGCGACGATCGGATGCGGCCTCAGGGAATCAGTGGCGCCTTGATGGGTGGCGCGCTGACCCCGGGAACCTTGAGCTCGCTCAACAGCGCGTTGAACGCCCCCAGATCCTTGGCCTCCAGCTCGCCCAGCTTCGAGGTCTGCACCCGCACCTGTCGCAGCAGATCCTCATAGGACGCCAGCATGCCGGTGGTCGGGGGATCGTCGGAGCCCTGGGCCATCGCATTGAGCGTGAGGAACTGGTTGTAGAGCTTGACCGGGTAGTGCAGCGTGATCTCGTAGGCGTGGGAATTCACTTCCGCCAGGTCGCCGCGCACCACCTCGAGCTTGGCGCGAAGCGCCTTGGCCGCCTCGGCCACCCTCGCGGCATAGGGCGCGGTCGAGGTCTGATCGACCCGCTGATCGAGCTGGCGCTGGACGGTCTCGATCTGCTGGACCGAATGGCTGATGGTGTCGATGGCATCGCGCACCTGGCTCACGAACGCGAATTGTGCCGCGTAATCGGCCGCGCTCGCGCCCAGCCGCGGATCGGGCACCACCGTGAAGGCGCGGGTCAGGGTGTCGTGCCCCACCACCAGGCGAGCGGTGTACTTCCCGGGCGCCGCGACCGGCCCGTCGGGAAAGCCCTCGTCCAGCACGATGCCCGGAAGGGCCTTCGCTCCGGGGTACCGCAGATCCCAGATGAACCGGTTGGCCCCGGCTCGCGCCCCCATCACCGAATCGGCCGGCTCATAGAACGCGCTGTCGTTCTGTTCCCGCTCCCGCACCGACAGGCGCGCCTTCACCACGCTGTCGGTGACCGTGCTGTCCGGCTTGTTCCCGCTGCTGGTGAAGGAACGGATCTCCTTCCCCGCCGGGTCGATCAGCGTGAGCTTGATCGGGTCGGCGGGGCGGGAGCGCAGCCAGTAGTCGAGGATCAGCCCGGACGGCGGATTGGGCGCCGCGTTGGTGGGCCGGAACCGGCCGCCCGGATACCGCAGCGCGGGAGTGGGCGCCAGGAGAAACGCACCGGCCCGCCGCACCGAATCGGTGATCTGGCGCAGCGGCGAAATGTCGTCGAGGGTCCAGAAGGAGCGCCCATGGGTCGCCGCGATGAGGTCGGCGCCGTGGATGGTGAGGTCGCGCACCGAGGCGTGGGGAAGGTTGAGCTGCAGCGATTGCCAGCGCCCGCCGTCGTCGAACGAGACCCAGGCCCCCGCCTCGGTCCCCGCGAAGAGCAGACCCCGACGGACCGGGTCCTCCCGGATGGTCCGGGTAAAGTCGTTCTCCGGAAGCCCCGCGACGATGGGCTTCCAGGTCTTGCCGTAATCCGCCGTCTTGAACAAGTAGGGCCGATAGTCATCCTGCTGATACCGGTTGGCGGCCAGGTACGCCACCGCCGGATCGTAGTGGGACGGCTCGACGATGCTCATCTTGGTGAACTTGCCGAGCCCGGGCGGCGTCACATTCTGCCAGCTGGCGCCGGCGTCCTGAGACACGTGGAGGAGCCCGTCATCCGAGCCCGCCCACAACACACCCGCCTTGACCGGTGACTCGGCGAAGGTGAACACCGTGGCGTACCACTCGGTGCCCGTCATGTCGAGCGTGATCGGACCGCCGGAGGGTCCCATGGTGGCGGGATCGTGCACCGTGAGGTCGGGGCTGATCGGCTTCCAGGACCGGCCCTCGTCGGTGGTGAGATACACCTTCTGGCCGGTCACGTACAGGCGCTTGGGATCGTGCGGCGAGTAGAGGATGGGAAAGGTCCAGGCAAACCGGTACGGAACGTCCTTGACGGCGAATCCATCCCAGTTGTTCATGCCCAGGGAGATGTCCCGGACCTGCTGCGTCCGCTCGTCGTAGCGGGTGACGGTACCCATGTAGCTGGAGCCGATGACGATGTTCGGATCGTCCGCCTTCACGGCGATGTAGCCGCTCTCCCCTCCCCCGACCGGCCAGAAGTCCCGCAGACCGATGGCGCCATTGTCCGAGCGGCTGGCGATCGACACCGACGAATTGTCCTGCTGGGAACCCAGAATGCGATAGGGAAACCGTGTGTCGGTGGTGACGTGGTAGAACTGCGCCGTGGGCTGGGTATACACGCTGGACCAGCTGGCGCCGGCGTCGAAGCTGACCTGGGCACCCCCGTCGTTTCCGTTGATCATCCGGCGGGGATCCTTGGGATCGATCCACATGATGTGGGTGTCGCCATGGGGCACGCCGACAAACTGAAAGGTCCGGCCGCCGTCGATGGACCGCATGACGCCCAGGTTCATGACGTAGACGGTGTTGGGATCGACCGGATCCGCGGTCAGCAGCGAGTAGTACCAGGCCCGGACCCGGAACTCCTGGTCACCGTTGGTGCGGGTCCAGGTGCGGCCCCCGTTGTCGGAGCGGAAAATTCCTCCCGCGCTGTCGGGCGCCTCCACGCTGGCGTAGAGCCGCTGGGTCTGCGCCGGCGACACCGAGATGCCGATGCGCCCGAGCGGCGTGGACGGCAGGCCGGCGTTCCCCGACAGCTCGGTCCAGCTGTCGCCACCGTCGATCGTCTTCCACAGTCCGCTCCGGCCGCCGCCGGCGTCGAGGCCCCACGGAGAACGCCGGGCACGCCACATCGCGGCGTAGAGAATTCGTGGATTGGATGGATCCATCGCGAGGTCGGCGGCGCCGGTGTTCTCGTCCAGATACAGCACCTTCTTCCAGCTCCGGCCGCCGTCCGAGGTGCGGAACACGCCGCGCATCGGATTGGGTCCGAAGGCGTGTCCCATGGCGGCGACATAGGCGACGTCGGGATTGTTGGGATCCACCCGGATGACCCCGATGTGCCGGGTATCCTCGAGCCCCAGGTGCTGCCAGCTCTCGCCCCCGTCGGTCGATCGCCAGACCCCGTCTCCATGGGTGAGATCCTCGCGCCAGTCGGTCTCACCGGTACCGACCCAGATCACGTTGGGATCGCTGGGCGCCAGCGCGATGGCTCCGACCGAGGCGAAGGTGGCCTTGCCGTCGGTGATGTTGTTCCAGGTCTGGCCGCCGTTGACGGTCTTCCAGACGCCGCCATCCACCCCGCCGAAGAAAAACACCTCGCGGTGATTCGGGTCACCGGCCACCGCGACCGCGCGACCGCCGCGGAACGGGCCGGCCAGCCGCCAGTTCATCCCCCGGAGCGCGGGGTCGTAGCCGAGCCGCGCGCTGTCCGTGACGCCCGCCGCGGGCGACATCCGGGCCGGAGTCTGGGGTTTCGATTGGGCGGCGGTGACTGAGGGGATCAGGGCGAGCAGGACGAACGCGCGGCGAAGCGAGACCCGAGGCATGAAGAGCTCCGAATGGGGAACGGTGACCGATGGGCCCTGCTGGATTTGAACCAGCGACCGACGGATTATGAGTCCGCTGCTCTAACCAGCCTGAGCTAAGGGCCCGAATCGCCCTTAACCTATCACCACACACCGGCATTTCGCAGCCCGCGCCCGGCTGATTTCACCGGTCCGCTCCGTTTAGATTCCCCCGGTGCGGGCACTCATCGTCTCCCATTTCTATTCCAATCCCGAGCACCGCGGAAAACTCCGCGCGCTGGCCGGGCAGAGCGTCGACGTAATGGCCGCGCTCCCCGGCGGCTCCGCGGCGCTCGACAACGGAGTGCGCCTGGCACCGGTGCCGGTCTCCGGCGACCCCGAGGTCCCCGGGATGCTCAAGTGGAACCGCGCCGCGCTCCGCCGGGTCATCTCGGATTTCCATCCCGATCTGATCCAGGTGGAGGAAGGCCCCGGGGCTCCGGTGGCCGGAGTGGTTGCCGCGACGGCCCGCCGCATGCGAATCCCCTACGTCATCTTCAGCTGGGAAAGCCTCGCCCGGCGCCGGGGATTTCTGGAGCAGCGCCGAGCCCGCTCCGTGGTGCGGCACGCCGCGGGAATCATCGGCGGCAATCGCCTGGCCCTGGCGCTGCTGCGGGATCATGCCCCGGACGCGGTGACCGCCGTGCTCCCCCAGACCGGCATGTCGCCCTCGGCGCCGATTCCCCGAAATCCCGAGCATCGCGGACTGGCCGTGGGACTGGTGGGCCGGCTGGTGCCGGAGCGCGGAGCCGAGACGCTGCTCCGCGCCTGCGGTCTGCTGCTGGGTCCGTGGACCCTCACGGTGGTCGGCACCGGCCCGGAGCAGGAGACGCTCGAGGCCCTGGCCCAGAAGCTGGGGCTGGCCTCCCGGATCCGATGGCTGGGCGGCATTCCCAAGCACGAGCTGGAAACGGTCTGGAACGACCTCGACTGCCTGGTGGTTCCGTCGCGGGACACCTCGAGCTGGGTGGAGCGCAGCTCGCCGCTGCTGCTCGAGGCCATGGTGCGCGGCGTGGTCCCCGTGGTGACCCGGGCCGGCGCGCTGCCCGAGATCGTGGGAGATGCCGGCATTGTGGTGGACGATGTGGAATCGCTGGCGCTGGCGCTCCAGCACCTGATGGCGGAGCCGGAGCGGCTCCGGGTCCTCGGGCAGCTGTCCCGCCAGCGGGTGCTGGAGGAGTATGTGGACTCCGCCGTTGCCCAGCGGACGCTGGCCTTCTGGGAACAGGTCCTGGCCCGATACACCAGGCACGACACCCACCTGACGGCAACCCGCTAACCCGCTCCGGTTCAGGCCTCCGGGGCGACCGGGGACTCGGTCTCCGGGTGCGAGGCGATCAGGCCGAGACCGGCGGCGGGTTTGGCCACGTAGACGACCCAGGGCAGGACGGCCAGCGGCGCGGCGGCCCACAGGCTCACAACTCCCACCACCGTGGCGGCGACCAGCTCGATGCCCGCCATCCGCTTCACCAGCCCGATCGGTTGCGCCGAGGTATTGAGCGATTGGTAGCGGACCCGGAGCGCCAGGACGAGGTAGCCGCCGATCACCAGCATCGCCGACGCCGGGGAGAGCCATCGTCCCGATCCCGACCAGAGGAGGGCCAGCGCGAGAGCTGCTCCACTCGCCGCGAGCAGCCCGGGTCCCGACAGCCAGCGGCCATCGATCAGCGGGCTGGTGCTCCGCTCCCCGGCGGCCCAGCGCCGGACCCGCGAGGCGATGTACGTATCGACGAAGATGGCGCGGATGGTCTCGGTAACCCGCAGCGTCATGGTGAAGGCGGTCAGCGTCCCGGGAGGAGCGGCCGCCAGCGCGGTCCGGAGAAATAGCTGGGAGCCCTGTCCGCCCGCGGCGCCCACGGTATGCCACGCCATGGGCCGCAGCCCCTCCGCCACTCCGGGCGAGGGCGCCAGTGCCGGGCGATCGCCGAACCGGGCCAGGACCGCCAGCGCGGCCAGCTGCAGCACCGGCGCCAGCAGGAACAGCCCGACCACCCGCTCGGCAAAGGCCTGATCCGTCGCGGCCGGCAGCAACAGCCCGGCCACCATGAAGATGTTCGGCATTACCGTCACGAAGTGCACCAGCAGGAACGGACCCGCGCGCTGCCGACGCGGCAGGACCCAGGCCAGAAAGAGATTGGCTGCCCCCGCCGCGCCCGCGATCACCATCCAGCGACCGGGCAGCACCGACGACCCGGCGCGGTACAGCGCCGTCATGACGAACGCGGCCACCAGAATCCCGCCCGCGATCACGCTCCAGATCGACGCCCCGAGCCGCCGCTGCAGCAGATTGAGCGCGGCGAGACGGAGCGGCTCCCCCAGCAGGGCGATTGTGTAGGTAATCGAGAGCGCCAGCTGGAGCGCGTCATTGGCGGACGAGAGCCCGAGCCGGTGCAGGACCAGCGCCTCGCGCCCCAGCCCCAGCACCGCGCTGGTTCCCGACAACACGACGGCCGCCTGATAGGCACTCGGCTGCCAGCCGCTCGAGGAGGAGGCGCCCGGCGTAGTGGTCATCCGCGCCGGGGCCGGTTCCGGAACCACCGTGCCACCGCGGCCCAACCGTCCGCCGGCGTCTCGGGAGGCCGATACCCGGTCCATTCCACCAGCTTCGCATTCGACACAACCAGCGAGCCCGAGAGCGCCTGAACCTCGGCGCGGGTCATGGGAAACCGGATGACTCGGTTGAGCACATCGCCGATACTGCCGGCGGTCCGGAACAACCGGGGAGCGATCCGGAAGAGTCGCGCGCGGCGGCCGAGTGAGGTCGCGATGGTCTGGATGAGCTCGGGGGTGGACAGGTCGACTCCATCGGTCACGAAGAACACCTGGCCGCCCAGCCCCCGGATGCCGGCCAGGGCTCGCACCGCTTCCACCAGATTGCCGGTCGAGAGCATGCTGCGGCGATTGTCGATCCCGCCAAGGGGCAGCGGCCATCCGCGGCTCACCAGCGAAACCAGCCGGAGGAGGTTGGGAGGTGCGCCGGGACCGTACACCAGGGGAAACCGCATCACCACGGTGTCGATCCCCCGAGCCTCGGCCACCGCGAACGCGGCCCGCTCCGCTTCGAGTTTGCTGACGCCGTAGGGGCCGGTGGGCGCGGGAATCGTGCTTTCGCTCCAGGGGACCGGCGTCGACTCGCCGACCGCCTTGACCGAGCTCGCCACCAGGATGCGGCGCACCCCGGCATCGGCGGCGGCCTCGACCGCCGCGCGGGTCCCTTCGACATTGACCTGACGGAACGCGGCGAGCGGATCACCCGCGTCGTCGCGCAGCCACCGGGTCTTTCCCGCCAGATGCACCACCACGTCGGCGCCGGCAAAGGCCCGGGCCAGCGCCCCGCGCTCGAGCCCGGGAATCTCCGCCCGCTCGAGGCCTTCGGTCGGCGGCGGCGCGCCGGGCCGCCGCACCTCCCTGACCGGCGCGCCCGCGTTCACCAGCGCGGCGCAGAGCGCCCGCCCGATGAAACCGCCGGCGCCGGTGACCGCGATCATGGCGACCCCGCCGCACAGGCGACCGGATCGCCGCGATGCGCCGGGGCCGGGCTCAATACTCCAGCGGCAGGGCTACCCGCCGGCCATCGCGCGCGGAGAGGTAGGTGGCGATCAGGATCTCGAGCGAGTGCAGCCCTTCGCGACCGTCGGTGTCGGGGGCGGCGGTGCCCCGCAGGGTCTGGATCACGTTCTGGTAGTAGCGGGGATGGCCATGACCATAGACCGATGTGGTGTCGTAGCTGGCCCGCTCGACCTCCTCGTCCATCGGATCCTTTCCCTCGAATTCCCAGTGCTCGATCTTGTTCACCGCCATGCCGCCGACCCGGGCGGTGCCCTTCTCCCCCAGCACCGTGATCGACCCTTCCAGATTCTTGGGATAGGTCAGCATGGTGACATTGAGCGAGCCCAGCGTGCCGGCGCGCCACCGCAGCGCGAGCACCCCGGTGTCCTCGACCTCGATGTTGCGGACCAGCGTGGCGGTGTAGGCCTGCACGCTCTCGACCGGACCGATGAGCCAGTCGAGCATGTCCACGTAGTGGCTGGCCTGATTCATGAAAGCGCCGCCGTCGAACTCCCAGGTGCCCCGCCAGGCTGCGCTGTCGTAGTAGGCCTGGGGGCGGCTCCAGAACACGTTGACGGTCACCATGCAGATCTTGCCGAACCGCTTGGCGTCCACCGCGCGCTTGAGCAGCTGCAGAGTCGGGTTCCGGCGGTTCTGCTTGACCACGAAGAGATGCACTCCGGCCTCGTCGCAGGCCTGGACCATCGCCTTGCCGTCCCGCCACCGGGTGGCCATCGGCTTCTCGGTCATGACGTGACGACCCGACTCGGCCACCCGGATCGCCTGCTGGGCGTGCAGACCGCTCGGCGTGGCCAGGATCACGAGGTCCGGATCGGCGCCCAGCAGCAGCGCCTCGAGGGAGAGAAACCCGGGAGCCCCGGTGCGACCCGTGGCGCGCTCCAGCGCGGCCGGGTCGATGTCGGCCACGCCCACCAGCTCGGCATCAGCGGCGTGGGCCGCGAGCGCGTCGAAGTGATTGGCCGATATGCGCCCGCAGCCGACCAGGGCAAAGCGAATTTTTCGTCCCGCGATACCGGGCTTCCGCACGAACAGATCGGTGGTTTCCTTCACGCCGCACCGTCGGTGAGGCTCAGCTGGCGCGCCCGCCATCCTTCCATCCGGACCGTCAGCACCACACCCTCCTCGGTATGCTCCCGGGCCAGCACCTCCCCCGCCCGATACACCGCGGCCAGCCGGGCACCGTCGCCCTCGGGAATCACCACCCGCAGCGTGGGCCGGCCTTCGCGAGACCGCTCCCGGAGCGCCGCCCTGATGGCGTCCACTCCGTCGGTCCGCATGGTGGTGGCGAACACCGCTCCGGGATAGATCTGGCTGATCCGCTGGGCAAATCCGGTCGGGTCGGGAAGCAGATCGATCTTGTTGAACACCATGACGACCGGCCGGTCCGCCAGGTCGAGCTCGGCCAGCACCTCCTCGACGACCGCCACCTGTTCTTCCCACTCCGGGTGACTCGCGTCGATGACGTGCAGCAGCACGTCCGCTTCCCGGGCCTCTTCGAGCGTGGCGCGGAAGCTGGCCACCAGGTGGTGGGGCAGCTTGCGGATGAACCCGACCGTATCGGTCACCCGGCCGCGAAGCCCGTCGCCGACGTCCACTTCGCGGGTCAGCGTGTCGAGCGTCGCGAAGAGCCGGTCCTCGACGAAGATGTCGTGATCTCCGGTCAACGCCCGCAGCACGCTCGACTTCCCGGCATTGGTGTAACCGACCAGAGAGGCATGGAGCAGCTTCTGGCGTCCGCCCCGAATGGTCTCCCGGTGGCGGGCCACATCCTGCAGCTTGCCGCGATGATGCTGGATCTTCTGGCGAATCATCCGGCGGTCGGTTTCCAGCTGGGTTTCGCCGGGACCCCTGAGGCCGATACCGCCGCGAATCCGGGAGAGGTGGGTCCACATCCGGGTCAGGCGCGGCAGCAGGTATTCGAGCTGGGCCAGCTCCACCTGCAGCTTGGCCTCCGCGGTCCGGGCCCGGGTCGAGAAGATGTCCAGGATGACTTCGGCCCGGTCCATGACCCGAATGCCGAGCTCCCGCTCCAGGTTGGAGCCCTGCACCGGGGTCAGCTCTTCGTCGAACACGGCGAGCGTAGCACCGGTCTCCTGCACCAGCGCCTTGAGCTCCTCCACCTTGCCTTCACCGAGCAGCGTGGCGGGAGATGGCGCGGCAACCTGTTGAGTCAGTCGTCCCACCACCGACGCGCCCGCGGTATCCACCAGCCGGGCCAGCTCGTCGAGATGTTCCTGCACCTGGGACACCGCGCGGGATCCTTTGCGGGATACCGCCACCAGGAGCGCTTTCTCGGAGGGCGGCTGGACGTTGATCAATTCTCTGATGTTCGGCCTCGTCGTTCAGGAATCACCGTGCTATCCGGGCGAAAGATAATCCCCCGCGCCTTTACTCCTCATTCCCCTCCCCCAGCTTCCGCCACCAGGCCATGCGCTCGGCCACCTTCTTCTCATAGCCCAGCGTTCCCGGGGCATACAACTCCCGCGCCTCCAGCGACTCCGGCAGATAGGCCTGTTTGACGTAGTGTCCGGGAAAATCGTGGGAGTAGAGATACTCCGCGCCATACCCGAGTTTCTTCATGAGCGCCGTCGGCGCATTGCGCAGATGGATCGGTACCGGCTCCGCCGGCGTCTCGCGAGCCAGCTCGAGTGCGGCGCCGAGGGCGAGCACCACGCTGTTGGATTTGGGAGCGGTGGCGAGGTAGATCGTCATCTCCGCCAGCGGGAGAAACCCCTCGGGGGGGCCCAGCTGGCGGAACGCTTCACGGGCAGCCACCGCGAGCGGGAGCGCCTGCGGATCCGCCAGGCCGATGTCCTCCGCCGCCATCGCGATGGCCCGGCGAAAGAGGACCAGCGGATCCTCCCCGCCCTCGAGCATGCGGGCCATCCAGTAGAGCGCACCCTGCGGGTCGCTGCCCCGGAGCGACTTATGGTACGCGGACAGGAGGTTGAAGTGCTCCTCGCCGGACTGATCGTACTTGGGAATCCGCCGCGCAAACGCTTCGGCCATGACCTCGAGGGTGATGGTGCCTCCCGGCCCGGCCTGCTGCGCGGCAGCCTCCAGGGCATTGAGCGCCCGGCGGCCGTCGCCGTCGGCCTGGATCGCGAGCCAGGCGATCGCGTCGTCCGGGACGGTGAGCTCCAGCGCCGCGAGCCCGCGATCCCGATCGGCCAACGCGGCCCGCACCAGCTGCTCGACGTCGGCCGCCGCCAAGGGGCGCAGCACGAACACCTGGCAACGGCTGAGCAGCGCGGCGTTGAGGCTGAAACTGGGGTTCTCGGTGGTCGCGCCGATCAGGGTGATCGTGCCCCGCTCCACATGGGGCAGGAAGGCGTCCTGCTGGGCCCGGTTGAACCGATGGATCTCATCGCAGAACAGAATCGTGCCCCGCCCCAGCCGGCGCCGCTCCTCGGCCTCCTTGATCACCTCACGAACCCGCTGCACCCCTTCGGTGACCGCGCTGAACGCGACGAAGGCGCGCCCGGTGTGGAGCGCGATGAGATGGGCGAGCGACGTCTTCCCGGTACCCGGGGGTCCCCAGAGGATCGCGCTGCCCAGGTCACCCCGGCGGAGGGCATCTCCGAGGGCCCGGCCCGGCGCCAGCAGATGTTCCTGGCCGACGAACTCCGGGATGCTCCTCGGCCGCATGCGCGCGGCGAGCGGTGCCGGCGTCGAGAAGAGCTCAGGTTCGGTCACTGCGTCATCACGCTCCGCTGCCGGCGAGGCCGCGGAGCAGAATCAGCGCCGCCGCACCTCCCAGAAAAGCCAGGGTGGTCCGGGCCAGCCGGCCCCGCTGAATTTCCGGCACCAGGTTGGAGGCGGCCACATACAACGTCACCCCCGCGGCCAGGGCCAGCCCATATTGCGCCAGCGAGGCCACCGCCTCGGTGACCAGCGCGCCGATCACGGTCGCGACGCCCAGGATCACCCCCGATGCGACGGCGCGGCGCCGCCCCTGTCCGCTCGCGAGCATGATACTGGACACGGTGACTCCCTCCGGAAGCTTGTGGAGCATCACCCCCAGGAAGAACCCGATCCCGAGCCCCCACGACACCAGGAAGCCGCTCGCGATCGCCACACCGTCGAAGAAGGCGTGGAGGGTGAGCCCCACCAGCGCGCTGTATCCCGCTTCGGGGCCCACCTG
>DASYPZ010000197.1:0-12640 GCA_036006105.1 Gemmatimonadales bacterium | reverse complement strand
CAAGTATCGCGGGGGCGAATGCATCGTCGACGCGACGGGCGAGCCGCACATGTTTCAGAACGGCCAGGTGCTGATCGGCGAGTCCGCCCATTTCGACACCTGCAAGGAACGGGGGGTCATTCGCGATGCCCTGACCCAGGTCACCGAAGGGGCCGGGAACTGGTTCATCCGGGGCAACCTGGCGATCGACCAGAACCAGCGACGGCTCTACGGCGGCAACGCCGAGCTGACCAGCTGCGACCTTCCGATTCCGCACTATCACTTTTCGGCCAAGCAGATGAAGTGGGTGTCGAAATCGGTGATGGTGGCGCGACCGGCGGTGCTCTACATCAGGGACGTTCCGGTGGCCTGGATCCCGTTCATTTTCCAGGACACCAAGACCGGCCGGCACTCGGGCATTCTGATTCCCCAATTCGGCTTCAACGACATCATTCGCCCCACCGAGGGATACAACCGCCAGGTCACCAACATCGGCTACTACTGGGCGCCCAACGATTATTTCGATGCCCAGCTGCGGCTGGACTGGTTCAACAACCGGTATCTGCAATGGGAGGTGACGACCCAGTACCGGATTCTGAACCGGTTTCTGAAAGGCGCCCTCAATTACTCGGTGCAGAACCAGAGCGGGGGCGGGACCGGCAAGCAGATCTCGTGGAGCCACGCCCAGAGCTTCAATAACTCCACCAGCCTCAGCGTCAACGCCAACTACGCGACCAACACCGCGATTCTGTCACGGAACTCGATCGACCCGCGCCAGACGACCCAGCAGATCAACAGCGGAGCCCGCTTCACCAAGCGGTTTTCCTGGGGCAATTTCGATCTGGGGTTGACCGGCCGTCAGAACATCAACGACGGCAGTGCGGAGCTCATCGCCCCGACGCTCACCATCAGCCCGAAACCGCTGGACCTCTGGAAGAATGTCACCTGGTCTCCGGGGCTCTCCTTCACTAACCAGAACAACTACAAGACCCCCAACGGCTTCCTGCTGGTCCCCGGCGCGCCGGGCCAGGTCGACACCACCAAGCTCCTGGGGCATACCAGGATCTCCAGCATGTCCCTGCAGACGCCGATCCGGATCGGTTCGTTCAACTGGGCCAACTCGATTCAGGTCATCGATAACGACTCGACCGGGCGCTATCGCACCGACGTCAAGGTTCCCAATACGGATACCCCGGATCCCAACGATTCCATCACGGTGAGCCGCTTCCGCAACGGCGGGTTTGCCACCTCGGTCGACTGGGTCACCGGTATCAACCTTCCGATTCTGCTCGGCTCCACCTGGAAGCTTGCTCCCAACATCGGCGTCGCCAACTCGGGGCCGGGCCCCTTCGCGATCCGCAACGCGCTGACCGGCGGCAACTTCGTGTATCAGGGCAAGCGTCTCTCGTTCGGTGCGTCGATTTCCCCGACGTTCTTCGCCTTTTTCGGCGGGATCGGGGGAATGTCGCGGATCCGCCATAGCATTTCGCCCGGCCTGTCGTGGACCTACTCGCCGCCCGGTACGATCCCCGCCGATTACGCCCGCGCGGTGGGCCAGCCCAACCTCAGGAAAACCATCGCGTCGCAGAGCGTTCAGCTCACGCTGAACCAGAATTTCGAGGCCAAGGGCCGCCCCGCGCCCAACGACTCGACCGGAATGAACGTGCGCAAGATCCGGCTGCTGAGCATTGCCACCAGCCCGCTCGCCTTCGATATCGAGAAGGCCAAACAGGTCGGTCAGACCGGGTGGACCACCCAGACCGTGCAGAATACGCTCGCGAGCGACCTGCTTCCCGGATTCAGTTTTTCCTTCTCCCACAATCTCTGGGACGGCCCGGCGGGGCTCAAGAGCTCCAAGTTCAAGCCCTTTCTCGAGAGCGTGAACGCGGGATTCTCGATCACCGGACGCACCTTCCGCCAGATCGGCTCCATCTTCGGACTGGTCAAACGATCCGCCTCGGACACCGGGGTGCAGCAGCAACCCGCGCTGGGGGTGGGCGGCGTGTCGCTGCCCGGCGACCTGCGCCGCACCGGCTTGCTCAATCCGAACCAGGTCTACACCCGCGGCAGCCGCCCGTTCCAGTCGAACCTCACCATCAACATCGCCCGCACCCGCCCCCTGGTCGGCCCCACCGGACTGCAAACGGCGCTGGGCAACCACAGCAGCATCGGGCTCAACACCACGTTCAGCCCGACCAAGTTCTGGGGGGTCACCTGGGTCACCCAGTACAACGTGACCGACGCCAAATTCGAGGCGCAACAGATCAGCTTGAGCCGCGACCTGCACGAATGGCGGGCGGCGTTCAACTTCGTCAAGAGCCCCAACGGCAACTTCTCGTTCTTCTTCTCGGTGTTCCTGACGGACTTTACCGCGATCAAGTTTGACTACAACCAGACCACCTACAAGCCCTGAGTGTCCTCGACCGCGGACAGGCTCCGTTCCCGGCGCCATTTCGCAACCAGCGTTCTCCCAAGGTGTTAGGCCAGATCACCAGGCTGGCATGACCGCTGCTCTAGGGCGCCCGTCCTCGATCGGAGAACGATGTGCGCCGTCTCGCCGGGTCCTGCCTCGCGTTCAGCTTCGTATTGTCCGCCTGCCGGTCGAGCCTGATCGGATCGGGCGGCCTCATCGATCCGCCCGAACATCTGACCTACCAGGTCGAGCCCAGCGGAACACCGGGCGAGCCGGCGGGGGTGTTGCTTCGCTGGGACGACGATCCCAACGCCGTCAGTTTCGGGGTATACAGCCGCGGCAGCACGTCGGCGGGCTTCGTCTATCGCGCCGAGACGTCGAGCCCGAGCTTTCACGAAAGCGGCCAGCCTCAGCTGCAGTACTATGTGACCGCGGTCGATCCGAACGGCGGCGAAAGCGACCCGAGCAATACCGTGACGATCGATGAGCGCCTCACCCTGGACCGGCCCAGCTCGCTGTCGAGCATCTCGCTGAATGGCGGCATTTTTCTGTTCTGGTCCGACAATCCCGCCACCAGCGATCCGACGGGCTTCGGACATTATCGGGTGTACAGCGCGGATTACGACCTCGATGCCGACCGGTGCCTGGAGCCCTGGCGTCTGGAAGGGACGACGGTGGCGGCGGAGTTCCAGGTCGGCGCCCTCGCCAATGGGGTGCCGACCTGCTTCGCGGTGTCCGCCATTTCGGTCGAGGGGTTCGAGAGCCTCTGGTCTCCCAGCCGTTTCGACACGCCGCGCGACGACGCGCGGAACATCATGGTCACCACTCGCCAGTCGGCCGATGCCAGCGCCGGCTTCCGGTTCTGGCGGGATCAGAATGGCGACTCCAAGGTCCAGCCCGTCGAGCTGGGCCAGGTGCTGGCGGGCTCCTCGCCGCAAGCGGACTTCACGGTGGACCGCGACGGCACCGGCAAGATCTTCCTTACCCCGCTCCGGTCGGGGACGCTGCTCACCCCATACGGCACCGGCCCCATCGGGGATTTGACCGATATCGACGTCGCGCCGCTCACCGGGTTCGCGCGTACCGCTCGAGAGGCGCTGGTGGGCTGGGGTTACGTGTTTCAGATGGACGGCGGCGATGGGCACAGCCGGTTCGGCGGGCTTCGGGTGACTCACGTCGGGCAGAACGTGGTGATCTTCGACTGGTCGTTCCAGAGGGATCCGGGAAATCCGGAGCTCGCGCCGCCGGGGTTGTAAGTAGGGAGTAGGGAGTAGGGAGTAGGGAGTAGGGAGTAGGGAGTAGGGAGTAGGGAGTAGCGAGGATCGTCCCACTCGATACGTCCTGCTCACTACTCACGTTGCACTCCTCGCCTTATTATGGGGCCATGCCGACCCCCAATCTCGTGCTCGACGGCCGCTCGCTCACCATTCCGGACGTTGTCAGCATCGCTCGGACTCCCGGTGTGGTGGTGACGGCCGGGGCGGCCGCGCTCGCGGGCGCCGGGGCCTCGCGGGCCATCGTGGACCGCGCCGTGGCGCGCGGCGACACGATGTACGGCATCAACACCGGGTTCGGCAAGCTGGCCAATGTGCACATTATCCCCGAGCAGCTGGACCGGCTGCAGCTGAATCTGATCCGCAGTCACGCCGCCGGCGTTGGCGAGCCGCTCGAGCCAGGCGTGGTGCGAGCCATCATGCTGTTGCGCGCGAATGTGCTGTTGCGCCCTACCAGCGGGGTCCGGCCCGAACTCGCCCTGGCGCTCATCGCCCTCCTGAACGCCGGCATCGTGCCCTGGGTGCCGGAGCAGGGAAGCGTCGGGGCGAGTGGCGACCTGGCTCCGCTGGCGCACCTGGCGCTGGCGCTCATGGGCGAGGGCGATGTGCTGAGCGGCGGGGCACGGCGACCCGCCGCGGAGGCCCTGAGCACGGCCGGGGTCACTCCGTTCCGGCTGGGACCGAAGGAGGGACTGGCGTTCATCAACGGCACCCAGGCCCAGACCGCGCTTCTCTCCCTCCTGGTGCACGACGCGGAGGTGCTCTGGCGCTCGGCCGTCGGTGCCGCGGCGATGAGCTTCGAGGCGCTCCGCGGCACTCCTACCCCCCTCGATGCACGGATCCACGAAAACCGTCCCCACGACGGCCAGCGCCGCGCCGCGGCGCTGATGCGGGACCTGCTGGCCGACAGCGAGATTCGTGAATCCCATCGGGAGAACGACCCCCGGGTCCAGGACGCCTACAGCCTGCGGTGCACGCCGCAGGTTCTGGGCGCCGTTGCCGAGGCGATTGCCTTCGCTGCCGGAGTCGCCGGGATCGAGCTCAACTCCTCGACCGACAACCCGCTGGTCTTTCCCAATGGCGACGTGCTTTCGGGCGGGAACTTTCATGGCCAACCGGTGGCCCAGGCCCTCGATTTTCTGGCCATCGCGCTGACGACGCTCCAGGCGCTCTCCGAGCGCCGGATCGAGCGGCTGGTCAATCCCGATTTGTCCCAGGGGCTCCCGGCGTTCCTTACCGCGGACCCGGGCCTCTCCTCCGGGCATATGATGGTTCAAATCACCGCCGCGTCCCTGGTCGCCGAGTCGCGCACGCTCGCCTATCCGGCCAGTATCGGGTCGATCCCGACCGACGCGAATCAGGAGGATTTCGTTCCCATGGGCATGGCCGCGGCCTTCAAGGCCCGCCGGATCCTCGCCAATGCGCAGCGGGTAGTGGCGGCGGAATTTCTCTGTGCGGCACAGGGCCTGGAGTTCCTGCTTCCCCTGCGTCCGGGCGCGGGGGTCGGGTTGCTGCATCGGAGGATCCGCGAGATGCCGGACCCCGTAGCCCCATTGACCGAAGACCGCCCGCCTGCGCCCGACCTGGAGCGGCTTGCCCGGGCGGTCGGGGCCGGGCTTCTCGATCCCGGCGCGCTGCTCCGCTAACCCCGAGGCCCCCACGACCCCCCGGTCGCGCCATTCCTTGCCCATCGCCCCGCTGCCTTCCTATCTTACGAAGCTGCAAGCTTTTGGCGCCCGGCCCTTTCGCTCGCGAGCCGCATGAATCTGGATAAGCTGAAGGAAGCCGCTCGAAAATTCGAGCAGCGGGAGGAATGGCGTCGCGCGATCGACGTCTACCTCCAGGCTATCCGGGAAGCGGAGGAAGCGGGGGGTGAAGGCACCCAGGATCCGGCCCTGTACAACCGGGTGGGTGACCTGGAAATGAAGGCGGGCGACACCATGGCCTCGCTCCGTGCCTACGAGCAGGCCGCCGAGCTGTACGCCGATCAGGGCTTCTTCAACAACGCCATCGCGCTCTGCGGGAAGATTCTCCGCGTCAATCCGAGCCGCACGGCCACCTATCTCCGCCTGGCACAGTTGCACGCCCGCAAGAATTTCGTGGGCGAAGCCAAGAAGAATCTGCTGGAATACCTCGAGCGCATGAACGGGGTCGGCCAGCTCGAGGAGGCGTTCGTCGCGGTCAAGCTGTTCGCCGAGCAATTTCACGCCAATCCCGATATCCGGTTGATGCTGGTCGAGTTGCTGCGCGCCTCCTCCCGAAACGAGGATGCCGCCGAACAGCTCGAAAAACTGGCGAGCGAGCTCGAGGCCCGGGGCGACGCGACCGGAGCCCGGAAGACTCGCGAGCGGCTTCACGCCATCTCGGCGGAAAAGTCCGGCTCTCTGGGGACCAATCGGTCGGGAAATGACCTGATCTTCCTCGACACCAGCGAGGAAGCGATTCCGCCCGTCGAAGGTGTGAAGACCATGGAGGGTTTGGTCAGCAGCGCCGCGGAAGAGCTCGAGTCCGGACCCTCCATCGTCGCCATCACCGCGGAGCACGGCGCGTCCTCTCTCGACGCGGATCTCGCCACGGGCCAGGGTATGGGTGTCGGTGCGACGGGCCAGCTGGGCGTCGATCCGGGGTTGGACGATCCGATCGCCCAGATGGAAGGGCTCGACCTGATCACCCCCGCATCCGCCGAGCCCGAGGAGGGCGCTCCCCGGGACGAGACCCTCCCGATGCTCGATCTCACCGAGGCCGCCGCCGGCCTTGGCCCGCCGATCCAGGACAGCGATACCCACGCGTGGCTGGTGGAGGAAGGATCCGGCCAGTCGGCGCTGGAGGGCGACTCCCTGACGATCCTGGAGGCCGCGGAGTTCGACGACATCGACTCGATGGAGGCCGCGGCGACAACCGCGCCACCGATGCCGACGCCGGCCGACCTGATGTACCTGCAACTGGAAGACGGCATGGCCGGCGCCGACCCGTCGCTGGGTGTGGACGCGGGGGAGGCCCTGTTGCAGCGGGTGCGGGAGGCCATGGATGCGGGAGAGCGGGAGAGCGGCATCCAGTTGATGGAGGAGGCACTCCGGCTCTTCGAAACCGAAGGGCGCTGGGATGAGGCACTGAGCGTCTGCGCCGATTTGCTGCTGTCCGACCCTGAGAATATCTCGCGCTATCAGAAGCAAGTGGAGGTCGCCTACCGCTCGGGGCAGCGCCCCGCGTTGGTGAACGCCTATCTCGAGCTGGCCGATGCCCTGGTTCGGATGGACGCCGCGGACCATGCGGTGCACGTCTATCGCCGCGTGCTCGAGCACGACCCGCACAACGAGCAGGCCACCTCGGCCCTCGACCTTCTCGCGACCCTGGCCTCGCCACCAGAACCGGGACCGGCGTCGGAGGCAATGCTGCAGGCCACCTTGCAGCCGCCGGTTGCGCCGGCCCCTCCGGCGCCCCCCCCGGTGGCCCCCGCGCCGGTCGCCGCGGCTCCTCCTCCGCCGCCGCCTCCCCCATCCGAGTTTGTCGACCTGGGCGCGCTCATCATGGATGACGAGCACGCTCGCGATACCCGCATGCGAGTGGACCAGAAGAATCCGATCGAGAACGAAGACCAGGCGTTTCACGAGGCCCTCGCCGATTTCAAGCGCGGCATCGAGGCCAACCTGGACGCCAACGACTTCCAGGCGCACTACGACCTCGGCATCGCGTTCAAGGAAATGGGCCTGATCGACGAAGCGATCGCCCAGTTCCAGAAGGCCCTGCGCTCCCCGGATGGGCGGCTCCGAACCTCCGAGCAGCTGGGCTCGGCGTTCTTCGAGAAGGGCCAGTATGCCATCTCGGAGGCGGTGCTGCGGCGTGCCCTCGAGGGGGTCCCCGGCACCGATGACGACAAGATCGGCCTGCTGTACTGGCTGGGTCGATCCCTCGAGGCCCAGAACCGGGGGCGGGAAGCGCTGCCGCTCTACGAACGGGCCCTCGCGGTGGACATCCGATTCCTGGATCTGGGCGAGCGGGTCAGGGTTCTGGCGGAGTCCCCCCGGTGATCTCGGAGACGGCCCCGGTCACGCTCGATGCCCTGCAGGCGGACATCAAACCTCGGCTGGGAGGAGTGCGGGAGGAAATCCGCCGGCTGATCGAGGCGGATTTTCCGCTGATCGCCCAGGTGAATTCGCACCTGACCCGGATGCAGGGGAAAATGTTCCGGCCGACCCTCCTGCTCCTCGCCGATGCCGCGACCTCGCCGGTGCCGGACACCCGCTCGGTGCCGCTGGCGGCCGTGGTCGAGCTGATCCACCTGGCCACGCTGGTGCATGACGACGCGGTCGATCATTCGGTCCTCCGGCGCGGAATGCCCACTATCAACGCCCTGTTCAGCCACCAGGTCGCGGTGATCATGGGCGACTACCTCTATTCCCGCGCCGTCATCGAGCTGGTCCGCCTGGCCGATCTGGAGCCGCTCCGGGTGCTCTCACGGGTCACCAACGAAATGACCGTCGGCGAAATGCGCCAACTGCTGGCCCACGATCCCCTGGCGTTCTCCGAGGCGGACTACGACCTCCTGATCCTGGCCAAGACGGCCTCCCTGATCTCCGGCGCCTGCGAGGTCGGCGCCCTGTCGGGAAGCAGCGCCGAGCGTGCGGCCATGCGGCAGTTCGGCGAATGCCTCGGTATGGCGTTTCAGATCATCGACGATCTGCTCGATTTCACCGGGGAGGAAGAGGCGACCGGCAAGCCGGCCGGTCTGGACCTCCGGGAGCACAAGGTCACCCTGCCCCTGATTTACGCGCTGCCGCGGATGTCGGCGGAGCAACGCGGCCAGGTCGAGGCGCTCATGGAGAATCCCCAGCCGAGTGAAGCCCAAATCAGCCGGGTGGTGGATGCGGTCGCCGAGCGGGGCGGGCTGGAGTACGCGCGGGAGCGCGCCCACGCCTTCTGCGACCGGGCGGAGGCGGCCCTGGAGGCCATCCGGCCGTCTGCCGCGCGCGAAACCCTCCGCGCCAGCCTCACCTACGTGCTGGAGCGGAGGCGCTGATGGCACAGGGTCCCCGGCGTCCCCGTTTCTACCTCGGCGTGCTGCTCGCTGGGTTCCTGGTGGGAGGGTTCCTCAACGCCTTCCTGAAGGCCGCGCTTCCGGACAGCCCGACCAAGACCTTCTTCACCTACTCGGTGTCGCCGGAGTTCGGGCCTGTTCCGATCAATCTGCTGGTTGTACACTTCACCATCGGTCCGGTGGGGCTGGTGCTGTCGCTCATGAGCATTATCGGCGTGGCGATCGCCTATCTGGTCGCCAAGTCGCTCTTCTAGGGCCAACGCGAGGGATTTATGGGTAATCTGGGTTTTTCTGAAATCATGATCATCCTGGTGGTCGTATTGCTCGTTTTTGGAGCCAAACGACTGCCGGAAATCGGCGCCTCGATGGGTAAGGGAATTCGCGAATTCAAGCGAAGCATCTCGGATGCGGGAGACGCCGTCACCCAGCTTCCGGAGGATCGCACCACGCCTCCTCGCCACATCGACGCGGCATCCCAGCCGGCCCCCACCAGCGGAGAGCCGAAGCGGCTTTCGCAGTAGCCCAGGTTCGGCCTGAACGCACGAGGGGTCCGGCTTTCGCCGGACCCCTTTGTCGTTCGGGCGTGCCCGCCCCGTGTGCCTCAGCGTACCGGTCGGGGATTGCTCGCGGCGGCCTGGGCGTTGGTCCGGTTGTAGATGTCCGACCGGCGGTCGACGATCTTGGCCGAGCTGCGCAGGGCCGAGACGTAGGCCCGCACCCGGCTCTGCCGGGCCGACTGCAGCGCCTCGGTCCTGATGGTCGCCAGATTCTTCACGAATTCAGCCGAGTCGGCGGGAATGCGTTCGAGATTCTGGAAGAGGTACACACCGTCATCGGTGGCGACCGGCCCGGAGATCTCGTTCTTGTCTGCTCCAAATGAGGCTCCTACCAGCTTCGGATCGGGGAGGGTGGCCGTGAGCCTGGCAAAGGGACCCACTTCCTTGTATTCCAATCCCGCTCCGGCGAGCTGTTTGAGCGTCGTGCCTTGCCTGGCCTGGGCTGCCAGCCGGGTCGCCAGGTCCTTCGCGGCGACCCGCTTCTTGGCCAGCTGCACCCGGGCCTGCACGGTGCTCCGGATTGCGTCCAGCGCCGGCACGCCTTCGGCCTGGAGGCTGTCCAGCCGGAACACGACGTAGGCTCGCTCTGCCTCCACCACCTGGCTGTGCTCGCCGGGCTTGGCCTCGAAGGCCCAGATCCCGATGTCCGGAACGTTCCCGGTTTCACCACTGGATACCCGGCCGCCCTCGATGAGCGGGCCAAGCTTGTGAATGGTCAGTTTGAGCGCCGAGGCCGCCGTATCCAGTGCCGCGGCGTCGAGCCGCTCGGCCGACAGCTGTTCCAGAGAATCGGCGCGCCGGTCGAGCAGGTCGCGATGGGTGCCGGTGACTTCGACCGGGATCAGGATGTGGCGCGAGGTGAAGGAGTCGCCGGTGCGGCTGTCGACCTGGATGATGTGATACCCGAAGGAGCTCGCCACCGGCTCGGAGATAGCCTTGAGCGGCAGGGTGGTGACGGCTGCGGCGAACGCCGGATCCACCTGGGCCTTGGTCATGACGCCCAGCTCGCCGCCCTGCTTGCCGGAGAGGGTATCGGCCGATTCGCGCTTGGCGACTTCGGCAAAAGGCGCCCCCTTCACGATCTCTTCGCGAATGCTCCGGGCCCGCGCGATCGCCGCCGCGGTGTCGGAGGCGTCCGGGAGCCGGGGCACCGACAGGAAGCTCACGAAGGCGGCGCGAGGCCGTTTGAACTCCTCCTTGTGAGCCCGGTAGTACTCGTCGATTTCCTGCGGGGTGACCGTCACCGCCTGATCGGCGATCGCGACGGCTGGGTCCACCCGGAGCAAGCCGATCTTCACTTGCTCCTTTTCGTCCCGGAACCGCTCCCACAGCGCCGCGTCCGACACGTAGACGTCGCCGATGACCCCGCGAATCAGCTTGCCGCGCAGCAGCTCGTCGCGGTAACGGGACTCGAGGTAGGGGATTGCCGCCTGCCCCGAGGTCGAGGTCAGCCAGCGCTGGTACTTGGAAAGATCGAATTTCGCGTCGGTCTGAAATTCGGGAGTCTCCGCCAGTTCCCGGAGCGGGGAAGTGCGGATGGCCTCGGCAATTTCTTCCGGTGAGACCTTGAGGCCGTGGCGGTCGTATTCGGCACGGAAAATGATATCCTGGATGGCCTGTTCCCAGACCTGGTCCCGTACCTGGGCAAGCTCCTCGAGGCTCAGCGAGGCACCGGATTGGCGCTGTCTGCCTTCGATGGCCTGTTGCACCGAGGCCTGGAATGTCCTGGCGTCCACGGTGGTGCCGTTGACCTTGCCGACGGAAGTCTTTGTCAGCAAGCCACCTCCGTTACCCAGGCCGCTCAGGTCATAGACCAGCCAGACGAAGAATGCAATCGTCGTCACCAGGATGATCGGTTTGGCGGCGCTGCGAAAAAATTGCATCATGAGAGGGAACCAGTCCGGTAGGCCTAAGGGTATGAAGCCCTAAAACTTAACGGACAGGACGAGGCATCTCAAGGATGGTAATCCGCACCCCCTCAGGCGACCTTTGGGGGCCGGCGGAGGCCCAACGGGCCGGCGGACTCATTCGGACGGGCGTGGATATGGCTTTCTCCAGCGAAATTGAAAAGCTCGAGCGCCGCTGGCAGGAGAACCCGCTGGGGCTCACTTTCGCGTCTCTTGCGGAGCTGTACCGGAAGGCGGGAGAAACCGCCCGCGCCCTCGAGCTGATCGAGCAGGGCCTGACCCAGCACCCCAACTACGTGCCGGCCCACATCGTCCGGGCGCGTTGTTACTTGGACAGCCAATCCGATTCGGATGCGGAGGTCGCCTTTCTTCGGGTGACCGAGCTCGACCCGGAAAACGTCATGGCATTGAAGGGTCTGGCGGAGCTCTCCGAGCGGGCCGGCCGTATTCCCGAAGCCGTGCAGCGCCTCCAGTTGCTCCTGGATGTCGATCGGAACAATGAAGAGGCCAAGGGTCATCTCGATCGGGTCAAGGAGCTGCTTGCCTCCGGCCCGGCACCGGTGGCGTCTCCCGAGCCTGCGACACCCGCGCCCTCCTGGGCGGACGCGGTCGTCGCGGAGCCGGTCGCCACCAGTGAGACGGCGTTCGTCGCGGCCCGGGATCCGGAGCCGGTACCGGAGACCGAGTCCAACGAGCCGCTCGAAGATATTTCGCTCGGCGATCTCGAACTCGAGACGGCATCCCAGCTCACCGCGATGACCTCGGACGAGTTTCAAGTCGCCAATGACTCGGAGAATCTGCGTTCGTCGGATGAGCGGATTGCCGATGTCGTCCTCGGCACCGAGCCTCCGGAAGAATTTCCGATTGATGACGGCGGCTACGTGAACAGAGCCGAGACCGCCCCGAGTCCACCTCCGTCGGTGGGCATGGACAGCGTGGATGTGCTGCTGGGGGAAGGATACGAGTCGCTGATGGCATACCGGGATCCTTCCACCGTCCCGGACGTCGAGCCGAGCAATCCCGAGGAGACGGTGTTCGGGCAGATGGCGCTCATGGAGTCGGCACCGACGCCGACTGCCGAGGTGCCGCCACCGCCGATACCAAATCCGACGGAGGAAGGTCATTCGCCCGAGGAATCTCCGTCGGTCGCAGGATGGGCCGAGCTCGAGATTCCGGACGCCGGAGCAGCCGCCGAAGTTGCCGAGACGCCGCAGGGCCATGCCGCCGATCCCGAGCCCGGGCTGATGTTCGCTGAGCCGGAGCCCGAACCAGAGCTCGCGCCCGAGTCGCCAGCCGTCGAGGCCACCTCCGTCTCTTCCGACGCGGAACCCACCGCATCGGGGATGGTGGAGGACTACGTGCCACTGGGCGACCTCGGGGCGCCCACACCCTACCAGCCCGCGGCACCGCAATCCGAGGAACCCGAGCCGGTCTCCACCGATGAGCCCGAGCTGGTAGTCACCGAGACGATGGCG
>DASYPZ010000196.1:0-2755 GCA_036006105.1 Gemmatimonadales bacterium | reverse complement strand
CCGGCACGATCAGGCCGCCGGACTCCAGCGCGGTGGCGATCCCGATATTGCAGTCGTCGAACAGCTCGAGCCCCTGCTCGTGCCAGCGGCTATTGACCTCGGGGACGGCTTGCAGCGCCTGCACCGTGGCGCGGACGAAGTAGGCGGTGAGGGTGGCGGTCTTGCCCTGGGCCTCGCGGTGGGCCAGCACTCCTCCGAGGTCGGCCTCGAACACCGCCGTGACGTGCGGTGCCGTCGCCACGCTGCGCACCATGTGCTCGGCGATGCTCTTCCGCATGGCGGTGTGAGGAACCATCCGTGACGGGAGTCCGGCTGGCCGGGGAGACGGAGGCCGCGGTGCCGCCTGTGGATGGCCTTCGACGTCCTGGACGGTGATCCGCCCCCCGCGTCCGGTGCCCTGGATCATGGCCGGGTCGAGGCCGCGCTCCTGGATGAGGCGGCGAACCGCGGGGGAGAGCTCCGTTGTGGTGGCGCTCTCGCCGGTCCCGCCCGACGGGACCGAGGCGGCGGCGGGGGCCGATGCGACCTGCGGCGAGGGCGCTTTCTGCCCGGCCGACTCGCCGATCCGGCCCACCACGTCACCCGGCTCCACGCTCGCGCCCTCCGGCTTCAGGATCTCGACCAGCACGCCGGAGGCGGGGGCCGCGATCTCCACCGTCACCTTGTCGGTGACGATCTCCAGGAGGGGGTCGTTGAGCGCGACGCTCTCACCGACGGCCTTGAACCAGGTGCCGACGGTGTTGGTGGTGCCTTCGCTCTGGTCGCTGGGAAGGACGATGTCGATCGGTTCGGTCATGCCTCTACCGGCGGTGAAGGTGCCTGGGACGCCCCATACTAACAGCGTCCGGCGGGATTCTGCCCGCACTCCTACTGAATGCGAAGCCCGATACCGAAGGGGCGATACCACATCCGGGCGCCGTGATATTTCCCGGTTTCGACATGCCGGAGATTCATGACGAGCCCGCCGTGCCTCATGAACCGCAGGGCGAACTCGGCGTCCAGGTGGAAACCGGTGAGCCTCTGCGGCGGGATGCCGATATCCATCGTGTACCGCCCGATTCCGCCGGTGAGCCCTACCGTCATCACCCGGCCCAGCATCGCGCGCATGCCCAGTCCGAGGGCCAGCCCGGAGACGTCCGGAAATCGCTGGGTGCAGCCCCCGTGGGGGTCTGGGGAACATACCGTGAGAATGTCGCCACGGCCCCAGGTACCCCAGTAGTCGAGGACCGCCACCGGGCCGAGCCTGGCCTGCGAGCCGAGCCGGACCGTCAGCGCGACGCGGCCCAGGAGGGTGCTCTCGTCGCTGTAGAAAATGTCCCCCGCGCGATCCGGTCTCCCGATGCCGCCGACCTGGCCATCGAGCGTGATGAACGGAAGGGTCGCACGGGTCGACTGCGCGGCGGCGGCGGGAACAGCAAGGAACGCGAGAATGGCAAGAGACCGGATCGGCACAAGAGCCTTCTTTCTCGATCCTTTCTGTGGAATCTGCGGGCCGCAGTTCAGAACTCGATCAACTCCGCCATCCGCGCCGCGATATCCGCCACCTGCGGCAGGATCGCGTTCATCAACGCCACGTTGTAGGGGGTCGGCACGTCGGGGATCGCCATGCGCTGGATCGGAGCGTCGAGACTCAGGAACGCTTCCTCGGCGATCACCGCGCTGATCTCGGCTCCGAAGCCGGCGGTGAGGGTGTCCTCGTGCACGATCAGGCATCGCCGTGTCTTGCGCACCGATCCCAGCACCGCCTCCCGGTCCCACGGGGAGACGGTGCGGAGGTCCAGCACCTCGACCGCGTATCCCGACTGCTTCGCGGCCGCCTCGCAGCGCTCCACCATCGCGCCCCAGGAGACCACGGTGAGCTTGTCCCCGGCGGTGATGATTCGGGCCTTGCCGAAGGGCACCACGAAGCCGTCCCCCGGATAGGGACGCCGAGCCCAGGCGCCGTCCAGCAGCGCGCGGTGCTCGAAGAAGATCACCGGATCGTTGCCGCGCAACGCGCTCCGAAGCAGGCCCACCGCGTCTTCCGCGTTCGACGGCATCGCCACCTGCCAGCCGACGGCGTGGGCCCACATCACTTCGCCGTTGACGCTGTGCCACGGATCGCCGCACTTGGGCGCGTAGCCGCCCGGCATCCGCACCACGATGGGCGCGGCGAACCGGTTGTGGGTGCGCCAGCGCATACTGCCGCAGTTGTTGAGCTGCTCGGTCGCGGGGTCGGCGTATTTGCGGAACTGGATTTCGGGAACCGGCATCAGGCCGGCCACCGCCATCCCCACCGCGCGGCCGATGATGCCTTCCTCGGAGAGCGAGGTGTCGAAGACCCGTTTGTCGCCGAAGGCGTCCTGGAGTCCGAGCGTCGCGGCGTGGACGCCGCCCTTGGGCCCGACGTCCTCGCCGAACACCAGCACCTTGGGATTGCCGCGGAGCTCGGCCTCCAGGGTGCGGCGGATGGCGGTCAGCAGGTTGATCCGGGCGCCCTCCGGCGCGGCGGTCTCGGTGCTCTCCGGGAACACGTGGCCGGCGGGCGCGAGTCCGCCGCGGCGCTGGAGCACCGGGTTCCCCGTCGCGTCCCGCTCGGAAAACCGGAAGCGGGTGACGCTGGACAGATCCGGCTCGGGGCGGGCCAGTGCCTCCGCCAGGCCGGCCTCGGCGTCGGTGCGGGCCCGGGCTTCCACCTCCGCGATCTGCGCCGCGGTGAGCCGTCCGCCCTTGAGATACTGGTACAGCCGCGGCAGGGGATCGGCGGCGCGCTCCC
>DASYPZ010000195.1:0-6431 GCA_036006105.1 Gemmatimonadales bacterium | reverse complement strand
TGGGGGATCTCCACCGGATCGATGATCACCGCGCCCTGGTGCTTGAGGGCGGCGAGGGCCTCGGCGAGCACCGGATCCACGTTCGCCGGCAGGCCGAATCCCTTGTGCACCACGCCCAGGCGGACACCCTTGAGCCCGTCGGGGCGGAGCGCGGCGGTGTAATCGGTCATCAGGTGGGACCCGATGGCTCTGGTGGCCGGGTCGCGCGGATCGGCACCCTGGATCGCGGCGAGCAGCAGCGCGGCATCGGTGACGGTGCGGCACATCGGACCGGCGGTGTCCTGGGTCGCGGAGATCGGGATGATGCCCGCCCGGCTCACCAGCCCGACCGTCGGCTTGATCCCCACCAGCCCGTTGATCGAGGAGGGGCACACCACCGATCCGTCGGTCTCGGTGCCGATGGTGATCGCCGCGAGGCTCGCCGCGGCCGCGGCGCCGGAGCCGCTGGAGCTGCCACAGGCATTGTGATCGAGGAGATACGGATTCCGGGTCAGGCCCCCGCGTCCGGTCCAGCCGCTGGTGGAGTTGGTCGAGCGATAGTTGGCCCACTCGCTCAGGTTGGTCTTGCCGAGCAGGACGGCGCCGGCCTTACGAAGGCGCTCCACCACGGTGGAGTCGCGCGGCGCGCTGCTGCCCGCTAAAGCGAGCGAACCCGCCGTGGTGGCCATCCGGTCGCCGCTGTCGAGGTTGTCCTTGACCAGCACCGGAATGCCGTGCAGCGGACCGCGGGATCCCCGGGCCTTCCGCTCCTGGTCCAGCCGGTCCGCGATATCCAGCGCGTCCGGGTTGATCTCGAGCACCGAATTGATCGTAGGTCCGGCCCGATCCACCGCGGCGATCCGGGCCAGATACTGCGCCGTCAGGCCTCGCGCGGTCCAGCGGCCGGCGGCCATGCCTTCCTGCAGCGCGGCAATCGTCGCTTCTTCGAGCTCGAAGGCCTGGGCGGCCGCCGGACGAACAGCCGGACCGACGGAGGAGGAGACGTCCGGCCCACGAGGGGCGCGGGCGGCGACGCCCGCCGCGACGGCGGTCTGCAGGAACTCTCGGCGCTCCATGCGATCCTCTTCGGAGGGAAGACGTGGGAGTGCGGGCTTCGAATTCTATCGCCTGCGGAGGCGCGCGCCAGTCGTTCGGCTCGGGCCTAGACCCGCGGCGGGGGCAGGCAGCGCGTCAGGTGTTCGAGATAGGGCGCGGGGAATTCGAGCTGGGTGGCCACCTCGATGATGCGTTCCAGATAGCGGCGCGACGCGATCCCAGGCGAGTCGTCCACCGGGAGATAGACCATCGCCGAGACGATCGAGCCGTCCGCGGATTGCACCCGCGCGGCCTGTTTCCGGTAGAAACTCCTGGCCACGCCCTCGAATTCATCCAGCGCCGCCTCGTCCTCGGGAGGAAGCCGCCAGAGGACACCATGCACCGTTCCACCGGGGCTCGCGCGCACCGTTGCATAGTGTCCGGCCGCGATGCCGAAGTCGTGGTCGGGCAGTGTGGCGCGCCCCAGGCGCACCGCCCCGGGGCAGTGCACCGCCATGTGGACCGGATCCATGTTGGCGCCGTAGGAAAAGTAGATCGTCACGGAACGCCGCTCAGGGAACCGGAGTGGTGCCGGCGCCGCGTACCAGCTGGCGAACCGCCGGGATCACCGTAATCCGGAGCAGACCCTGAGGCCGCGCCAGCGTGTCCAGCGCGGCGCTTCGGGCCCTGATCCATTCGCCGGGCGCGGGGCCGCGGTCCAGCTGGTCCAGCGCTTCGAGCCCGATGGCGCCGACCCGGGCCAGAGCCGCCGCCGCGAGCTTCGCATCGCCGATCAGGGGTGCCCGACTCGACAGGGAATCGAGGGCAGGGCCGAGTCCGGGCCAGGACTGGAAGGCGGCGCGAAGCCGGGCCCGGGCGCGCGGATCCCCCGCGAGTGCCGCGGTGGCCAGGGCCCGGGTTTCCCATTGGGCCGGGGGATCGGGGCGCGCCGCATCCGCCACGAACACCAGCGGCGTGAGCTGGGTGAGCTTCTGGAGCCCGCTCCGTTCTCCGAAGCTCACCGGCTCGACCAGGTCCAGGAACGCCTCCAGCGCCGCGGGATTCTGACCCTGTGCAAGCTGGCGCGCCATCCGGGGCGAATGACTCTCGTGTCCCAGTCCCAGTTCCTCGAGCCGGACGCGCATGACCGCGAGGCGCCGGTACATGTCGGGAACATCCCGGACCTCGCGCGGCGACCAGAGTCGCTCCGCGATCGCCGCCATCCGCGGCCAGATCCGGGAGTCGATCGATTCCTCGGTCACGTGCTCGTGCCACATGCAGGCTTCGCCGCCAAGGACTCGGCTCGCCGCCTGGCCGGTGAGCGAGCTCGATTCCGGCAGGGGGTCCACCAGATAGTGTGTCTCGGCGGTGAGCATCCCATCGAGGTACCATCCCTGCGACAGGATTCCGCTGAACCCCCGCTGGGCGGCATCGGCCAGCGATGCGGCGCTGCGCCACGACTGTACCACCGTCGACGTCGGCAGGGCCGGGTTCAGGATTTCGTCCCACCCCACCATCCGTTTGCCGTGCCGGCTCAGGATCACGGAGAGCCGCTGATTGAAGTAGGCCTGGAGCGCATCGTTGTTGGCAAACCCCCGGGCCTGCATGAAGGCACGGATGCGCGCGTTGTTCCGCCATTGTTTCGGCGCCACCTCGTCGCCGCCGATATGCCAGTATCGATCCGGAAACAGGGCTCCCATCTCGCTGATGAATCCATCGAGAAAACGGTAGATGGACTCCCGGGTGGGGTCGAAGGCGGGATCGAAGACGCCAAAGCGCCGCTCGACGGCGTAGGGCCCCGGCGCGCTGGCCAGATCGGGATACCCGACGAACCACGCCGTGGAATGCCCCGGCATGTCGAATTCCGGCACGATCCGAATGCCCCGATCCCGCGCGTACGAAACCACTTCCGCGATCTGGGCCTGGGTGTAGAAGAGCCCATCCGACCCCTTGCCCGCGAGCAGCGGGTAGCGCTTGCTCTCGACCCGGAAACCCTGGTCCTCGGACAGGTGCCAGTGCAGCACGTTGAGTTTGACGGCGGCCATCCCGTCGAGCTGGCGTTTGATCACTTCGACCGGCTCGAAGTGCCGCCCCACGTCGATGAGCAACCCGCGCCACGGAAAGCGCGGGGCATCCTCGATACGCACCGCGGGCAGATACCAGCCCGCGGAATCGGACTCCACCAACTGGAGCAGGGTCTCGAGGCCGCGAAGCGCTCCGACCACGGTTTCCGCGCTGATGCGCGTATCCAGCGAATCGACCTCGATCGCATAGGCCTCGTTCTC
This sequence comes from Gemmatimonadales bacterium, assembly GCA_036006105.1. Classification (GTDB taxonomy): domain Bacteria; phylum Gemmatimonadota; class Gemmatimonadetes; order Gemmatimonadales; family GWC2-71-9; genus JABFSM01. The sequence continues at coordinate 3,132 of DASYPZ010000195.1, read as the reverse complement.
GGCGGGAGACTGTACCGCCTCTCCGGGTCCGTGAACCCGCACACTGATCGAGCGGCGCCCGGGGGCCGGTGGGCGCCCGGCCGGTGTCAGCGGCAGCCCGGTCCTGGTCTCGAGCCGGCGCAGGGCGCGCACGATGGCCCGCCGCAGCCGCTCATCGGTGTACGACGCGGGAGACACGGTGGTGGTGCTGTCGAGCCGAAACTTGCCGGCCCGCCACGCCACGTGGGCGGGAACCGGCATCAGGGCATGCTGGGGTTCCGCGGAGCGTGGCTGCGGGAGACCGGCCAGGAGCAGCGCGGTCAGTCGGAGCGTTGGATTCATGCAGACAATTTAGCGCTTGCGCGGCACCCACGCGGCCACGATCATAGAGCCATGCAACGACGAACATTTCTTGCCGGACTCGCCGCCCCGCTGCTGCTGCGGGGCGAGCGGGTCTTTCCGGGGCAGTCGGCCTCCCAGGTCGCCCTTCCGTCGGCAGCGCAACTTGCCTGGCTCGACCTCGAGCTCGGCATGTTCGTGCATCTGGCTCCCAACACCTGGCAGGACCGCGAATACGACGATGGCTCGATTCCCCCGGACCAGCTTCCCTTCGCCGCCGACCCGGAGCAGTGGGCCGAGACCGCCAAGGGCCTGGGTGCCCGCTATATCGTCCTGGTGGCCAAGCACCAGGGCGGGTTCTGTCTCTGGCAGACCGACACCTCGTCCTACTCGGTGCGCTCGACCCGATGGAAGAACGGCACCGGTGACGTCATGGCCGAGCTCTCGGCCGCCTGCGCCAGTCGCGGGCTCGGGCTCGGCGTCTATCTCTCGCCCCGGGATGATTTCCTGGGCGCGGGGCAGTCGGGCCGCACCGCGACCCCCGACAAACAGGACGGGTACAACACTCTGGTCCGGCAGCAGCTTACCGAGCTGCTGACCCGCTACGGCCCGATCGTGGAAGTCTGGTTCGACGGCAGCTCGGTGGTGCCGGTGGCAGACATTCTGGCGGCGCACGCGGGGCGCGCGATGATCTTCCAGGGGCCGCAGGCGACCATCCGCTGGGTCGGGAACGAAGACGGCTTCGCGCCCGATCCGGTGTGGAACGCGCTGGATCGGGGCGACGCGGCGACCGGCATCGCCACCGGACTGCACGGAGACCCGCGGGGAGATGCGTGGATGCCGCTCGAGGTGGACGTCTCCATCCGGCGCCCCAACTGGTTCTGGAACACCACCAACGATTCGCGCCTGCTGACCAAGTCACAACTGCTGGAGATCTATTATCGCTCCGTGGGCCGGGGCACCCAGCTGCTGCTCAACCTTCCCCCCGACCGGACCGGCCGGATTCCGGACGCGGACGCGGCGCGGGCCCGGGAGCTGGGCGACGAGATTCGGCAGCGATTCGCGGGGCCGGCGTCCGAAATTTCGGGGCGGGGGCCAACCGTCACCTTGGAGATGCGGGTGGCGAAGCCGGTGGACCACGTCATTCTGGAGGAGGATCTGCGTACCGGGCAGCGGATCCTCTCCTACCGCCTGGAAGGCCGGGTCGCCGGCCAATGGCAATCGCTGGGCGGGGGTACATCGGTCGGCCACAAGCGGATCCATCCCGTCGCGCCCAAGCACTACGACGCGATCCGGGCCAGTTTTCCCTCGGCCATCGGTGTGCCGGCTCTCCGCCGTCTCGCCGCGCTGAAGACCGGAGCCCTGGCGCCGGCCACCTGGTTTCAGGGAGCCACGGTTTGGGCCGATGACAACGCCGGACTCTGGTCCGGCGCCACGCTCGACGTCGATCTCACCGAGCGGATCCCGGCGGCGGCGCAATACCGCTTTCGCCTCGTGGCGGTGGGGGGCGCGCCGGTGACGCTGCTGGGAGCGGAGCTGGTGCTGAACGGGGTGCCCGCGCCCGAACTGCTGAAGCCCGCCCCGGGCCGGGGCGATGTGCTGATTCTCACAGTGCCCGCGTTAGGCCAGACGATCCGGGTGCGGGGCCGGACCCCCCCGGGGAGCGCCGGAGCGGTTCTGCTGCGCCGTCTCTGAGCGCTTGCGGCCCCGGCGCCGAGCGATCAGCTTGCCCGTTCACTCATTATCCGGAGGCAGCCATGTCCGTCGCCAAAGTCACCGAAATCAGCGCGACCTCGAGCAAGGGGTTCGAGGACGCGATCAAATCCGGCATCGCCCGCGCCACCAAGACCCTCAAGAACGTGAAAGGCGCGTGGGTCAACGGCCAGAAGGTGGAAATCGAGAACGGCAAGATCAAGAACTATCGGGTGGACCTGAAGGTGACGTTCGTCCTGGAGGATTGATCGCGGGTCACCTGGGCGCAGCGAAGCAGCTCGTGCTCGCTGCGCTCAGCGTGACAGGGTATGCTGCCGAAGCCGGGTCCGCAGCTCGGCCGCGCCGATCACTCCGCGCGCGGCGTCTTCCGGGGACACCGGATCGGGAATCGAGGTAAGCACCCAGGCATAGATCTCGTTCCATCCGGCTCGCCGGGCCGCCGAGAGTGATTCCGGGGGCAGCCGGGTCCAGCAATTCAGAAACCCCTCGTGGAATTCCCAGAAGCCCTCCCGTTCCTCGATGAACGCGCGGACCAGGCGCCGGAGCTCGCGCTCGTCCCGGCTCATGCCGAGACCGTCGTCCCGGCCCGCGCCGCGGCCACGAAGGCGTTGACGAGCGGGTGGGCGTGGCCGGCCAGCGCGGCGCGCTCCGGCTGATAGAGCGTCACGCAGAAGAACGGGTGCCCGCGGAGCTCCATGGCCCGCACCTCGCCGGCGGCGTCCCGGGCGACGACGCGCAGGGCGCTGCCGGCCAGTTTCGCCTGGTACGCGGGCGAGAGACCGTAGCGGCAATGGTAGGTCTCCGCGATTTCCGTCGCGCCGTGCAGGGCCTCGAGTCGTGAGCCCGGCTCGAGGATCACGGTAGCGCGCTGCTCCACCAGCTCGCAGGCCAGCGGGGTAATGACCAGCTCGGCGGCATCCGGATCGGTTTCCGCGTGACCGGCGGTACCAATCTCGAGAACGTTGCGCGCGTATTCCAGCAGCGCGTGCTGAAAGCCCCCGCAGGTTCCCAGGAACGGCCGCCCGGTCTCCCGCGCATAGCGGATCGCGGACAGGGCTCCCGCCTCGCTGCGATAGGGACTCGCCGGAACGCACCAGATAC
>DASYPZ010000194.1:0-1851 GCA_036006105.1 Gemmatimonadales bacterium | reverse complement strand
CAGGAGTGAAGACCGGGGTTTCTGGCCTGCCATCGAGGAGCTGCTCGCCATCGGCCGGACCACGGGCATGCCGGTCCAGCTCTCCCACGCGAAGCTGGCGATGCGCTCCCTCTGGGGTCAGGCAGACAGCCTGATCCGGAGGCTCGACGCCGCCCGGGCCGAGGGGATCAAGGTCACGCTCGACGTCTATCCCTATCTCTACTGGCAATCGACCCTCCGCGTGCTCTTTCCGGAAGGCAACTACGGGGACCCGCGCGAGGCCCGGTTCGTGCTCGACCAGGTGGCGCCGGCGGACGGATTGTTGCTGGGAAGGTTCGACCCCGATACCAGCTATGTCGGGAAGACGGTCGCCCAGATTGCCGAGCTCCGCCACGCCGATCCCGCCACCACGCTGATCGCGTTGATCCGGGAGGCGGAAGCCCGCGAAGCGACCACTCACCGGAGCGCCGAGAGCGTCATCGGCACCGGCATGGTCGAGCCGGATCTGGCGCGAATCCTGGCCTGGCCGTTCGGAAACATCTGCACCGACGGCGAGCTGGACGGCCGGCACCCCCGTGGCTTTGGTTCGTTCCCCCGCGTGCTGGGGCGCTACGTCCGCGAGCAACGGATCATTCCGCTGGAAGAAGCGGTGCGGAAGATGAGCGCGCTCGCCGCGGAGAATGTCGGGCTGGTGCGCCGCGGCCGCGTCCTTCCCGGTTGGTACGCCGATCTGGTGTTGTTCGATCCCGGGACGGTCGGGGATCGCGCCACGCCGCAGGAGCCGCAGCGGCTCTCGGTCGGGATCGCCCGCACCTGGGTGAACGGCATCGAGGTTTATGCGGCGGGGCGCGCCACCGGCGCGCATCCCGGGCGGGTGCTTCGCCGGGCTCGCACCGGATGACCACCGATCTCCTGACCCAGATACGTGCCGCGGAGGACCGGATCCGCCCCTGGGTGCTGGAGACTCCCCTCATCGAATCACCGATCGGCGCCCCTGCTGGTGTGAACCTCCAGCTCAAGCTCGAGAGCCTCCAGCACACCGGCTCGTTCAAGGCCCGAGGCGCCTTCAGCAAGCTTCTGGCGCTGTCCCCTGAGGCGCGGCGTGGGGGAGTGATCGCGGCATCCACCGGGAATCATGGGGCCGCGGTCGCTTACGCGGCGGCCAAGCTCGGTGCCAAGGCGCGAGTCGTCGTTTCGGCCGACGCCGATTCAGCAAAGCTCGCTGCGATTCGCGGATACGGTGGGGAAGTCGAGGTTCACGGACACGACTCGGCCCTGGCCGAAGCGCACGCCCGCCGAATCGCCGTGGACCAGGGACTTCCCTATCTCTCGCCCTACAACGATTTCGACGTGGTGGCGGGGCAGGGGACCATCGGGGTCGAGCTGCAGCGGCAGATCCAGCACGCCGACGCGGTCTTCATCGCGCTGGGTGGTGGCGGCCTGCTCGCGGGGGTCGCCGCCTGGCTCAAGGCGGCCTGGCCGCAGGTGCGGATCATCGCCTGCTCACCGGACAATTCGGCGGTGATGATCGAATCGGTACGCGCCGGATTCATCGTCGAGCGCGAATCGAAGCCGACGCTCTCCGACGGGACCGCGGGCGGGGTGGAGCCCGGGGCGATCACCTTCGAGCTGGTCCGCCGCCTGGCCGACGACTATGCCACGGTCACTGAGGACGAGATTCGCCATGCCATGCGGCTCATTCACGAAACCCACGGTCTGGTGGTGGAAGGGGCGGCGGCTGTGGCGGTGGCGGGCTATCTTCGCCAGGCGGACCATTGGCGGGACCGCACCGTCATCGCCATTCTGTGCGGCGGAAACGTCGGCCCCGCGGTCTTTCAGTCGGTTTTTTCCGGTACCCTCACGGGGTGATTC
>DASYPZ010000193.1:0-4107 GCA_036006105.1 Gemmatimonadales bacterium | reverse complement strand
TGCCGTAGCGGGCCTGGGTCAGGCAGGACAGGGGACTCTTGATGCCGCCGCTCTTGGGCAGGATCGCGTCCTTGGGAAGATGCACCTCTTCGAGGTGGATCTCGCTGGTGTCGCTGGCTCGCAGCGAGAGCTTGCCCTTCTGATCCTTGGCGGCATAGCCCTTGGTACTGGTGGGGACGATGAATCCGCGGATGGATTTCGGATCATCCACCGCCCCCGTCTTGGCCCAGATGATCGAGACCGTGGCCTGGCTGCCGTTAGTGATCCACATCTTGACGCCGTTGAGCACCCAGCCGTCTTTCGTCTCCTTGGCGGTGGTGATCATGCCGCTGGGATTGGAGCCGTAGTCGGGCTCGGTGAGCCCGAAGCAGCCGATTTCCTGACCGGCCGCCAGCCGCGGCAGCCACTGCTTCTTCTGGGCCTCGGAGCCCATGCTGTAGATGGGATACATCACCAGGGCGCCCTGGACCGAGGCAAAGGAGCGGATCCCGCTGTCTCCCCGCTCCAGCTCCTGCATGATCAGGCCATACGCGACGTTGTTGAGACCGGCACAGCCGTATTCCTCCGGCAGGTTGGCGCCCAGCACCCCGAGCTCGGCGAGGCCGGGAATGATCTGCTTGGGGAATCGGCCCTCGATGTAGCAGTCGCCGATGATCGGCATGAGATGCTCGTCGACCCACGCCCGCACCGTGTCGCGAACCGCGCGCTCCTCTTCGCTGAGGAGCCCGTCCATCTGGTAGAAATCGACACCGGCGAAGGCCATTGTAAGCCCTTGTGGAAGCGAGAGATAGAGGGGCTAAAATAGGCGGTAAGGCGGTAAGGCGGTAGGCCGGTAAACCAACGCCCCTACCGCCCTACCGCCCCTACCGCCCTACCGCCCTACCGCCCTACCGCCCCTACCGCCCTACCGCCCTACCGTCTTACCGCCTTTTACGTCGCCGGCGTTTTGGGGCGACCGGCCGGCCGGGTCCCGTTCGATTTTCTTCGGAGGATCGAGGAGGAGGGCGGGAGTCCCCCACCGGCGGCCGTGAGGCCCAGAGTGCGCAGGAGGTGCGCGGCCTCTTCCTGCTCGGCGCCGGTCAACCCACGCATCGCCTGCGCGAGGGTACGGGCGTGGGAGGGAAAGAGGTCCCGGATCATCCGGGTACCCTCCCGGGTCAGCGCGACAAACTTGGCCCGGCGGTCCTCCTGGCATTCCTGCCGAACCACCAGACCCTTCTCGGCCAGACGGTCCACCAGAAAGGTGATGCCGCCGCTGGAGACCAGGATACGGCGCTGGATTTCTCCGAGGACCATGCGGCCCCGGTGGTAGAGCGCCTCGAGGATCGCAAACTCGGTGAGGGAGAGTCCGTGCTCCGCGGCGTGGGCCACCGCGTGCGCCGAGATACTGGCATGCGCGCGAGACAGCACGACCCACAGCTTGAGTGCCGACTGGGTCTCGGGCGGAATCGCGGGGTCGTCCGGGAGAATGCGCTTGGACATCGCGGGCACTCGCAGCTCAAGGCGCCGGATAATTCCCTCTCAGGTAAGATAACTCCGGAAATCACTTCCGACCCGGGCGATCGCCCGGCCATCGATCCCGACCTCGGCGCACTTGTCCCGGAACTCCCGCCCATGCCCGAGCGGACGTCCGGTTTCGGCCTGCCATTGATGGACCATCTCATGGAGCAGAGTGGCGGTAGCCCGGGCCCATCCGTCGCGCTTCAGGTGACGATGCGCGAGTGTGATCTCCGGTCGCGGCTCGATCGGTCCGGCGGGGCGAAACTCCCCCAACCGGCGCCGCATACGACGGGAAAGTCGGAGGTCGCAGGGGCCAAGATTCCCCTGAAAATGCCGGGCGTTGAGCTCCCCATGGAGGGCCTGGAGACGGGACAGGGTGGCGGCATCCTCGGCGCGAGCCGGCTCCGGCACGCGCCGAGGGGGGCGGGTTGGCGGAGCGTGAAGGTGGACGGGGAAGGAGACCAGCACCCGCTGAGCCCGGCGCCGGTCGGCGCGACGGGTTCGCGGCCTGGCCCATTGGGCGATGGCGGCCACCACCTCATCGGGGGCCGCCTCGTACCCCCGGTGAACCCGGAGGGCGCCGCGCCGGGTCATGCTGACCAGGACCCGACGATTGGCGTGGAGGATGACCGGCATGGTCTCGGGCAGGCCCTGGGCACGCAGCCGCACCGCGAGCTCCCCGGGGATCACGCCGGTCGTATTCGTCCGTAGCGCGAGAGATCCGAGGCCCGAAAGCGGAGCTGACTCGGGTCCCAGCGCATATGCTGGATCGATACCGCCTGGTCGTCCACGGTGACGACGTTGAAGGCCGAGGGCCCGCCGCCCCGGGTACGCAGCGTCAGGGTTCCGGCGGTGCTCACCGTGACGGTGCCGTCGATCTGCCCGGATCCCTCCTGGTGATCGTGGCCGCAGAGCACCAGGTCGACGCGGCTGGCGTTGATCTGCCGCTGGGCCCGTCGCCAGTGGGCCAGGCCCATTCGGCGGGATATCGCCCCGGGGAGCACGTTGTGGTGCGTCACCAGAATCCGGACCGCGCCCGGCGGGGCCGACTCGAAATATCGAGACACCCGTTCGACTTCGGATCGGGGAAGGTGGCCCTTCACGGCCATATCGTTGGGGTTCCAGGTCAACGAGCCGAAGGCCACGCCGTAACTGGTGAGCGCGCCCGCGATCACCGCGCCCGGAATCTCGAGCCGGGGGGCGAGATCCTCGCCGAAGTAGTGGCGGTACTTGCCGTACAGTCGCCGGGAGCCGAACAGGCCGAACGGGCTGGCCCACCACTGAACATCGTGATTCCCGGGGATGACGAGCGTAGGCGCCAGCCGCTCGACCCGATCCCGGAAGTGACGCGACATCTGGAATTCGCCGTGCCGCGCGCGCTGCGAATGGTCGCCGGAAATCACGATCGCGCTGGGTGCCAGCCCCGGCAGCATCGCCTCGCACGCCTCCACCTGTGCCAGGTCCACATCCCGGCCGAAGTGCATGTCGGAGAGATGTACCAGGACGACAGGCGTCACCAGACGACCCGAACCCGATAGGTCAGGACCGCCTCGCCCTTGCCCGGCACCCGCACCCGGAACCGGGTTCTGGTACTGGAGACCTTTTCGGCCGGCAGCGAGCTCGACAGCACGCTCCATTCGCCGGCGCGGTCCTCCAGCACCTCCACCGTGGTCGCGCTGTCCTTGGCGCTGGTGATGGTCACCTTGAAATCGGCCGTGGCGATGGTGCGGGTCGAATCGCGGCGGGTGGAGTAGGTGGTCTGGATCCGCTTGGCCGTCAGGTCGAACGCGGAGCCGGCGGAGAGCCGTACGTCGCGTCCCGGCGCGGTGTGACCGGCCGATGATTCTCCGATCAGCTGGAGCCGGTTGGCGTCGTCGCCCTGATAGAGGCGATAGGTACCCATGGGCAGAGGCAGGTCGCCGAACGGCGTCTTGGGCGTCCGCTTCAGGGTGTACCAGACTTCCACCGGCACGACGTTTTCATCGTTACCGACCTGCTGCAGCATGCCGTAGTAGGGAATCTGGCCTCGTACCACATAGGACCGGTCCCACGGGGTGGTGGCCGGCTCGAACAGCGCCACTCCGGTGGTGACGCCGGGTTCGAGCGAGATCTTCCCCGGAATGGTGTAGAGATGGGCCTCGCCGATCTGCTGCTCGTCGGCAAATCCTTGCGCCACGCCGTTCTCGGCGCGGGCATCCATCGCTTTCGCCATCACCATGTCCCGTTCCCGGGGTTGCTGTCCTGCCCGGCCCACCGAGCCGGCAAGGAGCTGGATATCCGCATCGTTAACTCGCAGGGACCCCGATGCGATCGAGGCCAGCCCGCTGACTCGTGAACCATTCTTGCCCAGCACCACCGTGTAGCTGGCGTTCCAGGCCGCCCCTTGAGTGAAGTAGCCGATCCGGAGACTCGGCTGCGGATTTCCCGTGCGTACCGCCAGGGCGAGGGTGGGGTCGCCCAGCACCAGCTCCGCGGGATAGAGCGGCAACCCGGGACGCTGGAAGCTGACCCGCCCGTCGGCGCGCCGAAACCGTTCCGGACTCACCCCGATGACCAGCGCGCGGGTCGTGTCCGGCACTCCGTTGGTGGTGCTTCCGGTCAGGAACT
>DASYPZ010000192.1:0-2996 GCA_036006105.1 Gemmatimonadales bacterium | reverse complement strand
TCACCGCCACGCCCGATCCGTTGCCGCGGAAGATGTTCTCTTGGTAGCGACAATCGTCCGAGTACATGAAATGGAGGCCATACCGGAGGTTGCGCTCGCTGCGGTTGTTCCGGACCTCGCTGTGATGCACAAATTCGAAATAGATCCCGTCCCGGTAGCCACCGACGCGGTTCCCGGCGATCAGGACCGAATCGGCGCTCCAGAGATGAATACCGTTGCCCGAGACCGACTCGCTGGCCCGTCGGGCGTGGAGCCGGTTGCCCACCACGCGGCACCCGGTCACCCGCGCGAGGTAGATCCCGAAGAACCCGTCCTCGATCGTGTTGTCCTCGATCCGGCAGCCGCGCACCTGCTCGGCGCGAATGGCGGCATGATCTTCGGTGAAGCTCGCCCCGACCCGGCGGAACTCCAGGCCGCGCACCGTCACCGAGTCGGCGGTGATGCGCATCAGCTGCCGCGCATCCTCGCCATCGATCACCGCGCCCGGCTCCCCGGTGATCTCGACCGGGCGGCGCACCTCGATGGTCGCTTCCCGGTACACGCCGGCCCGCACCAGGAGCCGGCCATGCGCGGGCGTGGCCGCCAGCCCGGCCGCGATGGTGCGCCACGGACCCGCGGGCGAGACGACCGTGGTCGACGGGGCCGCGGTGGGCGCCTGCAACAAGGCCCCCCCGAACAGCACTCCAAGGCCCCACATCAGACCGGCTCTGCTCCGGATTTCCGGAAGGCCAGCACCACCGCCGCGACGGCCAGTGCCAGCGACAGGCCGGCGAGAACACCGCCACTCGCGGGCCAGGAGGTCGCCGTGAAGTTGAGGAGCTGCTTCGATCCGAGCAGGGGCGGCTGGTAGCTCATCCCCGGCACTTTGATGATCGCGGTCGCGGCGTCGAGGTTGTGGCCGTAGTCGTAGCCCCACTTCCAGAAGTCGGCCATCCCCGCAATCGCGGCAGAGGCATACACCCCGATCCAGGCCAGCAGAACCGCCCGGCGTCGCAGCAGCATCGTCAGGACTCCGAGGCCGATGATCCCGGCCAGAATCCAGGGCATCAGGGCCAGCTCGGGAATGGCGTCGGGGAGAATCACCCGCATCCCGATATAGTGATTCAGCCCATTGATGTTGCCGAGGTCGGTGGGCGTGAGGCCCTCGATGGTATTGATCCGGATGTGCATGCCGAGCCCCTCGGGATACTGAGGGGCCACCAGCCGGATGGTCCAGAGGGGAAGGACGAACATGAAGGCCGGGAGCAGGGCGGCCAGGCCGGTCAGGACCGTGGCGCCCGTTCCCAGTCGCCCGCGCCGCCGCGGAAGGGCCGGACTGGCCGGCCTCTCCGCGACGGACATCGCCGGCGCCTGCATCACCGGACCGGAGACCGTCATTGGCCGCCGGCTCCCGGCTTGGAGGCCGGCGTACCACTCATGCGGGAAAGCTGCGTCGCGGCCTTGGCGCTCACGTTGGCCTTGAGCGCCACAGCCGAGCCGCGCGGCGAGACCCGCGCGTACCCCGACATCTCCTGGTGCAGCGCCGAGCAGAAGTCGGTGCAGTAGAAGGGATAGATCTGGGCCCGCTGCGGGATCCACCGGATCGTCTTGGTCTCTCCCGGCGGGATGACCATGTTGGAGTTCTCCGCCCCCATCACGGCAAACCCGTGCACGATGTCCCAGTCCTGGTCGATGTTGGTGACATGGAAGTACACCGTGTCGCCGACCTGGATGCCTTCCAGATTATCCGGGGCGAAGTGACTGCGAATCGCGATCATCTTGACGTCGACCCGGCGGCCCTGACGACTGATCCCGCCTTCGGCCTCCGACCGGGTGGCGAAGGGATTGGTCCCCTCGGAAAGCTTGAAGAACTTCACCTGACGGTCCTTGATGATGCTGGCCGGAATCGCCTGCGCGTAGTGCGGCTCGCCGGTGGTGGGGAAATCGAGCAGCATCTTCATCTTGTCGCCGCTGATGTCGATCAGCTGGGCCGACTGCGCCAGCTCCGGGCCGGTGGGGAGGTACCGGTCCTTGGTGATCTTGTTGAGCGCCACGACATACTTGCCCCAGGGCTTCCGGCTGTCTCCACCGGGAATCATCAGATGTCCCACCGAGTAGTAGACCGGCATCCGGTCCACGACTTCCCAGGTGCCCAGCTTCCACTTCACGATCTCGGACGAGATGAACATCGAGGTGTAGGCGTAGCCCTTCCCGTCGAACTCGGTATGCAACGGTCCAAGACCCGGCTTCTGGACTTCGCCGGCGATCGTGGCCGCGTAGGAGAGGAGCGGAATCCCGTCGACCTCGCCGTCGAACTTCTTGGCCGCGATGGCGGCCAGCATCCGGCTGAAGGAGTGCACCGGAATCACGGTCGCCAGCTTGCCGCCGGCCACGATGTATTCACCGGTGGGATCCACATCGACGCCGTGGGGGGACTTGGGCGTGGGCATGTAGTAGACCAGGCCCGGACAATCCTTGGGATCGAGGACCTTGACGCTGGTCTTGTGCTCGCTGCTGGCGACCCGGCTCGAGGGATTCACGTAGTTGTGCATGTAGCTGGCCGGGACGCTCCGGGCCTTGCCGGCGGCCACGCACTGCTCGGCCTGACGGTAGTTGACCGCGGCCACATAGTCCTTGTCGTTCTGGGACGCGTTCAGCTCCAGCTTGGTATAGGCCTGCTCCGTGTTGTAGGAGCTGAAGAAGAACCAGCCGTCCGAGGGTCCCTTCCCGGCATGCCCGAGGTCGTAGTTGTACCCCGGCATCAGGATCTGAAACGCGATGTCCATCTTGCCGGGCTGGTTGGCCGTGATGAACGACATGGTGCCCCGAAAGTTCTTCTTGTAGCTGTCGATCGCCACATCGGTATTGGGCACCGGCACGCTGAACCGGGTCGCCGACACGATGTACTTGGTATCCGGCGTCGTGAACGGAGAGGCATGCCCGCCGGCTGCGTTCGGAATCTCGAGGATCTCGTCGGTTTCGAAGCGGGTCAGGTCCAGCCGGGCCACTCGCGGGGT
>DASYPZ010000191.1:0-5810 GCA_036006105.1 Gemmatimonadales bacterium | reverse complement strand
CTCACCCGGAGGAGGCTCTGGCCGGTGGCGGTGACGAAGCCGCCGAAGAGGGCGGTCTTCCAGAGCATCTCGCGAACCCGGTGACTCCGGAACCTGGGCGCCACGATCCACGCGGCCACCAGGAGCAGGGTGCTGTGCAGCAGATAGGTCAGCAGCCACCCGGACAGCTCAGGACTTGGCATGACGCGCTCCCTTTCCTTCGTGATCGGCGATCAGCGCTTTGACCCGGGCGAGATCGCCGGCGCTCATCTCGCCGGTGGAGAGCAGCTGGCTCACCAGCGCGGCCACGTCCCCTTCGAATACCCGGTCGGTCAACTCGGCCAGCATGGTGCGGCGCACGTCGGGCTGGTTGACCACCGCCGAGTAGACATACTGCCGCTGCTGAGTCTCGTGCCGCACGATGCCGCGCTTTTCCAGCCGGGAGAGAATGGTCGCGATGGTCTGCTGGGCCAGTCCTCGAGTGGTGCGCAAGGCATCGGTGATCTCGGCCGCCGTGGCCGACCCCCGGTCCCAGAGGACGCGGAGGATGGAAAGCTGCAGATCAGTGAGCGGCTGTGGTTCACCCATTGGACGGGTCCCCGACGGGAAAGGGTTGCAACCGGCCGAAACCGGAACCGGTATTGATTACACTCGTAATACTACAACTGTAGTTTGATCTGTCAAGGAGGGAAAACGAAACCGCCGCCTCAGCGGCGGCGTTGATCTCTCCATGGAATCTCGTCGAGAAAGCTCATCAGGCGGGAATCTCCTTGAGCCAGGTCTTCACACCTTTGTGCTTGGAGCAGGTGCCCTTGCGATGCTGACTCATCGAATAGGTGCCGTCATTGCACTGGGCGCTCGCGCCAGCGGGCGCACCAGCCGGAGCCGCGGCAGCGGTTCCCGCCAGCCAGGCGTCGACTCCGCCGTGCTTGGAGCAAGCAGCTTTGCGGGTCGCTGCCATGGTATAGGTGCCATCCTTGCATTTGCCGGTCGCGCCTTTCGGCGGGGTACTCTGGGTGCTGAGTGAGCCCGCAAACGCGACCAACATCACGGCAGAGGCAAAGAGTCTCTTGGTGTGCAGGGCGGAAACGCTCCATCGAGGGGTAGGAGTTACGAGAGTAACCGGGCCGCTAACGTAGCATTTCGTCGTGTGCGCGCCAGATGGGAGGGAGTGCGATCAACCAAGTCTCGATGAGGAGCCTTGAACTGAGGCCCCGGTGAGCTGCTCGCGAGGATGCTGCCGGACTGCCGGTGGCTCGAGCGGACGGCTGCGAGAAGGGAACACTCGGTCCCGGAACCGGAGCACCCGGTACTCGACCAGCTGCGAGATCCCGATGCCGAACACGATGCAGGCGGTGACGCCGATCAGACTCCTGGGCCACCAGGGCAGGCGCATGCCGAGGGTGTCCTCCACCCAGGTCATGAAATAGCCGAGGACCGGCAGGTGCCAGAGGTAGATGGAATAGGAATACCCGCCGACCCGCGCCACCGGCGCGAGCAATTTCGTGAAGTACTCCGGCGCGTGCAGCGCCGTGGCGAGCAGGGCACCGCTGCCCAGTGCCAGTCCGGTGAGACCGATGGTGTAGAGCGCGGGAGACGCCGGCAATTCCACCAGGAAGGGCGGGACCAGGAGCGCCACGCCAAGCACCGTCAGCAGGATCCGGTGCCGCATCACCAGGGAGCGGAAGCGGTCCCGGTGATAGTGGAACCAGTAGGAGAGCAGCACCCCGAACATCAGCGAGTCGATGCGCAGGTGGGTCGGGAAGAGATGCGTGGCCACGTCGAAGGGCTGAGCCGCGGCGTTCCAGATGCGAAGGCCGAGCAGCGCCACCATGAGCGTGGCGCACACGACCGGAAGCACGGTGAATGGATCACTCCGGCCGCGGAAGCGCTTGAGCAGGACGATCAGCAGCAGCGGAAGCAGGATATAAAAGTGCTCCTCGACGGCGAGCGACCAGGTGTGATTCCAGACGCCGTGCACGTAATTCTGGACGAAGAACAGCTCGGCGAGTATCTGCGACGGCTCCAGGTGGCGGCCCCAGGCGATTCGGAGCGCCACGGTCGCGAGGAGAAAGACGTAGAACGACGGATAGATCTTGAGTCCGCGGCGGAGGAAGAATCGCCCCAGCGAGACCTTGCCGTATTGCTGCTGCTCCCGGAAGAGGAGTCCCGAGACCAGAAAACCACTCAACACGAAGAAGAGGTCGACGCCGATCCATCCGCCCCGTTGCCAGAGATCCGCAAAGATCCGGGTGGGCGATTCCGGGCTCAGCGCGTAGGGCGTCCGAAGGTGCCGGCCGATGACCAGCAGCACCGCGAGGGCGCGGAGCGCATCAAGCGCCACAAGACGAGACGCCTCGGGGCGAGGGGTGAGGGCTGCGGGGGTCGTCGGATGGGGGGGCATTGCTCCCGGTGAGGGGCAAACGCCGTGCCTGCCTCAGCTTGAGGCGAATTCCAGGTCGGTCGATTCGGGAACGCCGTCCCGGCGGCCCCGCTCAGGAAATCCAAACGCCTGCTGCAGGGTGCGGATGCGCCGAGCCAGGGCCTTTTCGTAGTCCTTGCCGGCGTGCTGCTTTCCGGCATAGCGGCGCTCGTACCGCGCCACCAGTTCGGGAAATTCCCGGCGGAGCACGGGAAGGAAGCCGTTGCGCGCCGCGGGCCCGAGGCGGAGCGCCCCCCCGGACACCCAGCACGCCCCGGCCTCCTTGGCCTGTTCCATCAGGGCGGCGAGACCCTTCCAGTCGTCGGTGATGCCGGGCAGGATGGGCGCGATCAGTGCGCCGGCCTGGAGTCCGGCCTGACGCAGGCGCGCCAGAGCCCGCAACCGCGCGTGCGGTGCCGGGGAGCGGGCTTCGAGCCGGCGCAGCAACGCCGCATCGGCGGACGCAATCGAGATGTAGATGGAGAGCTCGTGGCGTTCTGCCAGGGCGGTGAGCACGTCCACATCCCGCACGATCAGGGGAGACTTGGTGATGATTCCCAGCTGGAGTCCCTTGTGGAGCAGCAGCGCTTCCAGCAGGCGGCGGGTCAGGCGGAACTTCTTCTCGGCCGGCTGATAGGGATCGGTGGCGGTGCCGATGACCAGCTCGGTGCTGCCGAGCCGGGCCGGCTCCAGCGTGCGAAGCAGCACCTCGGGCGCGGCGTGCTTGACCAGGATCTGGGTTTCGAACGACTGATGCGGCGAATCGCCGCCGCGGTCCATACCGGCGCGTTCCATGGTCCACTCGTGGGTGCGGCGCGCATAGCAGTAGGAGCAGCCGAATTCGCACCCGACGTAGGGATTGATGGACCAGAACGGCATGTGGGTAGCGGCGGGCGGATTGAGGACCCGGCGTACCGGAAGCTCGAGGAAACGAGCGCCCCGATCCAGAGTGTCCAGCACCGGGAGCTCCGCCGGAGCGCTATCCGGCAGGAGCTGGAGCTGCCGACCCGCTATCCGCACCGGCCCCAGCCGCATTGCAAGCAGGTGAGACATCCCGAGGTGCGGGCCACGGGCCCGGCACATTCCGGGCAGACCCGGATGATGCTCTCGGTCAGGGGATTCTTTGCGGGTTCCGGGCGGGTAGGGAGGATTGCGGGAGGCATGGACGGCACCTGTTTCGGTCTATGTCCGGCATAATACCGAAATAAAACCGAAAGATCAAGCCCCGAGTCGGGCTCCAGCCGTCCGCCATCCATTATAGAGGTAGAGAATCAGGAAGAGCCCGCTGAAGCTGCTCACCGCCAGGCGGATCGGGAGGGGGAAGTCTCCCGACGACACGAATCCTTCGATCAGCCCCGCCATCAGGAGAAACACGATCGCCGCGCCGACCAGTCGCATCGCCGTGCGACCGGCGAGGACGATCGCGTCTCGCCGGGGCAGGTCACCCGGCGCGATCAATGCGCGACCGAGCATGAAGCCGGCGGCGCCGGACACCCAGATCGCGAACAGCTCGAGCACCCCGTGGCCGACCACGAAGGTCCAGAGATAGCCGAGCAGTCCGACGTTGGCGAAGTGACCGGAGGCGGCGCCGAGCGAGAGGCCGTTGAAGGCGAGCAGCACCAGGGAGCCGACGCCGAAGACGATGCCGCCGGCAAAGCAGCTGAACGCCACCCGGATGTTGTTGGCGATGATCGACGAAGCCACGATGGGTCGCTGGCCCACGCCGGTTTCCACATAACCCGCCCCCTGGGCGGATCGGGTCGCGCCCGCCTCGGCCCGCTCCAGCATGACGTCGGGCAGCAACTCCGGGGCGAGCTCGGGCCGCTGGCGCAGCAGGGCAAATCCACCGGCGGCCGGGAGAATGAAGGTGAGGAAGGCGAGGAACACGTATCGCCTCGACTCGACGATGGCCGCGGGACATTCGCGGGCGATGAAGCTCCACATGCGGGCCCAGGTGTGACGCTCCTGGCGATAGAGCGCGCCATGCCCGGTCGCGACCAGGCGTCCCAGCCGGGCCTGGACCGACGCGTCGGCGCCGTAGGTGCGTACTCTCGCGAGATCCGCGGCGACCTCCCGATATCGCCGGGCGAAGTCGGGCAGCTCGTCGGCCGAAAGCACGTCGAGGCCCTGCTTGGACACCCGTTCCGCCATGCGCTGGAATTCGTCCCACCGCGTGCTCTTGCGGGCCACCAGCCGTTCGACCACGCCGCCTCCGGCGCGGCGGCCGGGACCGCCGCTCCGCGCGCCGAACCGCCCCCGCCGCCGAGCCAGCTCGTCGGTGTGGAGCTGGTCGAGGAACTGGAGATCCGAGGCCGGACGCTCCGGATACCGCTCGGCCAGTCGGGTTACGATGCCGCGCGCGAGCCGGGATCTGACCTCCGTGGGGAGCGCCTGGGCCCGGCCCACGAATTCCCGCAGCAGCCGGAACTCTTCGTCGGAGAGCTCCGGTGCGCCCTGGGCCTGATCGGGCTCCGGGGTTGCGGCGGAGGCCGCCGGCGCCGCGCGGGTCTGCACCGGGTGATCGCGCACCACCACCGTGCCGGCGACCATGTCGCCCAGACGCTTGGCGCGGGGATGGATCGCGATGAGAAAGATCCCCAGCATCCCGAAGAGGTCGAGCGGAAGCAGAAGGTTGCGGGCCGCGGCGTCGGAGAAGCTCACCGGGTGGCCGGTGTCACGGATCACCCGGATGCCCATGGCGCGCTTGCCCGGCGTCTGGCCCTGGCGCAGGCCCTCGAAGCAGGTGAAGTAGCCCCAGACGATCGAGTAGAGGACGAGCACCAGGACGGCGGCGAGCCAGGTCGACCCGCCGTCCTTCCAGAGTCCCAGCGCCAGCGTCGCTGCCAGGGCGAGCAGGGTGATGATGAACCAGTCGGCGGCGGCGGCCAGCGTGCGACTGCCCACGCCCGCGATCTCGTAGTCGAGGACCACGTGCTCCGGGGTCTCGACCTCGAGATGCTGGCGGTAGTCGGCTGGCGGTCGTTCGGGCATCTGCCGCCTGAACCGTTGGGGGATGGCGGAATGGGGCTGGCGCGGTAATCATAGGTGCGCCCCCGCCCATCTCCCAGGTCCTCCCACGGAGACCGCCATGTCCGCTCCGATCCTCCGACCGCTTTCGCTGGGTGAGGTCCTCGACGTGTCGTTCGGGCTGTACCGCTCGAGGTTCGCCCCGCTGCTGGTCGTGTCGGTCGTGTGCCAGCTGCTGCCGTCGCTGCTCCGGGTCTACTACGGCAGCGGGTCGCTGTTCCAGAATCCTCCCTTGCTGCTGGTCTACTACACACTCGCCATCGTGCTCTCGGCGGTCGGGGTCGCCGCGTCGACCTTCATCGTCTCGGACGCCTATCTCGGACGGGAGACTTCGGCCAGTGCGGCGCTGGGCCAGGCCGTCTCGAAGATCGGCCGGATCGTC
>DASYPZ010000190.1:0-4437 GCA_036006105.1 Gemmatimonadales bacterium | reverse complement strand
CATTCACGGCGTCGTTCCGGGCCCAATGGGCCCACTTCCTCGCGGCGGTGGCGGGTGAAGCGGAGGTGCCCAAGCTGACCGAGCACATCACCATGCTCAAGGTGCTCGAGGCGATTTACCAGTCGGCCGAGGCCGGCAAAGACGTGGTGCTGTGATCGGATCGATGGTCGCGGCGCTCCTGGTGGGAGTCGCCGCGCAAGCATCGCTCTCCGCACCCCGGCCGGCGGTGCCGGCTCCCGAGCCCGGCTCCGAGCTCACCGTCACCCTCTTGACGTTCGAGACCGGCGGCGAAGTCTGGGAGCGCTTCGGCCACAACGGCATCTGGATTCACGATGCCGCGGCGGGCGAAGACCATCTGTACGACTACGGCCGATTCGATTTCAACGCACCCAACTTCTTCCTCCATTTTGCCCAGGGGAAGATGTGGTACTCGATGGGCGAAAGCCGCGACGTCAACGGCGTCGTCCGGTTCTATGCTTCGGAAGGGAGAAAGATCTGGGCCCAGGAGCTGGAAATGACTCCGACCCAGCGAGCCGCGCTCAGGGATTTCCTCCTCTGGAACATCCGGCCGGAGCACTCCGGATACGCCTACGATTACTACCGGGACAATTGCTCCACCCGGATCCGGGACGCGCTGGACCGGGTGCTGGGCGGGCCGATCGCGCGCTATGGCGCCGCACCGTCCGGGTTCACCTGGCGGGATGAAACCCGGCGCCTCGACCAGCACAATGTGCTGCTGTACAGCGGCCTCATGGTGGGATTGGGCCAGCCGGTGGATCATGAGATGTCACGCTGGGAGCAGATGTTTCTGCCGATCCGGCTCCGGGAACACCTGGACAGCGTGGCCGTGATGGGGACCGACGGGATGGCGCGTCCGGTCGTGAAGCAGGAGCGCGTCCTGAATGTGGGGGGCAGTTACCCGGTCCCGGTCCGGCCCGGCAACTGGACCCTCCGCTACCTGGTGGCCGGGTTGCTCTTCGGCGGTCTGCTGGCATGGCTGGGGCGGCCCGATCCGAGTCCCGCTGCCGGGAAGCGGGGCGGGCGTCGCTGGTTATTTCTGGCCCTCGCAACGCTGTGGACGCTCGCGGCGGGCGTGCTGGGCGCGGTGCTGACCTGGCTCTGGGCCTTCAGTCGCCACATGGTGGCGCACAACAACGAGAATATTCTGTTGTTCAATCTGCTGGCATTGGCCCTGGCTCTGGTGCTGCCATCGGCGGTGCGGGGACGCGGCTGGGCGGTGAATCCCGCCCGCCGGCTCGCGCTGGCGGTGGCGGTGCTGGCGGCGCTCGGCATGGTGCTCAAGGTGCTGCCCGGGTTCTATCAGTCGAACCTCGACCTCGTTGCCTTTGCATTGCCGGTGCACGCCGGAGTGGCCCTGGGCCTGATCGGCATCACTCCGGCGCGGGTGGGATAATCACGGACCAGGGAAGGTCCGTTGTACTCAGCTGGCTCGCGCCTTCTTGAGGCCATCACTGGCCTCGGTGTAGGCCGGGAATGCGCTCAGGGCCTTCTGGAAAAACTCGACCGCCTTGGTCTTGTCTCCCCGATCCTGGTACAGCAACGCGCGGCTGAACAGGGCCAGCGCCTCCGTGGGCACCGCGGGCCGCTGCGCGGTTCCGGCCGGAAGCGGCGGTAGCTTGGCATCCACGGTGATGCGCTCGGCGACCGACTGAATCATGCGCGACATGTCCCGCCGGTCGTGGAGCTTGGGATCGCTGCGGACCACCTTCACGATCTCCCCAGTCTCGACGTCGATGATCCGGGCATCGATCCGGAAGTCCCCGTACAGGTCGATGAAGGATCCGGCGATCACATAACGGGCGCCCACCTGCTTGCCGATCTTCGACGCGGTTTCCCGGTCGACCCGTTCCGCCACGGCCACTCCCTGGGCGTCGAGCAGTCGCTGGAGCTCGCTCCGGTCCACCAGGTGAATACCGGGATTCTGGGCCAGCTCGCTGATGAGCATCGCGGCGATGCCCTTCCGCAGCGCGTCGAAATCTTCCTTGTCCTTGCCGTAGCTTCCGCTGTTCTCGAACGACAGCACCGCCACGCCGGAACGATTGTCCTGCGCCCGGACCGGTGCCGTGGTGACTGCGACGACGACCGCTGCGATAGCCGCCGCGGCGCCAAAGGTCGATCTCATCAGTTCCTCCTTGGGGTGCCCATCCAACCGCCGGGGTCAGTTCGCAAGAACCCTACCACCTCGCCCTGCCACTCCGGCGGAAGCCACTATTTGGCAAGCCGTTACCGAGAACGTAGTTGAAGGATGAGGGTTCGGAAACCGAAGGGCCGGAACTCGGTCCCCCGTCCGGTTCCAGGTCGATCAGTCGCCCATGTGGGACAGTGAGGACACCCCGGCGGGCCGGCGCGCCGGTCCGGTTGCCTTGCCGCGTAATCCCTGCTAAATTGCATGGCTCGCAACGACTTACGAATCTGGAGTGTCATCGTGAAGCCCAAAGTCCATCCCATGTACCGCACCATTGAAGCCGTGTGCGCGTGTGGGAACAAGTTCTCGACTCGCAGCACCGCAACCTCGATCCACGTCGAGGTCTGCAATGCATGCCATCCGTACTTCACCGGCAAGCAGCGGCTGATGGATACCGCCGGTCGCGTCGACCGGTTCCGCCGCAAGTACGGCTCGGAGCAGGCGGCCCCTACCGCCGCTCAGTAAACCGTGGAGGCCCGACTCCGCCAAGCGCTCGCGCGGGCGGCGGAGGTCGCGGCTGCGCTGTCCGATCCGAATGCGGCCAAGGATGCGGAGCGGTTCTCCGCCCTTGGCCGCGAGCATTCCCGCCTGCAGCCCATCGTCCGTGCCGCCGACCGACTCTCCCGTCTCAAGGATGACTTGAACCAGGCTCGCGAGCTGGCCCTGGAGGCCGATCCCGAGATGCAGGCGCTGGTCAAAGCGGACCTGGACCGGCTCCCCGGCGAGGTTGCGGCCCTCGAGCGGGAATTGGAGGAGCTGCTGGTCCCTCGTGATCCGCTCGAAGACCGCGACGCGATCGTGGAAATCCGGGCCGGCACCGGGGGAGACGAGGCGGCTCTCTTCGCCGCGGATCTGTTGCGCATGTATACCCGCTTCGCCGAGCGACGGGGACTCAAGGTCGAGCCGCTGACGATGAGCGACGCGACGCTGGGTGGCGTGAAGGAAGCCATCGTCGCGATCCGGGGGCCCGACGCCTATGGGCTCTTCCGGCGCGAGTCCGGCGTCCACCGGGTCCAGCGCGTCCCGGCCACGGAATCCCAGGGGCGCATCCACACCTCGGCGGCCACCGTAGCGGTGCTCCCCGAGGCGCAGGAAGTCGATGTGAAGATCGAGCCGAACGATCTCCGCATCGACGTCTTCCGCTCCGGCGGCCCCGGCGGGCAGAGCGTCAACACCACCGACAGCGCGGTCCGGATCACCCATCTCCCCACCGGCACCGTGGTGCAGCAGCAGGATCAGAAATCCCAGCTTCAGAACAAGATCAAGGCGATGTCGGTGCTGCGATCCAGGATTCTCGACAAGATGATCGCGGATCAGGAAGCGGCGCGGGCCCGGGACCGTAAGGCGCAGGTGGGCACCGGCGATCGCTCGGCCAAGATCCGGACCTACAATTATCCCCAGAGCCGGGTCACCGACCACCGGATCAATTTTTCGGTGCACAACCTGCCGGCCACCATGGACGGCGATCTCGAGGACCTGATCAAGGCGCTCCGCATGGCCAGCCGGGAGGAATCGGGTGGCGTCTGACGCGCCGGTGACGATCGCCGATCTCTTCGACCAGGCGACGGTCGTGCTCCGCGCCGCCGGTGTGGTCAAACCACGCCGCGAGGCAAACCGGATCTGGGCCTGGCTCACTCGTACCAGCCCGGGAGATTCCTACCTGGGCCGGGAGCGCGGCGCGTCCCTCGACGCCGTGCCGGCCTTCCGCGATGCCGTGGCGCGCCGCGCCGCCGGAGAGCCGATCGCGTACGTGCTGGGTCGCACCGGTTTCCGGAATCTCGAATTGCTCAGCGACCGGCGCGCGCTCATCCCGCGTCCCGAAACCGAGGGCCTGGTCGATGTCGCGCTCGAGCTGACCGGCACGGGCCGGGTGCTGGACATCGGCACCGGCACCGGGTGCCTCGCGCTGGCACTGGCTCAGGAGGGCAGGTTCGGACTCGTGATCGGCGTGGATGTGTCCGCCGACGCGCTCCGCCTCGCCGGGGAAAATGCCCGGGCGACCGGTCTCGCCGCGCATTTTGTCCGGAGCGATTGCGGCGCGGGCCTCGGGAGCGGCCGTTTCACGTTGCTGGTGACCAATCCACCCTACCTCACCGAGGCGGAATACCAGCGGCTCGACGATTCGGTGAAGGCGTGGGAGCCCCGCCTGGCCCTGGTCAGCGGTGCCGATGGAATAGATGCGACCCGGCGGATATTCGAGCAGGGCAGGGAGCTCCTGATTCCGGGAGGAT
>DASYPZ010000189.1:0-3349 GCA_036006105.1 Gemmatimonadales bacterium | reverse complement strand
CCGATGGCGCCGAGTCCGAGAAATGAGATTCGCATGGGAGGAATATATCGGCATATTCTCTACCGATGACCGAGCCCCGATCCCCCTGGACACTGGCGGTCTGGCTGCTGGCCGCGCTGCTGGTCCTCTTCGTGGCGGGGCCGCTGCTCCGGTTGCTGCTGCTCGCCACCCCGGAGAGCCTGGGGCAGGCGTTCCGGGACCGGGAGCTGCTGGCGTCGATCTGGCTCACCGTGCTCACGGCGTCCGCGGCCACGATCCTTTCGCTGCTGCTGGGCGTGCCCCTGGCCTATCTGCTGACCCGGATTCCCTTCCCCGGGCGGAGGCTCGTCGCCGGCATCGTGGAGCTGCCGGTGGTGGTGCCCCATCCGGTCGCCGGTATCGCGCTGCTGCTCTTCCTGGGACGGCAGTCGCCGATCGGCCGGGTGCTGGCCCGCGCGGGCCTGGAGATCGTGAACCACGTGCCGGGGATCATCGCGGGGATGCTCTTCGTGTCGGCGCCGATCGTGGTGAGCGCGGCGCGCGAAGCCTTCCGCGCCGTCGATCCGAAGCTGGAGCGGGTGGCGCGCACCCTGGGCGACTCGGGGTGGCAGGCCTTCCGCCGGGTGACGCTGCCGCTGGCCGGCCGCGGCGTGCTCGCGGGGGCGGTGCTGGCCTGGGCCCGGAGCGTGAGCGAGTTCGGCTCGATCGTCATCCTCACCTTCAATCCGAAGGTCGCCAGCATCCTCATCTACGACCGGTTCACGGTCTTCGGGCTGCCCGCGGCGGTGCCCGCGGCCGTGGTGTTGCTGTTGATCGCGCTCGGCGTCTTCGTGCTGGTTCAGGTACTCGCCTCGGACCGGAGCGAGCGCCGGTGATCCGGCTCGAGGGCGTCTCGGTAACGGTGGGCCGGTTTGCCCTCGAGCAGGTGACGCTCGAGGTCCCCGCCTCCGGGTATGGGCTGGTGATCGGTCCGACCGGATCCGGCAAGACGACGCTGCTGGAGGCGATCGCGGGACATGTGCCCCTCAGCGCGGGACGGATCCTGCTGCGGGGGGAGGATGTCAGCCGCGCCGCTCCCGAGGCGCGCCGGGTCGGATTCGTCTATCAGCAATACCATCTGTTCCCGCATTTCAGCGTGCGGGAGAACATCGGGTACGGGGTCCGAGGCCAGGACGCCGCGGCCCGAGAGCGGCGGGTGCGGGAGCTCGCCGATATGCTGGGGCTCACCCCCTTGCTCGATCGCGGGGTTCAGGGACTCTCCGGAGGCGAGCAGCAACGCATCGCGCTGGCCCGCGCCCTGGCCCCGCGGCCCACCATCCTGCTGCTCGACGAGCCCTTCGCCGCGGTGGATCCCGCCACCCGGCGGACCCTCCGTCGCGAGCTCGCCGTCCTGCACGAGCGGGAGGGTGTCACCACCCTCCAGGTGACCCACGATTTCGAAGACGCGATGCGGCTGGGTGACGTGGTGGCGGTGCTGGCGCAGGGCCGCATCGCCCAATCGGGTTCCCCTGAGTCGGTCTTCCGATTCCCCAACTCACCCTTCGTGGCTGAGTTCATCGGGACCGGCACGGTGCTCAAAGGCCGGGTCGAACGCGCCGGGCCGGCGCAACCCGGCGCGAAGGATTTCGCGGCGCTGTTCCGGTCCGGATCGCTGGCCCTGGAGGTGGTGGCCGAACGGGAGGGCGACGCCTACGCCGTCATTCGACCGGCGGATCTGCTGGTGAGCCGGGACCGTTCCGCCGGTCCGGCGCCGCGCAACCGGCTCGCCGCGTCGGTGGTGCGGGTCGAGCGCGGTTCCGCGGTGGCCCTGGTGCACCTCGATGCCTCCGGAACCGCGCTCGTGGCCGCGGTGACCGCCGCCACCGCGGAAGAAATGGCGCTCGCCCCGGGCGATGCGGTGGTGGTCTCGATCAAGGCCACCGCGATCCACCTCATCTAGCCCGGCCGAGGCTCCTTCGCTTTCATCAGGCGCGCCGGCCCGATGGCCTTGTCGCCCAGCTTCTCATTGATGTTGTCGACCGCGGAAGCCAGCCGCCGGTCCCGCGAGGTTTCGGCGGCATCGGGGGCCTCGGGCAAGAGCGTGAGCTGCGCCGGCGCCTCGCCGGTCGAAAGCTGGGAAAAGGAAACGCCCAGCAGCCGCGCGGCGGTTCTCCGCCTGGCCCGCAGCCCGGCCAGCAAGTCCCGCGCGACCGCAAAGAGGGCCCGGTCGGTACGGAGCGCCCTGGGCAGCGTCTTGCCCGCCTGCCGAGTCTTGAAATCGTGATCGCGGAGCTTGACGGTAATGCAGCGGGTGGCGAGGCCTTCGCCTCGCATCTCCGCGGTCAGCGACGTGACCAGCCGGAGCAGGCGGGTCTCGAGGGCCTCGTCCGAGACGATATCCCGGGAGAAGGTTTCCTCGTGGCTCATGGAGCGCGCCGCCTCCTCGGGCGTCACGTCGTCTCCGCTGCGCCCCCGGATTCGCTCGAAGAGCCACCGGCCGGAACGCGGTCCGAGCCATTGCTCGAAGGTCGGAGCGTCGACCCGGAGCGCGTCGGTGACCCGGGTGAGACCGTAGCGCTGCAGCGTGGCCTGGAGCCGCGGTCCAACGCCCGGAATGTCCGCGAGCGCATGCTCGGCCAGGAATGCCGCTTCGCCGCCCGGCGGCACGATCAGCACCCCGGTGGCTCCGGTGCCGGGCCGCGGCTTGGCCCGCTCGGCGGCGAGCTTGGCCACCAGACGGTTGGTCCCACCCCCGATCGAGAGGGTCATGCCGGTCCGGTCGCGCACGTCCTCCCGCAGGCGCCGCGCGGTCTCGGCCAGCGGTTCGCCATGATAGACCGCTTCCGTCCCGGACAGATCGAGATAGAACTCGTCGATGCTGGCCGGTTCCACCGCGGGTACCCAGGTATCGAGGACGGCCCGGATCTCCCGATGCTTGACGCCGCAGGCCTTGCCCGGCACCGGGACGAAGGTGGCGTCGGGACAGAGCCGCGCGGCTCGGGCGATCGGCATGCCGGCCCGCAATCCGAAGGCACGCGCCTCCCAGGACGCGGAGCAGACCACGCCGCGACTGTTGGCCCGGCCCCCAACGACCAGCAGGCGAGCCTTCCCCGCTCCGTCGGGATCGACGAGCCGGGCAACTGCGACAAACATGGCATCGCAGTCGGCGAGCAGGATGCGGCGGGGCGGGGACATGCCGGAAGGGTGAGCGATAAGTGACCGAGGGTCAACAGTCTCGCCGTCCAGGCGCGGCTCCGGCGGGTGGCATAGTATCTGCTCCCCTGCGAGGTGACGAAAGGCCGTCCATGCTTAATCCGAGATGCCGCCGGGTCTACCTGCTCTTCCTGTTGCTTGGGGCCGGACCGGGAGCGGTGTACGCGCAGGACACTCG
>DASYPZ010000188.1:0-4708 GCA_036006105.1 Gemmatimonadales bacterium | reverse complement strand
GGGTGCGTCCGGTGTCGGCATCTGCGTCCTCAGGTAGATTAGTGCCCCAACCACCCCTTACCTGCGATCACTATGTCCGGGTTGATCGAATGTGTGCCGAATTTCAGTGCGGGACGGGATCTCGACATCGTGCGGCAAATTACCGCCCGCATCGAGTCGGTTGAAGGGGCGACGCTCCTTCACGTCGATCCCGGCAAGGCCACCAACCGCACGGTGGTGACCTTCGCCGGAGAGCCGGGACCGGTGGTCGAGGCCGCGTTCCGGGCCATTGCCGCGGCCGCCGACCTGATCGACATGCGCCAGCACAGCGGGGCGCACCCGCGGATGGGGGCCACCGACGTCTGCCCGCTGGTGCCGATCTCCGGAATCAGCATGGAGGAGACCGCCGAATGGGCCCGCCGGCTGGCGGAGCGGGTGGGGCGCGAGCTCGAGATTCCGGTGTACCTCTACGAAGCCGCCCAGCCCAATCCGGCGCGAAAGAATCTGGCCACCATCCGGGCCGGTGAATACGAGGGCCTGTCCCGCAAGATGACCGAAGCGGCCTGGAAGCCGGACTTCGGGCCGGCGGTGTTCAACCCCAAGAGCGGCGCGACGGTCATCGGAGCCCGGGACTTCCTGGTGGCGTTCAATGTGAATCTGAACACCACCTCCACCCGCCGGGCCAACGCGGTGGCCTTCGATGTCCGCGAGAGCGGCCGGGTCAAGCGGGAGGGAGATCCGCTCACCGGCAAAGTGATCAAGGACGCCGCGGGCCAGCCGGTCATGATTCCCGGATCGCTGCAGGCGGTCAAGGCCATCGGATGGTTCATCGAGGAGTACGGCTTCGCCCAGGTGTCGATGAATCTCACCGACATCGCGATCACCCCGCTCCATGCCGCCTTCGCCGAGGTGTGCCGCGCGGCCGAGGCCCGGGGACTCCGGGTGACCGGGTCCGAGCTGGTGGGACTGATCCCGCTGTCCGCGATGCTCGCGGCGGGCCGCTATTTCCTCCATCGGCAGCAGCGCTCGACCGGGGTCTCGGATGCGGAGCTGATCCGGATTGCCGTCGCCTCCATGGGTCTGGAAGATCTGGCCAGCTTCACTCCCGAGGAACGCATCATCGAGTACCGCCTGCGCAAGCCCGGAGACGATCGCCTGGCGGAGCTGTCGCTCCGCGAGTTCGTCGAGGAAACCGCGTCGGAGTCGGTGGCGCCCGGCGGCGGATCGGCGGCGGCCGCGATCGGGGCGCTCGGCGTCGCGCTGGGAACGATGGTCGCCAACCTGTCGGCCCACAAACGGGGCTGGGACGCGCGGTGGGAAGAGTTCTCCCGCTGGGCCGAAGCAGGCCAGCGCATCAAGGAAAGTCTGCTGCGCCTGGTGGACGAGGACACCCGTGCGTTCGGACGGGTCATGGACGCGCTGGGAATGCCCAAAGAGACCGAGGCCGACAAGACCGCCCGGGCCCAGGCGCTGGAAGCGGCGAACATTGGCGCCCTCGAGGTTCCCTGGCAGACCATGCGCTCGGCCTGGGAGGCGTTTCCGCTGCTCCGGGCCATGGCCGAAGGCGGCAATCCGGCCTCGGCATCGGATGCGGGCGTCGGGGCGCTGGCCGTCCGTGCCGCCATCCGCGGCGCCTGGCTCAATGTCCGCACCAACGCGACCGGCATCAAGAATAAAGATGCGATCGCCCGCATCCTGACCGAGGGTGCGAAGATGGAGCAGGCCGCCGCGACGCAGGAGAGCGAGATCCTCTCCATCGTCGAGAAGAAGTTCAGCTAACCGGCGCGCTCCGCCAGATATCCCGCCCCTTCGCCACGGTGCGCACGCAGGCGTTGGGGCGCAGGTGATAGAGCCAGTGGTCGACCGAGTCCGAGTCGATCACCGCAAAATCCGCCGACTTCCCGGGTTCGAGCGAGCCGATCTCCCAGTCCAGCTGCAGCGCCCGGGCCGCCACCACCGTGGCGCCCCGCAGCGCCTCGGCCGGCGTCATCCGCTGGATGGTGCAGGCGAGGGTCATCGCCACCGGCAGATGGTAACTGGGCGCGGACCCGGGATTGAAGTCGGTGGCTACCGCGACCGGCACCCCCGCATTCAGCAGCCGTCTCGCCGGGAGCGGCATCACCCCGAGATAGAGCGAGGCAAAGGGCAGACTCACCGCCACCACGCCGGCCGCGGCCATGGCCCGGATGCCCGCCTCTGAAATCCGCTCCAGGTGATCGGCGGATGCCGCCCCCACCTCGGCGGCCAGCTCTCCGCCGCCCCCCGACGTGAGCTGGTCGGCATGCAGCTTCGGCGCCAGGCCGTGGCGCTTGCCGGCCAGGAGAATCCGGCGCGCCTCCTCCACCGTGAACGCGGATTCTTCGACGAAGACGTCGCAGAACCGCGCCAATCCCTCCCGCGCGACGCGGGGAATCAGCTCCTGTTCGATCAGATCCACATACTCCGAGCGGCGATCGCGGTATTCGGGGGGAATCACGTGCGCGGCGAGGAGGGTGCCCAGGATGCGTTGCGGTCCAGTGGCCAGACTCCGGTAGATCCCGAGCAGACGAAGCTCGTGCTCCACATTCAGCCCGTAGCCGCTCTTCGCCTCCACCGTGGTGACCCCGAGGCTCGCCATTTCGGCCAGGTGGGCGCGACACCGGGCCGTGAGATACTCGGTGCTGGCGGCCCGGGTCTTGGCCACCGTGGACGCGATGCCGCCACCCGCCGCCGCGATATCGAGATAGGTCGCACCCATGAGCCGGAGGGCAAACTCGTCGGACCGCCAGCCCGCGAAGGCGAGATGGGTATGACAATCCACGAGACCGGGCACGACCAGTCGCCCGCCCGCGTCCTCGGACGGCCACCCGGAGAATTCGCCAGGGAGATCCGCCGCGGGGCCGGCCCAGCGGATGGTGGCGCCGTCCCAGACCAGCGCGGCACCTTCGACCACGCCCGCATCCCCGGCGGGAGCCGAACGCACACAGCGCGCGAGGGCACCGATGTTGGTCAGGACCGGCATGACAGGCGGGACGGAAGGGACGGACCGTCGTGGTGGGACGACCCCACCGACGGGGCGATACGATTCGGCATTACCGCCCGGCCTGCCGGGGCCGCGCGTCCTGGACCATCGGCAGATCCACCCCGCGTTCCGCGGCGGTCCGGATGGCGAGCTCATAACCCGCGTCCGCGTGGCGCATCACGCCGGTGCCCGGATCCGCGGTCAGCACCCGCTGGAGCCGCCGGTCGCCGCTCTCGGTTCCATCGGCTACCACCACCATGCCGGCGTGAATCGAATACCCGATGCCCACGCCGCCACCGTGATGGATCGACACCCAGCTCGCCCCGCAGGCCGTGTTGAGCAGCGCGTTGAGCAGCGGCCAGTCGGCGATGGCGTCACTGCCGTCCAGCATCCCCTCGGTTTCCCGGTTGGGCGAGGCCACCGATCCGGTGTCGAGATGATCGCGCCCGATGACGATCGGCGCCTTGACCTTGCCCTTCTTGACCAGCCAGTTGAAGCGGAGGCCGAGCTCGGCGCGTTCGCCGTACTCGAGCCAGCAGATCCGGGCCGGCAGTCCCTGAAAGTGGACCTTCTTCCGGGCCTGACCGATCCAGCCCGCGAGATGCTGGTTTCCCGGAAAGGTGGCCAGGACGGTGTCATCGGTGACGGCGATATCGGCGGGATCGCCCGAGAGCGCGGCCCAGCGAAATGGTCCGGCTCCACGGCAGAACAACGGCCGGATGTACTCGGGGACGAATCCCGGAATGTCGAACGCCTCCCGCATGCCCCGGTGGTCCGCGACCTGGCCCCGGAGGTTGTTGCCGTAGTCGAACACCACGGCGCCCGCCTTCCGGAAGCCCAGCATCGCCGTCACGTGCGCCACCATCGAGTCGAGGACCGCGGCCTCGTAGCCCGCCGGGTCGCGCTCGCGCAGCTCGGCCGCGGATTCGAGGGAGTGCCCCGCCGGGATATACCCGACCCGGAGGTCGTGGGCCGAGGTCTGGTCGGTCACCAGGTCCACCGGGACCCCGCGCCGGAGCAGCTCCGGGAGCACCACGGCCACGTTGCCGACCAGGCCGACCGACAAGGGGCGCCGGGCCTCCCGGGCCGCGAGCGTCAGCCGGAGGGCCTCGTCGAGATCGTCGGTCATCCGGTCGCAGTACCCGTTCTCGACCCGCCTCCCGATGCGGGTGGCGTCCACGTCGATCCCCAGCACCACCCCGCCGTTCATCGTCGCGGCCAGGGGTTGGGCACCACCCATCCCTCCCAGACCCCCGGTCACCATCAGGCGGCCGGCCAGCGTGCCGCCGAAGTGCGCGCGGGCGCACTCGGCAAAGGTCTCGTAGGTGCCCTGCAGGATCCCCTGGGTTCCGATATAGATCCAGGAACCGGCGGTCATCTGACCGTACATCGTGAGACCCATCTGCTCCAGCCGGCGGAACTCGTCCCAATTCGCCCAGCGGGGCACCAGGTTCGCGTTGGCGATGAGCACCCGGGGCGCCTCGTCGTGGGTGCGGAACACCCCGACCGGTTTGCCGCTCTGCACCAGCAGCGTTTCATCGTTGTCGAGACGGCGGAGCGTCTCCACGATCTTCTCGTAGCAGGCCCAGTTGCGTGCGGCCTTCCCGGTTCCGCCGTACACCACGAGATCCTGCGGACGCTCAGCGACATCGGGATCGAGATTGTTCATTAGCATCCGAAGCGCGGCTTCCTGCTGCCAACCGCGACAGCTGATCTGCCGGCCGCGCG
>DASYPZ010000187.1:0-2224 GCA_036006105.1 Gemmatimonadales bacterium | reverse complement strand
CGCGCGAATGACGGCGTCCTGCCATTCGTACGGGATCGCGAGGTTGCGGACCCACTCCCGCCAGTAGCCCACCGTCTCCGTCAGGAAGCGGTCCCCGATCTCCGCAATGCTTCCACCCACCGGCTCGTCGGGGCCCAGCAGCATGGTCACGCTGCCGTCGAGAAAAAACGGAAGCTCCTCGATCAGCGCGGTAATCGAGGCATCGGTGGTGAGCCGGAGCCCCGGTTCCCCGCCCAGGAATCGCAGATGGTTGCTGCCGGCGCTGACCGCGGGCCGGGCGGCGCCATAGTCGCGGGCCGGCCGCAGCCGAATGCGCACCCGGGGGGTGCCGCTGATGCGTTGAACTTTCCGGACCACCAGCATCGGGCAGAATACCCGCTGGAACTGCACGAATCTCGGCGCGAAGTCGGTGATCTCGACGCACCCGCCGGCGGCGTCGAACAGGCGGGTGACCACCACCGGGGTATTGACGAGGTATTCCTGTTCCCGCCGGGTGCAGTCGAGCAGCTCGATCGCGAAAAATCCGAAATCTTCCCGGCCGCCGCGATCCCGGAGCAGGGAACAGAACGCCGGGTCGCCGTCGAATCGGGGGAAACAGCCCCAGACCATGTCGGCCGACGGATCGAGGAGTACCCCGATGGTCCCGTTGCCGATCAGCGCGAGATCGAGGCTGCTCATGACCCGGCCGTCGGGCTCAAGCCGCGCTCCAGCCAGGCGCGGACCAGTCCCACGTCCTGCAGGCGAAATCCGGCGACCGTCGCTCCGGTTCCGACCTTGACCGAGTATCCCTGCAACCGGTTGACCATCGCAAACCCGAATTCGTCGGTGGCGTCGTCCCCCACGAACACGGGTGTCCGGCCCTGAAACGGCTCCTCCTGCATGAACTCCTGGATCGCGACCCCCTTGTCCTTTCCGGCCGGCTTCAGCTCCACGACGCTCTTGCCGGACTGGATGCAGTACCGGGACCCGAGCCGGGGGAGCAGCGAACGCGCGAGGCCCTCGGCGTACTCCTCGAGGTCGGGCGCCCGCCGGTAGTGGAGCGCGAGCGAGAGACCCTTGTGCTCCAGCAGGAGCCCGGGATGCGCCTCGACCGCCTGGTTCAGCTGCCGGTGGGCCCACTCGAGCCGCTGGGACGGGAAGGCGTGGTGGGAGACCCGGCCCTGGGCGTCCCGCCGCTCCACGCCGTGCTGGCCCGCGGCGGGCAGCAGGATGGTGGGGAACAGCCGGTCGACGTCGACCAGGGAGCGGCCGGTGATCAGGGCGACCGCGCCGGAGGTGGCCGAGTGCAAGTCGACGATCAGCCGCTGCAGGGCCGAGTCGACCTGAGCCGCGCGAGGGGTCTCCGCGATTTCGATCAGGGTGCCGTCGATGTCGAAAAAGAAGGCCCAGGCCCAATCCGGCCGCACGTGAATCATGTGGCCGCGGACGAGGGGAGTCCCGCGACGCCGCGAGGAACCGCAAAGCTCCCGGATGCCCGGGCCAGCAGCCGGCCCCTGCGACGGGTGCCGGCGGCGTCGATCAGCATCCTTCCGGCCCACCGATAGACGTTGAACTCCTCGATCAGCCCGCGCATCAGCCGGATCCGGGCCCGCTGTTCTCCGGCGGGCATGTCGAGGGCCAGGTGCAGCGCCCCGGCGCACTCGTCGGTGTCGTAGGGATTGACCACCAGGGCCTCGGACAGCTCCCGGGCCGCGCCGGTAAACTGGCTCAGGATCAGCACCCCCCGCTCGTCATCCCGCGCCGACACGAATTCCTTGGCCACCAGGTTCATGCCGTCGTGCAGGCTGGTCACCATGCAAAGGTCGGCCGCCCGGAAGTACTCGTAGGTTTCCTCCGGTTGATGATGCTCGACCTTGAGGATGATGGGCGGATACGCGGCCGCAGAGAAGCGCTCGTTGATCCGGGCCGCCATGGCGCGGATCCGGCGTTCGTAGTCCTGGTACTCCACAATCCGGGTCCGGGTCGGCGCGCCGATCTGGATGAAGGTGAAGCGCCCCACCCATTCGGGGTGCAGCTCGAGCATTCGCTCCACCGCCCGGAACCGCTCTTCGACACCCTTGGTATAGTCGAGCCGGTCCACTCCGACCCCAAGACGGTGACCGGCGGGAAGCCCGTGTCGCTCGAGAACCGCCTTTCGGCACTCCGGCACCGGAAGCGCCATCAGGTCCGGCGCCGGGGGCCACTCCACCGAGATCGGATAGCGGCTGACCGCCGTGAGCTTGCG
>DASYPZ010000186.1:0-20006 GCA_036006105.1 Gemmatimonadales bacterium | reverse complement strand
GACGGGAATCTGGGTGAGCGCGTCGCCCGCGAACGCCACCAGCCCGATCCGGTCGGCGTCGCGTCCGTGGATGAAATTGATGGCCTGCCGCTTGGCCACCTCCAGCCGGTTGGAGGGCGCGAAGTCCTCGGCGAGCATGCTGCTCGACACGTCGATCGCGATGACGATCCCGATACCGTCCTTGCGCACGGTGGTGGGTCCGCCGGGCAGCCGGGGGCCGGCCGCGGCGAGGATCCAGCCCGCCAGCGCCAGCGCCCGCAGCGCCCGGGGAATCCAGGTGAGCCAGGAGCGGCCCGCCGCCGCCGCGGGAAGCGCTCCGTCACCCACGACGACGGCGCTGCCCCGACGGCGCAGCACCAGCAGGAGCACCGGCAGCAGCAGCAGAATGAGGAGCAGCGGGCGGGCGAAGCTCATGCGGCGGCCAGCCTCGCCGCCTGCTGATACAGCGCGGCGAGCTCCGCTTCGGCGCGGGGTGCAAAGCTGCTGAACGCGATCTGCGCCAGTACGCGCTCGAGCTCCGCGGTCTGGGCCAGATCCCGGCTCAACCGCATCCGCTCCGCGAGCACCCAGGCCAGCTCATGGAGCGCGGCGCGATACTCCCCGTTCACCGCCCACTGCTCGAAGGCCGCGAACGACACCGCAACGGGGGCGGGATCGCGGCGCCCGGGCGGCCGGCCGCGTCTCCGCCAGCGCAGCGCGACCAGCCCGGTGGCCAGGAGCACCACCAGCACCAGCACCCCGAGGGGGAGCAGGGTGCGGGACTCCAGCGGAAGCGGCGCCCGGGCCGAGCGGAGCTCCAGCTTGGTGCGACTCACGCCGGCGGGCAGCACGCTCGCGATCAATACCTTGACCGGCGCGGCGGCCAGGGTATCGGAGCTCCCGTCCCGGCGCACCAGCACCGGACCCGGCATGCTGAGCTGATGCTCCCCCGGATACCAGAACACCATCGGGTAGCGGACCAGCGCTCCGCCGGTCTGGAGCTGCACCAGCGCCGGACCGAGCTGCTGGCCCAGCGGGCCCAGTGACCAGGGCTGGGGCCGCAGCACCGCGGTTCCGACATTGGCGATGGTGCGCTCGACCCATACCGTATCGCCGACGCTGGGTACGCCGGCCTGCAGCAGGAGCAGCAACCCGGCGAGCATCAGCGCCTGCCGCCCCGCCGGCGCCTGCGCATGCCGAACGCCCGTCGCAGCACCAGTCCGTAATCGCTGTCCACGTTGAGCGAAATCTGCTGCACCCCGGCGCTGCGGAGCCGGTCGGTGCGTTGGGTCCGGCGAGCCTCCGCGGCGGCGCGCCAGCGGCGAATCGCGGCCCGGCTCCCGGTGTTCACCAGCGCGCGGCGCCCGTTCTCGGCGTCCTCCATCTCGATCCAGCCCGCCCCCGGCGGATCCAGCTCGCGGGGATCGTCCACCGTGATCGCGATGACCTCGTGACGCGCCGCCAGCTCGCGCAACGCCTTCTCCCAGCCCTCGGCCAGGAAATCGGACAGGATGACCACCACGCTGCGATGACCGAGCACATTCGAGGCGTAGTGAATCGCCTGCACCAGATTGGTGCCGCGCCGCTCGCTGGCGAAGGCCAGCAGATCCCGGATCAGGCGGAGGGCATGCCGGCGTCCCTTGCCCGGCCGCACCACGTGCTCCACCTGATCGCTGAACAGGAGCGCGCCGACCCGATCCTGCTCCCGCGCGCCCGCCAGCGCCAGCACCGCCGCGACTTCCGCCGAGCGGGCCGCCTTGGTGGCGGGAGTGCCGACCCGGGTCGAGGCCGACTGGTCCACCATCAGCAGCAGGGTCAGCTCGCGTTCTTCGGTGAAGATCTTCACGTGGGGAGAGCCGAGCCGCGCGGAGACGTTCCAGTCGATGGCGCGGAAATCGTCGCCCTGCTCGTAGGCGCGGACCTCGGCGAACTCCATCCCCTGCCCCCGGAAGACGCTGCGGAACTCGCCCGAGAAGAGCGAGTCCACCACGCCGCGGGTGCGGAGCGCGATGCCCTTGACCTGCTTCAGGAGTTCGGCGGGGACTGGTGGCATAGGAGAGCGGGGAGCGGGAGCGGCGTGGGGCGCTTCCGCTCCCGGTTCAGGGCGCCTTCACCGCGGCGAGAATCTGGGCGATCACCTCGTCCGAGGAGACGTCCTCCGCCTCGGCCTCGAACGTGAGGACCAGCCGATGCCGCAGCACATCGGCCGCCAGGACTTTGATGTCTTCGGGAACCACGAAGGCGCGGCCCTGCAGAAAGGCGTAGGCCCGCGACGCCTGCGCAAACGAGATCGACGCCCGGGGCGACGCGCCGAACGCGATGAGCGGAGCCAGCGCCGGCAGCCCGACACTCGCCGGTTCCCGGGTCGCGCGCACCAGGTCCACGATGTAGTCCACCAGCCGCTGGTCCAGGTGGATTTCCGAGATGGACTTGCGGGCGGACAGAATACCGGCCGGCTCGAGCACGCGCTTGACCGGGATGGGCTCGCCTCCGCTCATCCGGACCAGGACCTCCCGCTCCTCGAGACGGCTGGGGTACTCGACCCGCACCTTGAAGAGGAACCGGTCCAGCTGGGCCTCGGGCAGCGGATAGGTCCCTTCCTGCTCGATCGGATTCTGGGTGGCCAGCACCAGAAACGGCTCGGGCAGCGGATAGGTGGTGCCGCCGATGGTGACCTGGTGCTCCTGCATCGCCTCCAGCAGCGCGGACTGCACCTTGGCCGGCGCGCGGTTGATCTCGTCCGCGAGCACCACGTGCGCGAAGAGGGGACCCTTCTTGGGGTAGAACTCCTGGTTCTTGGGATCGAACACCATGGTGCCGACCACGTCGGCCGGGAGCAGGTCGGGCGTGAACTGGATGCGGGAGAAGGTGGCGTGCAGCACTTCGGCCAGGGTGCGGACGGCGAGCGTCTTGGCGAGCCCCGGCACGCCTTCCAGCAGCACGTGGCCCCCGGTGAGCAGGCCGATCATCAGGCGCTCCACCATGACCGTCTGTCCGACCAGACGGCGCCCGACCTCCTCGGTCACATGACGCAGCGGAATCGATTCGGGCAGGGGTGCTTCGGATCGCGGAGCAGGCTGCGCCATCACGGACCTCGGGGTGAAAACGGGAGTTACTTGATCGCCCGGTAGATGGCCTTTTCCTCGGCCGACGTGAGGGCACGCCATTTTCCGACCGGCAACTCGCCCAGTCGAATCGGCCCGTAGGAGAGGCGCGCCAGCCGCTCCACCTTGAGCCCCAATGCTTCGGCCCAGCGCCGTACGATGTGCTTGCGACCTTCCGCGAGGGTGACGTCCACGATGCTGCGACCCTCCACACCCGGACGGACCCGAACCGCGAGCGGTTCCACCGGCCGGCCCTCGACCACCACCCGCCCCTTGGCCGCGGCCGCGATCTCCCCGGTGGGGCGGCCGTGCACCAGCGCGGTATAGCGACGGGGGACGTGGTACTTGGGATGGCTGAGCCGCTGCACCGCCTCGCCATCGGTGGTGAGCAGCAGCAGCCCGGTGGTCATGACATCGAGACGCCCCACGTAGGTCAGACCCTCGCCCTTGGGCACGAAGTCGAACACGGTGCGGCGGCCTTCCTCATCCTGGGCCGTGGTCACCACCCCGAGCGGCTTGTGGAAGAGGATCCACTTCTTGGGCTTCTGCGACACCCGCTTGCCCTTGACGGTGATGACCTGGGTGTCCGGGTCGACCTTGGAGCCCAGCGTGGCCACCTCGCCGTCGACCCGCACGACCCCGTTTTCGATGAGGGTCTCGGCGGCACGGCGGGACGCGACCCCGGCGCGCGCCAGGGCGCGCTGTAGCCGCATCAGCGTCATGCGTCCGCCGCGACGTACGCGGCCGATTCGTCGTCCGGGCCGGCGGTTTCGACCTTGTAGGGTTGCAGCGCGATGGTGAGCTCTTCGGTGCGCGGAAGATTCGAGAGATCCGGCAGGCCCAGCAGCTCGAGGAAGAGGGGAGTCGTGCCGTACAGCAGCGGACGGCCCAGTCCCTCGCTGCGCCCGGTCACCTCGATCAACCCCCGCTCCTGCAGCGAGCGCAGCACCCCGCTGGCGGATACTCCGCGAATTTCCTCGATCTCGGCGCGGCCCACCGGCTGCCGGTAGGCGATCACCGCGAGGGTCTCCAGCATCGCCGCGGTGAGCCGGGGCTGACGTCCGCCCAGCTGGGCCCGCTCGATCGCGGCGGCGAAGGCCGGGCGGGAGAGGATCTGATACCCTCCGCCCAGCTCGGCCACCTCCACGCCGTGGCCGTCGAAGTCATAGTGTTCCCGGAGCTGCTCGAGCGCGGCGCGCACCTCGTCGAGCGAGGCGTCGGGATCGAGGGTCACCAGCTCTTCGGCGGTGACCGGGCGGGCCGCGGCGAAGAGCGCGGCTTCAATCAGCTGAGCGAGAGGATTCACGGCGGATCACGAGCGGCGCAAAGACCGCGGGTTGGGTCATGAAGCACTGGCCGCGCTTGGCGAGCTCGAGCAGTGCGAGGAGGAGCGAGAGCACATCGGTGATGGACGGACGCGGCCCCAGCGCCTCGGTCCACACGAATTCTTCCCGGTCGGCGAGGAGCGACAGCACCCGCAGCGACGCGCCCTCGACGTTGAGCGGCCGGGCCACCACGCTGTGAAACACCGGGTGCAGAATCGAGGAGACCACCCGCTCCACCGCGGTGAGCAGGTCGAGCAGATCGAGCGTCAGCGGTGGCGGCGGCAGCTCGGGCGGCGGCGGCAGATAGCCGCGCCCGAAACGCAGCGCGCGCCGCTCCGCGGCGCCCGCCATCCAGTGCGCGATTTCCCGGATCTGCTGATACTCGAGCAACCGCCGCACCAGCTCGGCGCGAGGATCCTCCCACTCCTCGCCGTCCTGATTGCGGGGCAGCAGCATCTGCACCTTGAGGCGCACCAGCCGGCTGGCCATTTCCAGATAGTCGGCCGCCTGGTTGAGACCGAGATGCTTGATCGCGAGAAGGAACTGATCCGCGATCCGCGCAATCGGGATGTCGGCGATGTCGATCTGTTCTTCGCGGAGGAGATGCAACAGCAGGTCGAGCGGACCGGAGAAGGCCTCGAGACGCACCACGAAGCCCAGGCTGCCCAGAATCGCCGCCGCCTCGGGAGAAGCGGGCGCCGCCCCCGCATCCGGGCTGTCCGGATGGGTGATGGTCGGTGGGGCCGAGGCGGTCATCTCCGAAAGATGTTCCATCACGGGCCGGACGTCAACTCGCTCCTTGCGTCAAGATATTGCCGCGACTATACTTAGCGCTTCGTCGGCAGGCTCATGCGGCCATGCCTTATGCCTCGCTCCCCTCGCCCAAGAAAACCCAGTGCCGAGAACCAAATCCGCCAAGAAACAGATGCGGCAGACCAAGACTCACACCGCCCGGAATCGTGCTCAGCGCAGCGAGCTTCGCTCGGCGCTCAAGAAGGTCAAGGGATCCGGCACCGCGGAAGACCGCGCCTCGGCCGTGAAGCTGGTGGACCGCTCCGGCCGCAAGCGGTTGATCCATCCGAACACCGCGGCTCGCATCAAGAGCAAGCTCGCGAGGGCCGGGAACAAGAAGTAGAGATGAGGATTCAGGATTGAGGATTCAGGATTGAGGATTCAGGATTGAGGATTCAGGGAAAACGAAAGCCCCGCGAGTGAATCGCGGGGCTTCTTGCGTGCATCCCTGAATCCTCAATCCTGAATCCTGACTCCTGACTCCTGACTCCTGCTACAGCGCCGCCAGCTCCGCCCCGCACCGCTCGCAGTACCACTCGGTCGGCCGATTGAGGGAGCCGCACTCACTGCACTTGAGCGTCTTGGCGACGGTCGCGCTGGACCGCTCTTCGCGGTCGAGCGGGCTCACCGCGGTGGGCGCCGGGCTGGGCGCCGGCCGGGTGGTGGCCGGCGAATCCAGGGTCACCGAGCGAAGAAAGGCCAGCTCGTCGGTCTGCTGGGGAGCCGGCGCCGGGGCCGGCGCGGGCGACTGCGGGAACGGGATCGAGCGGTGGCCACCCGACTCACGCGGCTTCGGCGCGCCGCCCCGCGGCACGAACCGCGGCGCTTCGGGCCGAGGGGCGGGAGCGAGCGGCGGCGCCTCGTCCTTGACCAGGGTCAACGCCGGCTGCTCCATCGGCTCTTCATGCATCGGCGGCGTCTCGACGCCGTGGGTCACC
This sequence comes from Gemmatimonadales bacterium, assembly GCA_036006105.1. Lineage (GTDB taxonomy): Bacteria > Gemmatimonadota > Gemmatimonadetes > Gemmatimonadales > GWC2-71-9 > JABFSM01. The sequence goes on along the minus strand of DASYPZ010000186.1, from coordinate 13,868 downwards.
ATGAACTCCGGCTCGTGGACCGGCTGCGGGACCGGCGCGGGGGCGGGAGCCGCCGCGGAGAGATGGGTCGGCTGAATCAGAGACTGGACCTCTTCGAGCCTGCCGATCTCGCCGGTCAGCCGGTCGAGCTCCTGATCGAACCCGTCGATCTTCCCGCTGCTCTCCAGCTCGACCAGCTGCCATTCGTCGTCGGAGTACTCTCCCACCGAGTGCCGGAGCTCGGCCTCGGCCCGTACCTCGAGCTCCTCGGAGCGGAGCTGGCCGAATTCCCGGGCCTGCGCCTTGAGCCCTTCGAGGGTCGAGGCGATGAGGTCGGCGTGGGTGCCAAGCTGGGTGACCACCTGCGCCAGCCGAGCCCGGTAGTCGGCGCGCACCTTGGTGCGAACCGATTCGGGCGCCCGGGTGCCGGTCGCATCGAGGCGATCGAGCCACCCGGTGAGCTGCTGCCGCGAGCCGAGCAGGCTCTCGATTTCGGCAATGTTATGTGACTTCTGATCGCTCATGCGGCCCCCCGGCAAATCACTGGATACGGACTACCCCAAGTCGTTCTAATGTAATGAATAAGCGCAATCGCGAAACGTGTAACCATCCTTACCGTCAAGAAACTGGTCGATCTGATCGATTAAAGACCACCCGACCGCCCACGATCGTCAGATCTGCCTGCCCTACAAGCGTTTCGCCCAGGAATGGGGAGTTGGTGCTCTTGGAGTGCAGATCGTCGCGCCGCACCGCCCATCGTCTTGTCGCATCGAACACTACAACGTCGGCAGGCGCGCCGATCGCGAGCGTACCGCCCGGAAGGTGGAAAATTCGTGCCGGTACCGTGCTCATCCGGGCGATCAGGTCCGGGAGGGACAGCAGACCCGGCTCGACCAGCTCGCGGAGGGCCAATCCCAGGGCGGTCTCCAGCCCGACGATCCCGTTCGGGGCATCGTCGAACTCCCGCTCCTTGGTGTCATAGTGGTGCGGCGCGTGGTCGGACGCGATGCAGTCGATGGTGCCGTCCCGCAGACCCTGCCGGATCGCCTCGCGGTCGGCGGCCTCGCGCAGCGGCGGATTCATCTTGGCGTTGGTATCGTAACCGAGGCACCGCTCGTGGGTCAGCGTGAAATGGTGCGGAGTCGCCTCGGCGGTCACCTTGAGGCCCTTCGACTTGGCCCAGCGAATCAGCTCGACCGAGCCGCGGGTGGACATGTGACAGAGGTGCACGTGCCCCCCGGTCAACTCCGCCAGGATGATGTCCCGGGCCACCATGATTTCTTCGGCGGCCGAAGGGATTCCCTTGAGGCCGAGGCGCGCGGCGATCAGGCCTTCGTGCATCACGCCGCCGGTAGCGAGCGACATGTCCTCGCAGTGATCGGCCACCGGGATGTTGAAGGTCCGGGCGTATTCGAGCGCGGTCCGCATCAGGTGACTGGTGGCCACCGGCTTCCCGTCGTCACTCACCGCCACCGCACCCGCCTGCACCATCTCCCCGAACTCGGTGAGCTGCTCGCCCTTTTGTCCCAGTGACACCGCCCCGATCGGGTAGACCCTGGCCTTCCCGGCCCGAATCGACTGCCGAAGCACGAAGCCGACGGTCGCCTGGCTGTCGGTGACCGGATCGGTGTTGGGCATGGCGCAGACCGCGGTGAATCCGCCCGCCGCCGCCGACATCGCGCCGGTCGCGATGGTTTCAGCGTGCTCGAAGCCGGGCTCGCGGAAATGCACGTGAATGTCGATCAGCCCGGGCGCCACGACCTTTCCGGCGGCGTCCACCACCTCGACCCCGGGATCCAGCGCGATGTTCCGCCCCACCGCCTCGATCCGGCCGTCCTTGATATAGAGATCGGCGACGCCGTCGGTGCCGCGGGAGGGGTCGATCACCCGTCCGCCGCGAATCAGCAGCTCGCTCATCGGTCGTCCGCCGGCGCCGTGCGCCATTCGGGCGCGCCCCCCGCGAGGAGATAGAGGACGGCCATCCGGATCGCCACGCCGTTGGTGACCTGGGAGAGAATGACGCTGGCGGGGCCGTCCGCCACATCGCTGTCGATCTCGACCCCGCGATTCATCGGGCCGGGATGGAGGATCACCACTTCCCTGCCCGCCTTCGCCAGCCGCTCACGGGTGACGCCGAAGACCCGGTTGTATTCCCGGAGCGAGGGGATGAAGCCGGAGGACATCCGCTCCAGCTGCAGTCGCAGCACGTTCAGCGCATCGGCCCACTCGATGGCCTCTTCGATTCTCGGGAAGATTCGTACCCCCAGCTCCGCGAATTCGCGGGGGATCAGGGTGGCGGGGCCGCAGATGGCCACCTCGGCGCCCAGCTTGAGGAGACCCCAGATATTGCTCCGGGCCACCCGGCTGTGCAGGACATCGCCGCAGATCGCCACCTTGAGTCCCGCGATGCGGCCGAACCGGTCCCGCAGGGTGAGGAGGTCGAGCAGGCCCTGGGTGGGATGCTCGTGGCGGCCGTCCCCGGCGTTGATGACGTTGGAGCGAATCCGTTGACCCAGGAAATCCGCGGCACCGCTGGCGGGGTGACGGATCACCACCATGTCGATGCGCATCGCCTCCAGGTTGCGCGCGGTGTCGACCAGGGTCTCTCCCTTGGAGACGGAGGAGCCGCTGGTCGCCACGTTGACCGTGTCGGCGGAGAGGCGTTTCTCGGCGAATTCGAACGAGATCCTGGTGCGGGTCGAGGCTTCGAAGAAGAGATTGACGATGGTCTTTCCGCGGAGCGCGGGGACTTTCTTGATGGGTCGTTCGCTGACTTCCTTGAACGGCTCGGCGGTGTCGAGAATCAGGAGGATCTGCTCGGCGGACAGGTACTCGAGCCCTACCAGGTCCTTGCCGAGCTCGGGGGCACTCACAGCGGGCCTCCCCGGACCAGCTCGACGGAATCCCGTCCATCGAGCTCCGACACCGCGACGTCGACCCGGTCGTCGCCCGAGGTCTCGACGGTCAGACCCACGAAGTCGGCCTGGATGGGGAGCTCGCGACCGCCGCGATCCACCAGGACGCAGAGGAGGATGCGGCGGGGACGTCCGAAATCGGCGAGCTCGTCGAGGGCGGCCCGGATGGTGCGGCCGGTATGGAGGACATCGTCGACGATGACGACCGTCCGGCCTTCCAGCTCGTCGGGGAGACTGGTCACTCCCACCTGGGGCACCGGACCCACGGTGGAGAGGTCGTCACGATAGAGGGTGATATCCAGCTGACCGAGGGGAATCTGGCGCTGCTCACCAGCCGGGCCCAGCTTCCCGATCAGGGCAGCCAACCGGGCCGCGAGCTCCACCCCGCGGCGCTGGATACCCACCAAAATCATGCCCTTGGTCCCCCCGCATCTCTCAACGACCTCACCGGCAATACGCTCGAGGGAGCGCGCCATGGCGGGGGCATCGAGGAGCCGGGTGACCGAGGGCATCTCGGGGGCGCAAGCTACATCACGGCATGGTGTAACTCAAGCCGACGACCACCGTCCGCGGCTGGCCCGGCACGATGAAGTCTCCGGCACGAAGCTCCAGGTAGCGCCGGTTGAGCAGGTTATTGATCCCCAGGGACAGCTCGGCCCGGCCGACCATGAGTCCGGCGCCGGTATGGAAGAGTGCATAGGCCGGCTCGGACTCGCCCGGGGCGTCGAACGGGGTGTACGGCCCCACGATGTTGCTGCCGAGATGGCCGTGCCAGCGGTGGCCGCCGGGCTTGAGGTTGAGGACCATGGACCCGACATACTTGGCGGTATTGAACACCCGGGCCCCGGAGAGGGTGTCCCCGTCCTCGGTCACCAGCCTCCGGTACTTCGCATCGACGAAGGTCCAGCTGGTGGAGAACGATGCGACCCGACCCAGCGCCGATTGCAGCGACAGCTCGATGCCCTGGCGCCGGCTGGCTCCACCGCTCACGGAGGTGAGGGTGATCGGGTCGAAGGTCTGCTCGTTGCTCACATCCATCCGGAACACCGCGGCGGATCCGCTCACCCGGTCGCGGTCCAGCTTCAATCCCGCTTCGTAGTTCCACGCGGTGATGAACGGCAGGTTCGGATCGCGAATGACCCCGTCGGTCTGCCGGAAGCCACGGGAGACATTGGCGTAGAGGTCGACCAGCCGGGGGAGGTGCGCCAGGAGCCCGACCTTGGGGGAAACCAGGGAGCGGGTGGCCGAGCCGCTCGGAGCCCCGTCCGGCGCGACGTGCGCGTGGAGCACATCGGCCCGGCCGCCGGCGCTGAGCCGGAGCCACGGCGTCAGGGACGCGGAGGACTGCAGAAACAGCGCCCCCGAGGCCTGGGACGCGCCCACCAGATCCTGCGCCGCGTCCCGCTGCCGCTGAATGGTGAGCCAGTTCTCGTAGCTGGAGTGATCCCACCGGCCCTCGGCGCCGACGGTCAGCTCGGTGTTCGCCCCGATCCAGGAGAGCGCGCTGGTGGCGCCGAATCCGTAGCGCCGATCCTCTTCCTCGGTCTGGCTGCCGGAGCCCTCGGTCGTGCCGCCTTCGGGCGGTGTGGTGAGGAAGAGCTGCCAGCGGCCCTGGGTCGCGTAGACTGTGGTGCGCGATATCATCGAGCCGGACAGCACGCGAAGGCTGACGCGCTCCTGGGCGCGATGCTTGTATCCGCCGTCGGTCGGATCCGAGATGTGGGAGAATTCCCGCGCCGCGAACTGGTCGAGGGTCAGGAATCCGGGTGAATCCCACCCGGCCGCATAGAGCTCGATGCCGGCGTCGATTGTGGTGGTCGGGGACAGGTCCCGCACCGCGCGCAGGTGCCCCTGCCCCAGCTGATAGCCGCTGTTGGGCCGCCAGCCGTCCTCGCGCATCCCGCGCAGCGCCACGACTCCCCCGGAATGTTCCCGGTCCCAGCCCGAGAGCAGCGAGGCGTCGACCTGGCCATACGAGCCACCGGAGGCCTGAAACTCGGTGCGGCCGGTGCGTTCCAGGGTGCGGACGTTCACCACGCCGGCCATCGCGAAGTTCCCGTAGAGCGGGTTGGTGGGACCCTTGAAGATCTCGATGCTCTGGACCGCCTGCGGAAACATCAGGCTCCAGTCGTTGTAGCCCTCGGCGTGGCCATTGACCGGCTCGTTGATGGGCACCCCGTCGATCCAGAGCGCGATGTCGGTGGAGTGGTCCGAGGAGAATCCCCGCAGCGACGCATTCGACGCGAAGCCGGGGCCCTGGCCCTGGTCGTGGACTTCCAGCCCGGCCACCTGACGCAGCCGGTCGTAGGGGTTGTTGCCCGGCGCCGAGCGGAACAGCAGGCGCGGGATACTCAGCGTCGCGGCCGGGTCGCTCCGCCGTGCCGGGGCGGCCGTGACCGTGATCTCATCGAGCTGCGACGCCTTGCGGGTCGTCGTATCGGGAGCGGTGGGTTGCTGGGCCACGCCCGCTCCCCATCGCAGTGTCAGTAGCATCGCCACGGGCAGCGCGGCGCGGTTGATGTGCATGATGTCTCCACTCGAGAAAGCCGCGGCCCCGATGGGGCCACGGATGAGCATGCGCCCGCCCTCGCGGGCGGAACGATCGGACGTCGGGCGCAGGAGCGCCCCGCGGCTCAGACGAGTGGTGGAGCTGTGGCGGGCGGTAGCAGCGCGGCGGGAGGATCCAGGCGAAGCGAGGAATCTCCCGGAAAGATCTCCGGCGGGGCAAAGAGCGTCAGGAGCTGGGTGACGGTGACCGGCGCACGCGGCGGTATCAGCGCGGCTCCCGAGAGCCAGCTCCCGATACAGTGACAGGTCTCGTTGTGGTGGGTGCCGACCGGGTTGCCGTGCCCCTGATGGCCGGCATGGCCCGACGGCGCATGACGGGCCAGCCAGGGCGCATCCACCGGACAGGGATGTATGGCCGGCAACACCGTTCCGCCGACCGCCGGGGACGCGGCGAACAGCAGCAGGGCGAGCATGCGGGACCGGCGAAGAGCGCTCAGCATCGAGGCGGGAATCTAAGGACGGACCGATGGAACGCCAAAGACTTCGCGGGGAATGGCGTCCCCGGGCCTCCGAACGGTTACCCGGGGCGCGCGACGGGGGCCCGCGGTACGGCGCGACGCCTGGGAATCAGCCGGGCCCCGAGGATCACGCCGAGGACCACCGCGTAGCGCACCGGGAGCGTCACGTCCTTTTTCTGGGACCAGAGGAAATGGACGATCCCGAGGATCGCGGCCAGATACACCAGCCGGTGGATGGCCTGCCATCGTTTGCCGCCGAGCCGCCGGAGCATCGCCTGCGGCGACGTGACGGCCAGGAGGGTGAGGATCATGAGGGCCGCGAAGCCCACGGTGATCCAGGGCCGTTTCACGACTTCGGTGAGCAGGTCGCCGAAGGAGAGCTCGAGGTCGAAGACCAGAAAAATGCTGAAGTGAATCAGCGCGTAGAAGAATGCGAAGAGCCCGATGAGCCGCCGGATTTTCACCAGGCCGTTGAGGCCGGTAAGGCGCCGGAGCGGGGTGATGCTGAGTGCGATGAAGAGGATGATGATCGCGGTGCGACCGGTGAAGTGCTCCATCCCCTTCACCGGCTCCGCCTCGAGGTGGCCGGTCAGGAATGCCCAGACCTGCCAGCCCAGGGGCGCGAGGCCCGCCACCCAGAGGATCGGCTTGACGACCCGCCGGATGACTTGCGCCTCGGTCATGCCCGGGTCAGAAATTCACGCGCAGGTCCATCCCGGAATACATCGAGGCCACCTGATCGGCATATCCGTTGAACATCAGGGTCGGTTTCTTGAAGAGCTGCCCCAGAGGCCGCTCCTTGGCCTGGCTCCAGCGGGGATGGTCGACGTTCGGATTGACGTTGGCGTAGAACCCGTATTCGTTGGGCGTCGCGATCTGCCAGGTGTTGACCGGCTGCTTCTCGACGAAACGGATCTTGACGATCGACTTGATGCTCTTGAAGCCGTACTTCCACGGCACCGTCAGGCGGACCGGGGCCCCATTCTGATTGGGAATCGTCTTGCCGTAGATCCCCACGGTGAGCAGGGTGAGCGGGTGCATCGCCTCATCCATGCGCAGCCCCTCGACGTACGGCCAGTCGAGCACGGCCCGCCGCTGCCCGGGCATCTGGACCGGATCGAGGAGGGTGACGAACTCTACGTACTTGGCCTTGGTGCCCGGTTGCAGCCGGGTGATGATGTCCCGCAGCGGATACCCCAGCCAGGGGGCCACCATCGACCAGCCCTCGACGCAGCGATGCCGGTAGATCCGCTCCTGCGGGGTCATGCCCTTGAAGAAGTCGTCGAAGGCGTACACCGCGGGCTTCTTGACGTCCCCCTCGACGGCAATGGACCAGGGGCGCGGCTTGAGGGTATGCGCGTTTTCCTTGGGATCGCCCTTGTCGGTGCCGAATTCGTAGAAATTGTTGTAGCTGGTGATAGCATCCCAGGAATCGGGCTTCAGGGCCTCCTGGGCGCCGGCCAGCCGGGGGAGCGCCACCGCGCCCGCCAGGCCCATGCCGACGGAAGTCAGCCACTCCCGGCGGTTCCAGAAGAGCCGCTCGTCGGTGATCTCGCGGGTGGGGATGTCCTGGGGTCGTCCGATCAACATGGTCTGGCTCGCGGCAAGTGTCGTAGTAACCTAATAACGCCGGACCGGGACGATTAGTTCCCTCCGAAACCGGTGATCGGAACCTATCCAAGAACAAAGGGGCCCGCGAGGGCCCCTCGATCCTGACGTCACCAGCGGACAGGGCGGGATTCGAACCCGCGAAACCCTTTCAGGTTTACACGCTTTCCAGGCGTGCCTCTTAAACCACTCGAGCACCCGTCCCGGCGGCGACAACATATCCGTAACGAAGCCGACCCGTCAACGCGGGGGGGTGATTCGCGGCGGGAACCGGCGGTACCTTGCAGCAGGCCGGCCGAACTCTTGCCCTCCGCAGGACATTGCCATGACGCCCACGCTGGACCAGACCGACAAGCCCACTCCCGAGCTGTTGTACCTCCTCTGCGGCGACCCGGTGGAGCTCTCCGCCGTCCTGGCCACCATGCAGCCGCCCGATATCGCCGAGGCGCTGCGGGCCCTGGAACCGGCCGCCGCGGCCAAGGTGCTCTCGGCGGTTCCATTCGACCTCGCGGTGCAGATCTTCGACGAACCGGAGCTGGTCCAGCATCGCTCCGCCATCGTCGCCAGCATGTCCCCCAGCGATGCCGCGGATCTGGTCGACGCGATGTCGGCGGACCAGCAGGCCGATCTGTTCCGCGAGCTCGAGCCGGCCAGCCGGACCCGGCTGCTGCAAACCGTCGCCCCGGAAACCCGCGAGTCGCTCAAGCTGCTGCTGCAGTACCAGGCCGATACGGCGGGCGGCATCATGACGACGGAGTTCGTGAGCGTCCCGTCGAACTGGACCGCGGAGCAGTCCCTGAGCTACGTGCGCCAGGTCGGAGGCCGGAAGGAGACGGTCTACGCGATCTACGTGACCGACCCGGGAACCCAGGCCCTGATTCACGTCATCTCGCTCCGCGAGCTGGTGATGGCCGACCCGCCCACCCAGGTCATCAACATCGGCACCGACCGGACCCCGCTCACGGTGGGACCGCAGGTCGACCGGGAGGAAGTGGCCCGGCTCATCAGCAAGTACAACCTCCTCGCCATTCCCGTGGTGGACGACCGCCAGCTGATGCTCGGCATCGTGACGGTCGACGACGTGATCGACGCCCTGGTCCAGGAAGAGACCGAGGACGTGCACAAGTTCGGCGGCATGGAGGCGCTGGACGAGCCCTATACCGAGATCGGGTTCGGCGCGATGGTGAAGAAGCGGGCCGGCTGGCTCTGCGCGCTCTTCATCGGCGAAATGTTCACCGCGACCGCCATGGGACGATTCGAGCACGAGATCGAGCGCGCGGTCGTGCTGGCGCTCTTCATTCCGCTGATCATCAGCTCGGGGGGCAACTCCGGCTCGCAGGCCACCTCGCTGATCATCCGGGCCCTCGCCCTCCGCGAGGTCACGGTCAAGGACTGGTGGCGGGTCGCCATGCGGGAGCTGCCGGCCGGGGCGGCCCTCGGCGCCATCCTGGGCGGGATCGGCGTCCTTCGCATCCTGCTCTGGCAGTTCATGGGCTGGTACAACTACGGGGAGCATTACCAGCTGGTGGCCATGACGGTGGGCTGCTCGCTGCTGGGCGTGGTGACCTTCGGGTCGTTGACCGGGTCGATGCTGCCCTTCGCGCTTCGGCGCCTGGGGTTCGACCCGGCCAGCGCCTCCGCGCCGTTCGTCGCCACCCTGGTGGACGTCACCGGCATCGTGATCTACTTCAGCGTGGCCGCCATCATGCTGCACGGCACCCTGCTCTGATCAGCGCGGCGCCTCGTCCAGGGATTCCCGGACCCGATTGCGCAGATCGGCGAGCGAGAAGGGTTTTTCCAGGTAGCCGACGCCCTCGGGAAGCGCTTCCAGCGCGGGGTAAGTCTCGCCGGTGTACCCCGACATGATGATGATCGGCAGACCCGGCAACCGGCGGCGGAATTCGGCCGAGAGCTCCCTGCCGCTCATACCGGGGAGGATCATGTCGGTCAGGACCAGATCGACCGGCTCGCTCCGCTGCTCGCTCAGCCGGATGCCTTCGGCCCCGTCTGCCGCGGCGATCACGGTGTACCCGGTGGCGGTCAGCGCCCGGCGCACCATGTCGCGCAGCGACGGCTCGTCCTCGATGAGCAGGATGGTTTCGTTGCCCGCCAGGTTGACCGGCGCCGCGTGGAACCCATCGGTCGAGGGAAGCACGCCCTCCGACCGCGCGGGGAGGAAGACCTTGACCGTGGTGCCTCGGCCGACCTCGGAATAGATCGTCACGTCGCCCCCGCCCTGCCGCGCGATGCCGTACACCGTCGCGAGCCCGAGCCCGGTGCCGCTCCCCTTGGCCTTGGTGGTGAAGAACGGCTCGAACGCATGCTGCTGCACCTCGATGGGCATCCCCACTCCGGTATCGGTGACCGCAATCATCACGTAGCGGCCGGGCCGCATGGTGGGGCGCAGCCTCACGTATTCCGCATCGATCTCCACCTCCCCGGTTCGAAGCTCCAGACTGCCACCCTCGGGCATGGCGTCGCGGGCATTCACCACCAGGTTCATCAGCACCTGCTCGAGCTGGCCCTGATCGGCCCGCACCAGGCTCACGTCCGGAGTGAGCCTCAGGGTGAGCGCGATATCCTCGCCGATGACCCGCCGCAGCATGCCCTCGACCGAGGAGGTCACCTGGTTCACGTTCACGACGCCCGGTCGGGCAACCTGGCCCCGGCTGAAGAGCAGGAGCTGCCGGGTCAACTGGGCCGCCCGCATCGCCGTCTGGCGAATCTCCTCGACGTCCCCCCGGTCGGCCGAACCATCGGGCAGTCGTTCCAGCAACAGGTCCGAATGGGCCAGAATGACCGTGAGCAGATTGTTGAAGTCGTGTGACACCCCGCCGGCCAGTCTTCCGATCGCCTCCAGTCGCTGCGCCTGGGCCAGCCGGTCGTCCAGCATGCGCTCCATGGTCACTTCCCGGCGGGTGCCCCAGATCCGGCGCAGCCGCTGATGCTCCACCAGCCCGATCAGGTCGTTCACGAAGACCCGCTTGGACTCCTCCCCGCCGGCGGTCTGCAGCTCCGCGTGAGAGATCAGATACCCCTGCGCGATGAATTCCCGCAGCAAGGCCTGACTCCGCGGGTCGGCTCGGGGAAAGAGCTGCTCCAGCGGAACGTCGATCAGGTCGCCGGTGAACTCCACGCCCAGCATGCGGGCCAGCGCCGGATTGCATTCGACCATCGGGCTGCGCAGGTACCACTGGTCGATCTGGTAGTCGGTGGGCACGTCGGTTTCCAGCGACGGCGAAAACTCCGCATGCCAGATGCCCTGGCTGGCGTGCGACACGAATGCCCGCAGACTGATTTCACTGTCGCGGAGCCGGGCGGTGGAGTGGGTGACCTGTTCCAGCATGGCATTGAAGGAACGGGCCAGCCGCCCGATCTCTCCCGATGACCTTTCGTCGGCACGGGTCTCGGTATCCCCCGAGGCGAGTCGCTCGGTGACGCCGGTGATCTCGCGGATGGGACCGCTCAGGCGATGGCCGAGGGCCGCGGCCCCGAGGGTGCCCAGCACCATGGCCAGCAGTGCCACCATGATCGCGCGGCGCAAATAGGCATGCGCCGGGGCGTCTACCACGGCCTGCGACATGGACACCATCACCACCCAGGGCACTCCGGAAGTTTCCTGCGCCATCCCGATGCGGGAGTCTCCCGCCAGAATGAAGACCGAGGCGGTATCGATCCGCGATGCCCTGGCAGGTGGGCCCCCCACCACGCGGGCCAGATCGGTCCACGCACCGGTGACCGGACTACCGATCAGGATCTGGGTACCCGGCCCCACCAGCGCGTTGATCGCCGCGGCACCGTCATCCGAAATGTTGACCCGGGGACGCTCGACCACGCTGCCCGGGAGAGTCCCCGGAATGGGGACCCGGACGTCGTAGTAGATCGTCGAATCGTCGAGCCGCACGAAAGGGCCCACGGTCCCGCCCTCGGGAATCGCGACCTCCGCCGGACCGAACCAGGCCGGCTGGCCCAGGGGTCCAACCTGACGGACGATCGTCCCGCTGCCGTCCCGGATATCGAACACGATGCGGGAGGTAGGAGCCATGCGCTGGCGAAGCAGCCGATCGACCGCGGCGGTATCGGGACGACCCCCGCGAATCAGCAGGGTCGAAAACGATGGATCGGAGACCACCTTGCCGAGCGTCGAGACCGCGCCCAGCGGACCGCGGGCCAGCAGGTCGGCCAGCTGGCGGCCGACCAGCCGCAGCCGAGTCTCGGTGGCCTCGCGGGCAAGGTTGAGGACCTGGAGGTAGGAGACGGCGGTGATGGCGCCGCACACCAGCAGGAGCAGGACCGAGACCAGCACGCCGATGCGGCGTCCCAGGGACCGGTCAAGCCACTGCTTGAACAGGTTCATCGACTGCCGTGACCGAGGTCTTTGGGGGAAATCGGGGCGAGAACAGAGCCCGATATCGTTACCACCTCTTCACGATAACGAGGGGTCCGTTATCGCACCAGAGAGAGGACCCCCCCGGAGGGCTACCGTTTGCGCGCGGAGGCCCGGCTGGCTCGGGCCGGTTTCCGTGCCGGCCCACGGTCCTTTCGGGCGGCGATGAGCTCGACCGCCTCGGCCAGCGTCACGCTCTGGGGATCCTTTCCCTTGGGGATGGAGGCGCTGATCGTCCCGTGCTTGACGTAGGGGCCATACTGGCCGTCGAACAGGGCGACCGGGGCGGCGTCCGCGGGGTGGGGTCCGAGCTCCTTGATCGGCGTAGGAGCGGCGCGTCGTCCCCGGGTCAGTTTGGGTTGGGCCAGCAGCTCGAGGGCCCGCGGCAGCGAAACCGTCAGGACGTTGTCCTCACCCTTGAGGGAGCGATAGTCCTTTCCGTCCTTACCCTTGTCGTGCACGATGTAGGGACCGAAGCGCCCCTGCCCGGCCAGAATCTTCGCGCCGGTCTCGGCGTGGGTACCCAGAAGCCGGGGCAGCGCCAGGAGCCCGACCGCCACCTCCAGCGTGACGTCTTCCGGCTTCATGCCCTTGGGCAGGCTGCTGCGCTTCGGCTTGGGATTCTCATCGCTGACCGGCCCCAGCTGCACATAGGGTCCGTACTGTCCGGTCAGTACCATGATCGGTTCACCGCTATCGGGATGGTGCCCGAGTACTTCGGGACCTTCCCGCTTTTGCCGCAGCACTTCTTCGATCGTTTCCATGGTCAGATCGGCCGGGGCGCCATCGCGGGGAAGCGACGCGCGCAGCATTTCGCCGTCGCGTTCCACCTCGACGTATGGGCCGAACCGTCCTATGCGAATGATGGCGTCCTCGAGGCCGCCCACGGGCACGGTGCGGGCCGCGGCGGGATCGATTTTCTTTTCCTGGGTCTCCACCTGTTTCTGGAGGCCCTCCTTCCCCAGATAGAATTGCTTCAGGTACGGCAGCCATTCCGCCGTGCCCTCCGCGATCTCATCGAGCTGCTCTTCCATCTTGGCGGTGAACTTGAGGTCCACCAGCCGGGGGAAATGCTGCTCCAGCAGACCGGTCACCGCAAACGCCGTGAACGTGGGCACGAGGGCCTGTCCCTGCTTCTGGACGTAGCCGCGCTCCACGATGGTGCCGATGATGCTGGCATAGGTGCTGGGGCGACCGATCCCATCGGCCTCCAGCTCACGGACCAGGCTGGCCTCGGTGAACCGGGGCGGCGGCTGGGTTTCGTGGGACAGCGCATCGAGGCCGACGCAGACCGGCTTGTCTCCCACATCGAGACGCGGGAGCAGCACCTCCTGGTCCTCGAGCGCGGCCTCGGGATCGTCGCTTCCCTCCACGTAGGCCCGGAGGAATCCGGGGAAGTCGATCCGCTTGCCGGAGGCGCGAAAGGTGGCATCGTCGACGTCGAGGGTGACCACGAGGCTGGTGATCCGGGCGTCGGGCATTTGGGACGCGACCGTCCGCTTCCAGATCAGGTCGTACACATCGTATTCGCGACCGGTGAGCTTGGTCTCGTCCGGGGTCCGGAAGTGCGAGCCGGCCGGGCGAATGGCCTCGTGCGCTTCCTGCGCATGCACATTCTTGGCGCTGTACAAGCGCGGCTTGTCCGGAACGTAGGCCTTGCCGTAGAGCCGCTCGGCACATTCCCGCGCCGCGGTGATGGCCTGCTTGGACAGGTTGACCGAGTCGGTGCGCATGTAGGTGATGTAGCCGTTTTCGTACAGGCTCTGCGCCACCCGCATGGTGTCCCGCGCGGAGAGCCGGAGCTTCCGGTTGGCTTCCTGCTGCAGCGTCGAGGTGGTGAACGGCGGCGCGGGCCGGCGGGTTCCCGGCTTGTCCTCGCTGGCCGAGACCGACCACGACTTCTTGAGCAGCCGTTCGCGGAGGCTCTCGGCGGCGGCCCGGTCCAGCAGCACC
>DASYPZ010000185.1:0-4401 GCA_036006105.1 Gemmatimonadales bacterium | reverse complement strand
TCGGGCGGCATCGACGGCGCCACCGTCCCCGCCAGCGAGTCCGAACTGCGCCAGCTCGGGGAAATCAAGCGCGATGTTCCCGGCGCCATCGCCGAGGTCAACGCCTTCATCGCCCGGTTGCCGGCCTTCTACAAGCAGCTGGCCGATGCCGGTCTGTATCCGGTGGCTCCGAAGCCGGTGCCGCCGGACGCCGACACCGGCGAGCACCTGACGACCGCTACCAGAACCAGGAGCTGAGCATGCGATGGGCCCCTCTTGTCGCCGCCTTCGCGGTGCTGACGCCTGCGATGGCCTCCCGGCCGCAGGAGCCGGCCGACCTCGTCTTCATCAACGGCAAGGTGTACACCGCCAATGAGAAGCAGAGTCGCGCCGAGGCGGTCGCGATCCAGGGAACCAAGATCGTGTTCGTGGGCTCGGTGGGTGGCGCGCGCAAGCTCGCCGGTCCCAAGACCCGGGTGATCGATTTGCACGGCGCGACCGTGCTGCCCGGCCTGACCGATGCCCACATGCACCTGGCCGGGGTGGGCGAACGGGAGATGACCCTGAACCTCGAGGGCACCAAGAGTCTCGAGGAGTTTCTCGCGCTGGTGAAGGCCCGGGTGGACCAGACCAGGGCGGGTCAGTGGGTCACCGGGCGAGGATGGATCGAGACCTTCTGGAAACCGCCGGTCTTTCCCACCCGGCAGGACCTGGACCGCATCGCGCCCACCAATCCGGTGGTGCTGGAACGGGCCGACGGTCACGCGGTGGTGGCCAACAGCGCCGCGCTCAAGCTGGCCGGTATCACCCGCGACACCCGGCCGCCGGCCGGAGGCGCGATCAACAAGGATGCCTCCGGCGAACCCACCGGCATGCTGACCGACCGGGCCATGGGGCTGGTGGGCCGGCTGGTGCCCGCCAGGTCCGAGGCGGAGCTGGACGAGCAGATCACCAAGGGCGTCGAACGCGAGCTGTCGCTGGGATGGACCCAGATCCAGGATGCGCACGGCACCTGGGCCGACGTCGAGCGGATGCGGCGGCTGTATCGGGACGGCAAGATCAAGATCCGGATCTACAAGAACATCACCGGGCCGGGCGCCGATGCCACGCGGCTGATCGAACAGGGACCGGTGCTGGGCGAGTTCGACGGGCGTCTCACGGTGCGCAATATCAAGGTGGTCATGGACGGGGCGCTGGGCAGCCGGGGGGCGGCGCTGCTGGCTCCCTACTCGGACGATGCCCGTACCTCCGGGCTCATCACCACCGATACCGTCGCGCTCATGCCGATGCTGATCGCGGCGCTGCGGAAGGGCATCCAGGTCTCCACCCACTCCATCGGCGACCGGGGCAACCGGCTGACCCTGGATTTCTACGAGCGCGCCATGAAGGAAGTGCCCGAGGACCAGCGCGCGGTCAAGGAACCCCGCTGGCGCGACGAGCACTCCCAGATCGTGAATCCCGCGGATATCCCGCGCTTCAAGACGCTGGGCGTCATCGCCTCGATGCAGCCGTCCCACGCCATCGGAGATCTCTACTTCGCGCCCTCGCGGCTCGGCATGGACCGCCTCAAGGGCGCCTATGCCTGGGAGACGTTCATCAAGCTCGGTGTTCCGGTGCCGGGGGGCTCGGATGCTCCGGTGGAGCGGGGCGAGCCGATGATCGAGTTCTATGCGGCGGTGGCGCGGAAGGATCTCTCGGGGCACTCGGGCGAAGGATGGCACCCGGAGGAGAAAGTCACCCGGGCCCAGGCGCTCAGGATGTTCACCATCTGGCCGGCGTTCGCGGCCTTCGAGGAAGCCAAGCGCGGATCGATCGAAGTCGGCAAGCTGGCCGACCTCACCATCCTGAATCAGGACATCATGACGATTCCGGAGCTGGAGATCCCCAAGACCAAAGCGGTGATGACGGTGGTCAATGGGGAGATCGTGTTCGGCGCGGCGCCGTGAGGGAGGCACAGAGGCTATGACGCTAGGACGCCAAGTGGTTTCCTAGCCTCTTAGCGTCCTGGCGTCGTAGCCTCCCTCAGGGCTTCCACACCGGCACCCGCCCCGGCGTCCACGGCGCCCCCGCCGCCTCCGCATCATCCTCGAGCTTCTTCTGATCGTCCAGCAGCGCGCGGAAGCGCGGCAGAAAGGCGGCCAGCTCCTCCGAGGCGATCTGATAGTTCCTCCGGTGCGTGGCGGTCGGCGCCGAGACAGTGGACCAGGTGTTCTGGACCACCCGCTGGATCCGGTCGTTCAGCGTGGGTGGGGTCGGCTCGCTCTCGCCCGCGATCACGTTGTCCCCATCCATCTCGGTCCGCAGGACTCGCAGCCGCTGGCTGAGCACCCGGGCCCGCTCGGCCAGTGCCGGCGCCGCGGGCACCGCGTCGATCGCGCGGCGCAGCAGCTGCAGCCGGGTGTCGGCCTCGCCCAGCGCGGCATTGGTGCCCATCGCCGCCCGCTGGAGTCGCGCGGTTTCCTGGTGGAAGGCGGCCACCGCCGCACGATCCGGCGCGGACAGGGGTCCCTGGCCCAGCGGCACGGCCTTGAAGGTCTGCGATCCCACCACCGTCTCCGCGTCGTCCTGGCGAATCGAGAGCGTCACCTTGTAGGTGCCCGGAACCGCCATCGGTCCCGAGGGCCCGGCGAATCCATCGTCGTCGGGTCCGCGCTGGGGCGGCACCAGCGACGTGACCGGGGTCGGGGGCGGGTAGCGGAAATCCCAGGTCACGCGCTGAAATCCCGCCGTGGCGGGACCGGTGAGCCGGCGCACCACATTGCCCTGTTCATCCGTCACCGTGAGCATCACCGCCGGCGCCTCCTCGCGATCTTCGGCGCGGAGGCTGTCCAGCGCCGGATAGAACACGTCTTCTCCCTTGGTGCCCGCCGTCTTTTCGGCGGCCAGCCGCCGGGCCCGCCGGGTGCGGAGCTCGCTCCGCATGAACCAGGTGAAGACGGCGCCGACGCCGGGGTTGCGCGCGGTGTAGAGCGCGTCTCCCTGCGCGCCGCGCTGGCCGCCCCCCAGGGGTGACGCCTCGATGTACATCGGCGCATCCGGCACCGGCAGCAGCGCGGTGCGCTGTTCCACGACCCGGGCCGCGTCGCGGAGCGGGGAATAGTCGTCCAGGATGTAGAAGCCCCGTCCGAAGGTGGCCAGCACCAGATCGCTGTTCTTGCGGTGAATCGCGATGTCCCGCACCGGAATCGTGGGCAACCCCGCCAGCTTGATCCACTTCTTGCCCCCGTCCACCGTGAAGAAGGCGCCGAACTCGGTGCCGGCGAACAGCAGATTCGGGTTGACGTGATCCTCGGCGGTGGCCAGGACCGAGCCGCGTTCCGGCAGATTGCCCGCGATGGAGGTCCAGCTCCGTCCCTGATCGGTGCTCTTGAGCAGGTAGGGCTTGAGGTCACCCGCCTTGTGGTTGTCGAAGGAGGCGTAGACGGTATTCGGATCGTGCCGCGAGGGGGTGACGCTGGACACGAACGAAGTGTCGGGCACTCCGGAGAAATGCTCGATCCTCCGCCAGGTGGCGCCGGCGTCCTCGGTGATGTTGAGGGTGCCGTCGTCAGTCCCGGCGTACACCAGGTTTTCCTTGAGCGGAGACTCGGCCAGCGAGACGATCGTCCCGAAAAAGGACGTCGAGGTATTCTTGGCGACCGCGTCCACGCTCCAGACCCGCCCCATCATCTTGAGCTTGTTGCGATCGATCCGGCGGCTCAGGTCCCCGCTGATCGGCTTCCAGCTGTCGCCCCGATCGTCGCTCCGGAACAGGCGCTGCGAGCCGAAGTAGAGCCGGGTGTGGCTGTGGGGACTGATGATCAGGGGAGAATCCCAGTGCCAGCGGAGCGCCGAGTCTCCCTTCTCGGGCTGGGGCTGAATGCCGATCCGGCCTCCGGTGCTCCGGTCGTAGCGGACCATCTCCCCGTGCTGCGACTCGGCGTACAGCGTGCCGGAGTCCTGCCAGTCGATCTTGCTGGTGAATCCGTCGCCGCCCGTGGTGATGAACCAGTCGGCGTTGGCGATCCCGTGCTGATTCCGGGTGCCGGAGGGGCCGCAGACCGAGTTGTTGTCCTGGGTGCCGCCGCACACCAGGTAGAACGGACTCTCGCTCTGGGCCACATCCACCTTGTAGAACTGCACCAGCGGCAGATTGGCGACGTAGCTCCACGTGGCGCCCCGATCGAACGTCTGATACAACCCGCCGTCGTTGCCCGAGAGGATGTGGCCGGTATCGTCGGGGTCGATCCACAGCGCGTGATTGTCGACGTGGGTGGAACGACCCTGGATCGAGCGGAAGGTCCGGCCTCCGTCCTCGGTCACCTGGAGCTGGACGTTCATCGCGTAGACCCGATCGGGGTCCTTGGGATCGGCGAACAGTTTGTGGTAGTAGAACGGCGGGCCGGCGACGGCCGGGTTCATCCGCTCCCAGTTCTGCCCCGC
>DASYPZ010000184.1:0-8158 GCA_036006105.1 Gemmatimonadales bacterium | reverse complement strand
GAAGATGGGAGCGTGGTGAAGTACGACCCCCGGATCAAGAAGCCGGGCGGCTCCCTGACCGCGCTGCCGATCATCGAGACCCAGGCGGGTGACGTCTCGGCCTACATCCCGACCAACGTCATCTCGATCACGGACGGGCAGATCTATCTCACGACCGATCTCTTCTTCTCCAACGTGCGACCGGCGGTCGACGCGGGCATCTCGGTCAGCCGGGTCGGCGGGAACGCGCAGATCAAGGCGATGAAGCAGGTGGCGGGCCCGCTGCGGCTCTCGCTGGCGCAGTTCCGCGAGCTGGAGGCCTTCGCCCAGTTCGGGTCGGACCTCGACGCCGCGACCCAGAAGCAGCTGGCCCGGGGTGCGCGCCTGGTGGAGGTGCTCAAGCAGCCGCAGTACCAGCCGGTGCCGGTCGAGCGGCAGGTCGCGATCATCTACGCGGTGACCAACGGCTTCCTGGACGACGTGGATCTCAAGCACATCCGCCAGTGGGAGAAGAGCTTCCTCGACTACCTCGAGAGCGCCCCCGGTGATGTGATGAACCTGATCCGGACCAAGAAGGTGCTGGACGACGGCATCACGGCCAGCCTCAAGGCCGCGATCGAGGCCTACAAGCCGATGTTCCGGGCCGAGTAGATGGCGGGCAAGGGCGGGAAGCTCCGGGGACGGATCAAGTCCGTCCAGAACACCCGGAAGATCACCCGGACGATGGAGCTGGTCGCTACCAGCAAGCTCAAGCGTGCCCAGGATCGGGTGGTCGCCGCCCGGCCGTACGCCGAGGCGCTGCGTGACGTCATCGCGGGCCTGGTGACGCCGGAATTGCAGGCCGAGTTCCCGCTGCTAAGGCGCCCGGCGGCTCCGGCCAAGGGCGGTCCGACCCGGGCCGCGCTGATCATGGTCACCTCGAATCGCGGCCTGGCCGGCGCCTTCAATGCCAACCTGATCAAGGAAGCGCGGCGGCAAATCGAGCTGCTCGAGAAGTCGGGCTACACGGTGGACCTGTACGCGATCGGGAAGAAGGGCGCCGGCTTCTTCAAATATCTGAAGCGGCCGCTCGCTGCGGACCGTCAGGACATCGGCGACCGGCCCACGGCGGAGCACGCCACCAGTGTGGTCGAGCCGCTCATCAAGGCGTACGAGGCCGGCGAGCTGGCCAGCGTCGACCTGGTCTACGCGCGGTTCGTGAGCGCGCTGGCCACCCCGCCCACGACGGTGCGGGTGCTTCCGGTCGAAGCGCCTTCGGCCAAGGGGCGGCGCCCCGACTACATCCTGGAGCCCAATCCCGGCGCCATCCTGGAGCAGCTCCTGCCGCTCTACGTCCGCAACATGATCTATCGCGGCCTGGTGGAGACGGCGGCCGGGGAACAGGGCGCCCGGCGTACCGCGATGAAGAACGCAACCGACAATGCCGGGGAGATCATCCAGTTCCTGACCCGGACCTACAACCGGCAGCGTCAGGCGGCGATCACCCAGGAAATTTCGGAGATCGTGGGCGGGGCGGCGGCATTGCAGGGATGATGACGCTAAGGCGGTAGGGCGGTATGGCGGTAGGGCGGTAAGACAGGGGCGATAGGTCTACCGGCCTCCCGCCGTCCCGCCCTCCCGACCGACAAGGAACTCAACGAACGCAAGGAACCCAGCACATGGCAACCGCTACCGCGACTGAGAAAAATGTCGGCTCGATCGTCCAGATCATCGGACCGGTTCTGGACGTCGAGTTCGCACCCGACCACCTGCCCGAGCTCTACTCGGCGCTGCTGGTGGAAGACAACAGCGGCGCGCTGAAGGTGCGGCTGGTGGCCGAGGTGCAGCAGCATATCGGCCAGAACCAGGTGCGCGCGGTGGCCATGAGCTCGACCGACGGCGTGAAGCGCGGGATGGAAGCGCTCGACCTCGGCGGGCCGATCACGGTGCCGGTGGGGGCGCCCGCGCTGGGCCGGATCCTCAACGTCCTGGGCGAGCCGGTGGACGGCGGGCCGGCCATTCCCGCGGACACCGAGCGGTGGGCCATCCATCGCGAGACGCCCAAGTTCGTCGACCTCGAGCCCAAGACGACGATCTTCGAGACCGGCATCAAGGTCATCGACCTGATCGCCCCGTTCGTCAAGGGTGGCAAGATCGGCCTGTTCGGCGGCGCCGGCGTCGGCAAGACGGTGGTGATCCAGGAGCTCATCAACAACGTGCAGAAGGGCCATGGCGGCCGGTCGGTGTTCTGCGGGGTAGGGGAGCGCACCCGCGAGGGCAACGATCTCTATCTCGAGTTCAAGGAAGCGGGCATCCTGGGCTCGGTGGCCCTGGTGTATGGCCAGATGAACGAGCCGCCGGGAGCCCGGCTCCGGGTCGGGCTGTCGGGCCTCACCATCGCGGAATATTTCCGCGACGTCGAAGGCCAGGACGTGCTCCTGTTCATCGACAACATCTTCCGATTCACCCAGGCCGGCTCCGAGGTCTCCGCGCTGCTGGGCCGGATGCCGAGCGCGGTGGGGTACCAGCCGACGCTGGGTACCGAGATGGGCGATCTGCAGGAGCGGATCACCTCGACCAAGAAGGGCTCGATCACGTCGGTCCAGGCCATCTACGTGCCGGCCGACGATCTCACCGATCCGGCGCCCGCCACCGCCTTCGCCCACTTGGACGCGACGGTGGTGCTGTCCCGGGCGATCTCCGAGCTCGGCATTTATCCCGCGGTGGATCCGCTGGACAGCACCAGCCGGATCCTGGATGCCCAGTATGTGGGCCAGCGGCACTACGACGTCGCGGTGGGCCTGCAGCGAACCCTGCAGCGCTACAAGGCGCTCCAGGACATCATCGCGATCCTGGGCATGGACGAGCTCTCCGAAGAGGACAAGCTGATCGTCGGGCGGGCCCGCCGGCTGCAGCGCTTCCTGTCGCAGCCCTTCTTCGTGGCCACCCAGTTCACCGGCTTCGAGGGCAAGTACGTGAAGCTGGAGGATACCGTGGCGAGCTTCGAGCGGGTGCTGGCCGGGGAGTTCGACCATCTGCCCGAGCAGGCGTTCTACATGCAGGGTGGCATCGAAGACGTGATCGCCCGGGCCAAGGAGCTGGCGGCGTCATGATGCGGGTGCTGGTGATCAGCCCCGAGCGCGCCGTGTTCGACGGCGAGGCGGACAGCGTGGTGGCTCCCGCCTATGACGGCATGGTGGGTATTCTTCCCCGGCACGCGCCGTTCATGACCATTCTCGGAAACGGGACGCTCTCGGTACGGAGCGGGGGCGCTACCAGCCATTTTCATGTGCAGGGGGGCTTCCTGCAGGTCGTCTCCAACACCGTCCGCGTCGTCGCCGAACACGTTCAGGGAGATCCGAATGCGTCGTAACCTGCTCTCTGCCGCGCTCCTGCTCGTCGTCTCCGCTCCCCTCGCCGCCCAGTCCACCGGGACCCCCGTCTTCCACGCTCCGTACCGGGTCTTCGATCGCTACGAGATCGGCGGCAACGTTTCAGATGCCGGGAACATCGCCTTCGAGGGCTTCTACGGCTTCAGCGGTGACAAGGCCGCCAAGTGGGATTTCTCGCTCCGCGGCGGAATCCTCGATCAGGGTCGCGGGGGCGACGCGGTGGTGCTGCTGGGTGTCGACGCTCGCTACCGGGTCATCACCCAGACCGAAGACTTCCCGCTCGACGGCGCGCTGATCACCGGTGTGGGCGCGCAGCTGGTCAGCGGGGGTTCGCGGCTCCTGATTCCGATCGGGCTGTCGCTGGGCCGCCGGGTGGAGTTCCAGAACAGCAAGGTGAGCCTGGTGCCCTACGCCGAGCCGGTGATCGTGCCGAACTTCGGCAGCGGGAACAATGATGTCGCGGTCGCGCTGGGTCTGGGAGCCGATCTTCGTGTCAATCGCCGTTTCGAGATCCGCCTGGGCATCGGTATCGGCGACATCGAGAATTTCTCGCTTGGTTTTTCGATCGCCCGTTGAGGACATCCCCATGAGATTGAGATCGCGCCTGATCGCGCTCGTTGCGTTCGGGGCCGCCGGCAGTACCGGCGGCCTCGCCGCGCAGGTGGCCGGCTTGCCGGTACGCAACGCCGGGGTAGGGACCGGTATCGGCATCGCTGCCGACGTCGGGTTTCCCAATGGCGACGCGGGGAAGGGGATCGCGCTGGGCGCAACCGGGGCGATTGGACTTGGTCCGCTGGGCGTGACCGGCAGCGTGGCCACCTGGAATCCCAAGGGTCCGGGAAAGTCGGTGAACTCCGTGGGGCTCACCGGGAACCTCAAGATCCTCGGCGGCCCGCTGATTCCGTTGTCGGTCACCTTTCAGACCGGCGTGGGCTACTGGAAGGTGAACAGCACGAGCGTGGAGGGAGACGCCCTCTCGACCAAGACGTGGCATGTGCCGGTCGGGGTCGGGGTCGCGCTCACCATTCCCAATCCCGTGTTCTCGATCAAGCCGTGGCTCGCCCCTCGGGTCGACGTGGCCCGCACGACGGCCTCGGATGGCGGGACCGCCACTCAGACAAGCCATACCCGGGCGAAGTTCGGCATCAGCGGAGGCGTCGATCTGGGGTTTCTGTCGGGACTCGCGATCCGAGTGATGTACGACCGGGTCAGCCTGGGAGGCCACGTCACTCCTTCGGTCCTGAGTCTCGGCCTCGGGTTCAAGGTGGGCACGTGAGGGCGGCATCCCGCGCCCTTGCCCCTCTGCTCCTGCTGGCCGTCTCCGCATGCGCCCAGACGTTCGACGCCACCACCCTCGGCGTGCCCGTCACCATGGCGGCTCCTCCCGGTGACCTTCCGCCCGGCAAGGCGTTCAAGATGACGGCTCACACGGTGCACGGGTTCTTCGGCTTGATCACCTTTTCCCAGGCCAATCTCCGCAAAGGGCTCTCGACCCAGCTGGTCGGAGGCGAACAGATCGTCCAGCTGAAGATCCGGACCAGGAGCCGCTGGTTCGACCTCCTGGTCACCGGCATCACCCTGGGCTTGATCGCGCCGAGAACGGTGACCTACGAGGGCGTAGTCATCGGACGGTAGCGCGGGCTCTACGATAGCGTCATCCCTCTGCTCGTCAGCGATTGCTCCAGCCGGAATCGGCTGGGCGAAACCCCCATCCGGCGACGGAACGCGGCCGTGAAGTGGCTGTGGCTGCAGAATCCGAGGCGGTGAGCCAGCAGGCTCAGATTCGCGGGTGGATCGGCCAGACCCTCCAGCGCAGCCCGCACCCGAAGCTCGATCAAGTACTCGTGCAGCGTCATCCCGTTCCAGCGATGAAACACCCGACACAGGTGAAACGGCGATACCTGCAGACGCCCGGCCAGCTCCTGCAGGCTTGGGGTCGTTGCCAGGTCCCGGGCCAGCTCCGCCCGGGCTCCCTCCGCCACCTCACGCTGGACCCGTCGGCGCAGGGAATTGGGCCGCGCAGCCGCCGTGCTCGCACGGAGGACCGCGGCGATGAGCAGGACCACCTGCTGCTCGACCACCAGCGACGGTAGCTCCTTCCGTGCGATCCGGTGAAGCAGGGCTCGCTGTCGGCGGTACAATGTCCGATCGCACGGCGCCCGTGCGGTGCGGAATGGACGCAGGGGCGTCTCTCGCGACGGCGGGTCGATTTCCGCCGCGACGGCCGCCGCGAGCGGCTGGCTCACGCTGAACCAGTCCACCCGATCGCCATCGGGTGCGAGGGGAAGTCTGATGTAGGGTTGGGCCTTGTTGTAGACCGTCACGACCATCGGATCGGCCACGAAGGGCTGCTGCCCTTCGTGCTGAATCCAGACCGCGGTCCGCGGAAAGGCCACCGAGTATCCCTCGATGGGGCCGGCCACCCGGAACTCGGGATGGTCGACCGGGCATCGGAAGCTGCCGACCCGGACGTCCGGAGTCCCGAAGAGCTGTACGTCGATCGATCTCGGTGTCATGGCGCCGAAAGGGAGGTGTCTCTCTCCCGACGCCGACTCTTCCCGAGTGGTTTCAGTCGTCGGGCGAGCCGCGGTCCATCAGGCGCTCAACCAGGAGGGCGTTTCGGGCGGCCGCCCCGATGCCGGCCTCGACGCATTCCAGGGCCCGGCGACCGGCTGCCTTGGCGTGCTCGGGATTGCGGAGCAGGGCCAGCCAGATGGCGGCCAGCGGGCTGGCCCCGCCCTGCGTCGTCATGGCATCCAGGTCGAGCCAATCGCAAAACTCATTCGACACCACGATCGCGGCCCGGCGC
This sequence comes from Gemmatimonadales bacterium, assembly GCA_036006105.1. Taxonomy (GTDB): domain Bacteria; phylum Gemmatimonadota; class Gemmatimonadetes; order Gemmatimonadales; family GWC2-71-9; genus JABFSM01. Next base: position 1,999 of record DASYPZ010000184.1, on the reverse strand, counting down.
GCCAGCAGCACACCGGCCTCACGGCTGGCCCGCCAGGCCGGTCCGAAGAGCACCGGCCGGGCGCACGCCGCCGGCTCCAGCACCGAATGGAGACCGGATTTTCCGAACCCACCGCCCACATAGGCAATCGTCCCCGCGGCGTACAGCGTGGCGAGCCCGCCCACCTGGTCCACCACCATGAGCGGGGACGGATCGGCCGAGACGCTCAAGCGACGGGGTGCTTCGAGGCCGAACTGCAGAGCCATCGCATCGAGGCCCGCGAGATGGTCGGGAGTCGGCTCGTGGGGAACCAGAATCAGACGGACATCGGGCCGGGCGGCCCGGACGGCCCCGTAGGCGGGCAGGAGGACGCGCTCGTCCTCGCTCCAGGTGGATCCCGCGACCAGCGTCGCCGCCCCGCGTCCCAGGGCGACCAGCGGGTCGTCGGGTCGAATGGCACGGGCATATTCGAGGGCGCTATCGAACCTCGGATCTCCGGTGACCTCGATCCGGTCGACCGGGACGCCGAGCCGCGCGAGCCGGACGGCGTCGGACTGGGAGACCGCCCCGGCGCGCAGCACCGCTCGATACCCCGGCCGCAGCAGCAGACCTGCCAGCCGGCCGGAACGGGCCGAGACGGTACTCACGGTCGCGGCGATGAGCCCGACCCGGATCCCGCGTTGCGCCGCCCGGGTGGCGAGCTCGGGCCAGAGGTCCGCCTTGCAGAAGACCAGCGCCGTGGGCCGGAGCGCGTCCAGAGCCGCATCCACATCGCCGCGGTGGTCGAACGGCAGATAGTCGGCGATGTCGGCGCCGATCTGGCGGGCGAGGCTCTCCGCCGATGGGCTGAAATGCGTGTAGGCAATCTGCCAATCGGGATGCGCGCTTCGAAGCGTCTTGAGGACAGCCTCGGCCTGGCGTCCCTCCCCGACTGAGGCGGCGTGCAACCAGAGCAGTGGTCTCGCGGGATCCCGGTGTGCGGCGCCCCAGGCGCGGAGCCGGTCCAGGACGCCGGACCGGGCCGCCAGCCCCTGGGCGACTTTGGGCCGCGTTTTCCCCAGTAGCGGCGCCAGGGCCGTCCCGAGCCGGAGCAGCGCGCGGTATGCGAAGGAGGTGGAGGGCACCCGCACAAAGTAAGCGGAGAGCGGAAAGCGGGAAGCGGAGAGGTGTACCTTTCTGGATGCCCGCTCTTTCTCCGGTCGCGTCCTACTGGCGCGCAGCCCGCGCTCCCCGGCACAGCCTGCTGTTTGCGCTCCCCCTGCTCGCGCTCTACGAGGTGCTCGCGTTTGCCCTCTCGGGCACCGAGCTCGGAGAGGTACGCAACGGGGCCGACGTGCTGCTCAAGAGCGTATTCATCACACTGGGAGGCCGGTACGGGGTCACCGCGTTCAGTCTGCTGCTGCTCGGAGCAGGTGCCTGGCTGGTGATTCGGGACCGGCGTGCCAACGGCCCCATCGTCCCCCGCTTCTTTGCCGGGATGTTTCTGGAATCGCTGCTCTACGCCGTCCTGCTGGGCGGGGTGACCAGCGCACTGACGTCGCTCCTGCTCAACGGGCGTCTCATGCTGGTGGCCGGCGCGGGCACGGGGCAGCACGGGCTGACCGGTTTCGCCCTGCCGACCCAGCTCATGATCTCGCTCGGCGCCGGCATCTACGAGGAGCTGCTCTTCCGGGTGCTCCTGGTATCGGGTCTGGCGGCGCTGGCACGCACCGTCTTCAAGTGGAGAGCGCCGGCCGCCGGAATCTTCGCGGCGGTCCTGGGTGCCCTGGTCTTCTCGCTGTTCCATTATGTCGGGCCGTATGGAGACGAGCTCACGCTGGGCTCGTTTACCTTTCGAGCGGTCGCCGGTCTCCTGTTCAGCGCATTGTACCTGCTGCGCGGCTTCGGGATTGCGGCCTGGAGTCACGCGCTCTACGACGTATTCCTCTCGCTGTTTCACTAGTCCTCCTTCTCACCTTCCGGACCCACCGCCACCCATGTCCGCTTCGATCGTGCGCCACACCCGGGTTCTTGCCGGGCT